>NZ_JBVHHW010000003.1:249306-396456 GCF_055560875.1 Kitasatospora sp. NPDC023118
GGGTGGGCCTAACAGGACTTGAACCTGTGGCCTCTTCCTTATCAGGGAAGCGCTCTAACCGTCTGAGCTATAGGCCCTTGCCGCACTGAAAGATTAGCGGACCGACCGCCGATCTCCCAAATCCGTTCCGGCCTAGGTCGCGGCAGGGACCTCGACGGCCGGGCGCACCAGCCACTCCTCGCGGGTCGGCGGCAGACCGGCCGCGCCCTCCTCGGTGCTGCGGACGGCGAGGACCTGGTTCACGCCGATCCGGTTCTGCTCGAAGGCGAGCGCGGAGGCGGCCATGTACAGCCGCCAGACCCGGGCGCGGCCGCGGCCGACCAGGCGGACCGCCTCCGTCCAGTGCGCCTCCAGGTTGGCCACCCACTCGCGCAGGGTCAGCGCGTAGTGCTCGCGCAGCGCCTCGACGTCCCGGACCTCGAAGCCGGCCTCCTCCAGCCGGGCCACGGTGGAACCGACCGGGGAGAGCTCGCCGTCCGGGAAGACGTAGCGGTCGATGAAGGGGCTGGTGCGGTGCGGCTCACCGGGGTGGTCCGGGCGGCGGGCGATCTGGTGGTTGAGCAGTCGGCCGCCGGGCACCAGCAGCCCGTACAGGCCCTCGGCGTAGACCCGGTACTGCTCGGAGCCGACGTGCTCGGCCATGCCGACGCTGGAGATCGCGTCGAACGGGCCGTCGGTGATCTCCCGGTAGTCCTGCAGCCGGACCTCGACCCGGTCGGCGAGACCGGCCTCCTCGACCCGCGCGCGGGCCAGCGCGACCTGCTCCTTGGAGATAGAGACGCCGACCGCGGTGACCCCGTAGTGCTTCGCCGCGTGCAGCAGCAGCGAGCCCCAGCCGCAGCCGACGTCCAGCAGCCGCATCCCGGGCCGCAGGCCGAGCTTGCGGCAGATCAGGTCGAGCTTGGCCTCCTGGGCCGCCTCCAGGCTCTTCGACTCGGGCGTCCAGTAGGCGCAGGAGTAGACCATGGACGAACCCAGCACGAGGCCGTAGAAGTCGTTCCCGACGTCGTAGTGGTGGCTGATGGCCGCGCGGTCCCGGCTGCGGCTGTGCAGCCGCCCCTGGGCCCTGCGGACCTCCTCCGGGGGCGGGGTGGGCTCCGGGCCGATCGCCCCGGCCCGCAGGGCGGCGGCGAGGACCTTGCGGCCCCTGGCGCCGAGCACGTCGCGCGGCCCGATGGTCATGGTGCGGATCTCCGGCCGCTCGGCGAAGCGGGCGACCACGGAGAGCGTCTCGTACAGGTCGGTGCCGGGGGCGAGCTCCAAGTCCCCCGAGACGTACGCCCGGGCCAGGCCCAGCTCGTCCGGCTGCCAGATCAGCCGGCGCAGCGCCCGGCGGTTGCGCAGCACCACCGTGGGCGTTCCCGGCGGCCCGGCGACACTGCCGTCCCATGCCTGGACCCGCAGTGGTACCGGGATCCCCAACAGCCCTTCCAGGGCCTCCACCAGTTGACCTGCGAGCTTCGCCATCGCACGCCTCCGTCCAGTCGTCCTGCTGAACCTCTCCTGGCCCGGTCGACCGACCGGGGGGCGGCCTGTGGCACTCCCAGGCGCGGGAACGGGCGGCGTCCAGCTAATCCCACCGCAGCCGGCCCGTTTCCGGGCGGCGCGCCGCGGGAGCCGGCTGTCACCCGAATGCCGACGGCCCCGCAGGCGGCAACAGCCTGCGGGGCCCGTACATTCCGCCCTCGGACGGAGAACTGACCGATGGTCAGTATTCGGCCAGGGATCAGTCCTCTTCGGCCAGGGTCAGCTCGACGCCGCCGGTGAAGCCGGCCGCCGCGTTGTAGATGAAGGCCGAGAGCGTGGACAGCGCGGTCAGCAGCACGACGTCGACCACGGCGATCAGCGTGGTGAACATCATCACCTTGCCGAAGCCGATGTAGTCCATCAGGTTCAGCTGGCTGCTGGTGTTCTCGGCGCCGCCGCCGGTGACGTCCTTGAGCGTCTTGGTCAGCGAGTCGAAGACGCCGAGCGAGTCCAGCGTCATCCACAGCACCGCCGCGGCCACGATGATGATGATGCCGACGGCCAGCGACAGCAGGAAGCTGACCTTCATCACCGACCACGGGTCGACCTTGGTCACCCGCAGCCGGGCCTTGCGGGTCCGGCCGAGGGTTCCGACGCCGGCCGAGGGCCCGCCGGAGGGGCGGCGCGCCGCCCCGGGGACGGGGGTGCCGCCGGCCGGGGTGTTGCCGCCGGTCCGGGTGCCCCGGGCCGGGGTCGGCTGCCCCTTGGTGTAGGTGGTCGGCGGCGAGAAGCCGCCCGCGCCGGGGGCCGGGCTGCCGGGCGGCGGCGCCTGGCCCCCGTAGGTCGCACCGGCCTGGCCCGCTCCACCGACCGGCGGCATCAGCGAGGTGGACGCGGCCGAGTGCTCGGTCGGCGGCTGTCCCGGGACGCCGTACGAACCCCCGCCCTGCGCGCCCGGACGGCCGCCGGAGGGTCCTCCCGCAGCACCCGTGGCTCCACTCACCTGGTCCTCCCGCACTTCCCACCAGGGCGGCGCCGCCCTGATCCGTCACTCGTCATCCAGCGCCCGGCGGGATTGCCCGGTACTGGTCGGCGTCCGATGCCGCCGCGCCCACTCCTGTGGACGCGGCGGCACCGGTCTGCGGTTCGGTTCAGGCCTCGGCGTCGCCGCCGACCGCCGTCTCCGTACCCTCGGCCGTGTCGGTGGACTCGGTGCCCGCGACCTCGTCCTCCGCCGTCTCGTCGTCCTCGGCCTCCGCGTTGCGGGCCATGCCCACCACCGCGTCGCGCTTCCCGAGGTTGATCAGTTGGACGCCCATGGTGTCACGTCCGGTTTCACGAACTTCGGAAACCCTCGTTCGGATCACTCCACCCGACAGGGTGATCGCCATGATCTCGTCGGTGTCGTCCACCACCAGCGCGCCGACCAGCGAGCCCCGGCCCTCGACGATCTTCGCCGCCTTGGTCCCGTAGCCGCCGCGTCCCTGGACACGGTACTCGTCCACACCCGTGCGCTTGGCGTAGCCGCCGTCGGTGGCGGTGAAGACGTACGTCCCCGGACGGACGACGTTCATCGAGAGCAGCTCGTCGTCCTCGCGGAAGGCCATGCCCTTGACGCCGGAGGTGGCGCGGCCGGTGGGCCGCAGTGCGTCGTCGGTCGCGGTGAAGCGGATCGACTGGGCCTTCTTGGAGACCAGCAGCAGGTCGTCCTCGGCGGAGACCAGCTCGGCGCCGATCAGTTCGTCGTCCCGGCCCTCCTCGTCCTGGCGCAGGTTGATCGCGATCAGGCCGCCGGAGCGCGGGGAGTCGTAGTCCTTGAGCGGGGACTTCTTCACCAGGCCGGCCCGGGTGGCGAGGACCAGGTACGGCTTGTCCTCGTAGGTGCGGACGGCCATCACCTGGGTGATGTGCTCCTCCGGCTGGAAGGCCAGCAGGTTGGCCACGTGCTGGCCACGGGCGTCGCGCCCGGCGTCCGGCAGCTCGTAGCCCTTGGCGCGGTAGACCCGGCCCTTGTTGGTGAAGAACAGGATCCAGTTGTGGGTCGTCGTCACGAAGAAGTGGTCGACGATGTCGTCCTGCTTGAGCTGGGCACCGCGCACGCCCTTGCCGCCGCGCTTCTGCGAGCGGTAGAGGTCGGAGCGGGTCCGCTTGACGTAGCCGCCACGGGTGATCGTGACGACGATGTCCTCCTCGGCGATGAGGTCCTCGATGGAGAGGTCGCCGTCGGACGGGATCAGGGTGGAGCGCCGCTCGTCGCCGTACTTCTCGACGATCGCGGCGAGCTCCTCGGAGATGATCTCCCGCTGGCGGATCGGCGAGGCCAGGATCGCGTTGTACTCGTCGATCTTGCGCTGGAGCTCGTCGTGCTCGTCCGTGATCCGCTGGCGCTCCAGGGCGGCCAGGCGGCGCAGCTGCATCTCGAGGATGGCGTTGGCCTGGAGCTCGTCGATGTCGAGCAGGCCCATCAGACCGGTGCGGGCGGCGTCCGCGCTCGCCGAGGCCCGGATGAGCGCGATGACCTCGTCGATCAGGTCCAGGGCCTTGAGCAGCGCGCGCAGGATGTGGGCGCGCTCCTCCGCCTTGCGCAGCCGGAAGGTGGTGCGCCGGACGATGACCTCGACCTGGTGGTTGACCCAGTGCCGGATGAAGGCGTCCAGCGACAGGGTGCGCGGCACGCCGTCGACCAGGGCCAGCATGTTGGCGCCGAAGTTGGTCTGCAGCTCGGTGTGCTTGTACAGGTTGTTCAGCACGACCTTGGCGACCGCGTCGCGCTTGAGCACGACCACCAGGCGGGTGCCGGTGCGGGACGAGGACTCGTCGCGGACGTCGGCGATGCCGGCGATCTTGCCGTCCTTGACCAGGTCGGCGATCTTCAGCGCGAGGTTGTCCGGGTTGACCTGGTACGGCAGCTCGGTGATCACCAGGCACTGGCGGCCCTGGATCTCCTCGACCTCGACCACGGCACGCATGGTGACCGAGCCGCGGCCGGTGCGGTAGTAGTCGTCGATCCCGCGGCGGCCGACGATCAGCGCGCCGGTGGGGAAGTCGGGGCCCTTGATCCGCTCGATCAGGGCCTCCAGCAGCTCCTCGGCGGAGGCCTCCGGGTTCTCCAGGTACCAGAGCGCGCCGGAGGCGACCTCGCGGAGGTTGTGCGGCGGGATGTTGGTGGCCATGCCGACCGCGATGCCGGTGGCACCGTTGACCAGCAGGTTGGGGAAGCGCGCGGGCAGGACGGTCGGCTCCTGCGAGCGGCCGTCGTAGTTGGGCGCGAAGTCGACGGTCTCCTCGTCGATGTCGCGCATCATCTCCATGGCCAGCGGCATCATCTTGCACTCGGTGTAGCGCATGGCCGCGGCCGGGTCGTTGCCCGGGGAGCCGAAGTTGCCGTTGCCGTCCACCAGCGGCATCCGCATCGACCACGGCTGGGCCAGGCGGACCACGGTGTCGTAGATCGAGGTGTCACCGTGCGGGTGGTAGTTGCCCATCACGTCGCCGACGACGCGGGCGCACTTGTAGTAGCCCTTCTCGGGGCGGTACCCGCCGTCGTACATCGCGTAGAGCACGCGGCGGTGCACCGGCTTGAGGCCGTCGCGGACCTCGGGGAGCGCACGGCTGACGATCACGCTCATCGCGTAGTCGAGGTACGAGCGCTGCATCTCGGTCTCGAGCTCGACCGGCTCGATCCGCATGGTCGCCTGGGCGGTGGCCTCGGCGGCGTCGGGAGTCTCGGGGGTCTCGGGCTGTTCGCCGTCGGGACGGTTGTCGTCGACCACTGGTGGTCAGTTTCCTTTCACGCGGACTGGTACGTGCGGGGCCTGGGGTGCAGGCGCGTCACACGTCCAGGAAGCGGACGTCCTTGGCGTTGCGCTGGATGAAGGAGCGGCGGGCCTCGACGTCCTCGCCCATCAGCACGGAGAACAGCTCGTCGGCGCGGGCGGCGTCCTCCAGGGTGACCTGGAGCAGCAGCCGGTGCTCGGCGTCCATGGTGGTGACCCGGAGCTCCTCGGCGTTCATCTCGCCGAGACCCTTGAAGCGCTGGATCGCGTCGTCCTTGGGGAGCCGGCGCCCGGCCTCCACGCCGGCGGCGATCAGGGCGTCGCGCTCGCGGTCGGAGTAGGCGTACTCGAAGTCGTCCTTGCCCCACTTGATCTTGTACAGCGGAGGCATGGCGAGGTAGACGTACCCGGCCTCGACCAGCGGCCGCATGAAGCGGAACAGCAGGGTCAGCAGCAGGGTGCGGATGTGCTGGCCGTCGACGTCGGCGTCCGCCATCAGGACGATCTTGTGGTACCGCAGCTTGGACTCGTCGTAGTCCTCCTGGATGCCGCAGCCGAAGGCCGAGATCAGCGCCTGGACCTCGGTGTTCTGCAGCACCTTGTCGATCCGGGCCTTCTCGACGTTCAGGATCTTGCCGCGGATCGGCAGGATGGCCTGGGTACGCGGGTCGCGGCCCTGCTTGGCCGAGCCGCCTGCGGAGTCACCCTCGACGATGAAGATCTCGCACTCGGACGGGTCCTTGGACTGGCAGTCGGAGAGCTTGCCCGGCAGCGAGGCGGACTCCAGCAGGCCCTTGCGGCGGGTGAGGTCGCGGGCCTTGCGGGCGGCGACGCGCGCGGTGGCGGCCTGGATGGACTTGCGGATGATGTCCGCGGCCTCGTTGGGGTTGCGGTCCAGCCAGTCGGCGAGGTGCTCGTTGACGACCTTCTGGACGAAGGTCTTCGCCTCGGTGTTGCCGAGCTTGTCCTTGGTCTGGCCCTCGAACTGGGGCTCGCCGAGCTTGACCGAGATGATCGCGGTCAGACCCTCGCGGATGTCCTCGCCGGAGAGGTTGTCGTCCTTCTCGCGGAGCAGCTTCTTGTCCCGCGCGTAGCGGTTGATCAGGCCGGTCAGCGCGGCGCGGAAGCCCTCCTCGTGGGTACCGCCGCCATGGGTGTGGATGGTGTTGGCGAAGCTGTAGACCCCCTCGGTGTAGGAGGAGTTCCACTGCATCGCGACCTCCACCGAGATCGCCCTGTCCTTGTCCTCGGCCTCGAAGTCGATCACCGAGGGGTGGATGACCTCGCCCTTGCGGGAGTTGAGGTGGGCGACGAAGTCGGCGATGCCGCCGTCGTACTTGTACGCGACGGTGAGCGGCTTGCCCTCCTCGTCCACGTGCTCGGGGCGCTCGTCGGTCAGCGAGATCGACAGGCCCTTGTTGAGGAAGGCCATCTCCTGGAAGCGCCGGGAGAGCGTCTCGAAGGAGTAGACGGTGGTCTCGAAGATGTCGCCGTCGGCCCAGAAGGTCACCGTGGTGCCGGTGCGGTCGGTCTCCGCGCCCTTGGCCAGGGCGGCGGTCGGCGCGCCCATCTTGTAGTCCTGGGTCCAGATGCTGCCGTCCTTGTGGATCTCCACCGAGAGCCGGGTGGACAGCGCGTTCACCACCGAGACGCCCACGCCGTGCAGACCGCCGGAGACGGCGTAGCCGCCGCCGCCGAACTTGCCGCCCGCGTGCAGGACGGTGAGCACGACCTCGACGGCGGGCTTGTCCTGGCCGGGGACGATGTCGACCGGGATGCCGCGGCCGTTGTCGACGACGCGGACCGCGCCGTCGGCCATGATCGTGACGTCGATGGTGTCGGCGTACCCGGCCATCGCCTCGTCGACGGAGTTGTCCACGACCTCCTGCACCAGGTGGTGCAGGCCGCGCTCACCGGTGGAGCCGATGTACATGCCGGGGCGCTTGCGGACGGCGTCGAGGCCTTCCAGCACCTGGATGTTGCTACCGGTGTAGGAAGCCTGGTCGGTCTGGTCTGGGGTCTGGCTGGGGTTGCCGGAATCGGCCACGAAGCGCCCTCTCTGGCACAGCACGGGTCGCATGCCTCTCCCCGTACGGGCGGGCGTGCGACCACAGCGTTTCGACTCGGTTGCCACTAGCAACAGTGTTTGGCTTCCAGTCTACCGGTACGACTGACAGAGATGGGCGTTTGGCAGCCCTTGAAGGCAGATATGCCGCCCTAAATCCCCTCGGCACGTGTCCCGATACTCGACTGGGGGGCCTGGGGCGCCTGGAAGGGCCGTCAGGGGTTCCGGAAGATCGTGGTCCGATCCCGGCGGGGCCCAGCCCCGGGTGCCGCCCGGGCCTAGCCCCAGGTGTCGCCCGGGCCCTTGCTCCCGGGCGCGCGCAGCCGGCCGTAGCCGCGGGCGGGCGCGGCCGGGCCGAGCACCTTGATGGTCCGCACCGTGCCGTGGCCCAGCTCGTGGTTCAGGCGGGCCACCAACTGCCGTGCCAGCCAGCGTAGTTGAGTCGCCCAGGCGGTGGAGTCGCACTGCACGGTGAGCACCGCGGCGGCCTCGTCGTAGGAGGAGGGGTGGCAGTGCGCGGCGATGTCCGGACCGACGATCTGCGGCCAGCGGCCCATCACTCCGCCGACCGCGGCGGAGGACTCCCAGCCGCGCTCGGTCAGCAGCCGGTTCAGCGCCGCTCCCAGCGGGACCGGGTCGCGGCCGTCCGAGCGGGCGCCGCTGCGCAGGCCGTGCCGCTTCGCCTCGCGCTTCTGCTGCACCTGCTCGCCGCGCTGGCGGGCCTGGGCGCGGGCCGCCCGCAGGGCGGAACGGGCGAGGTCGGCGCCGGTGGGCTCGGGGGCAGCGGGCGTGGGGCCAAGGAGGGAGTGCTCAGTCTCCGCCGGCTCGCTCACGGCGATCTCCTTTCCCCAGCCTGTGGACAACCGATGAGCCGTCCAGCCTACGGGAGCGCTCGGACGCGGGGCGGCGGGGCGTGCCCGAGGCGCGGTCGGTGTGACGAGCGGCTCAGGTGATGGTTCGGGCGATGAATCGGGCTACGGATCAGGCGTCTATCCGGCGGACGGCGCCGTCGGAGACCGCGAACCGGGCGCCGGCCAGTGCCTTCGGCACGTCCTCGGCCACCGCGGCGGTGACCAGCACCTGCTCGCCGTCGGCCACCAGCTCGGCCAGCCGGTCCCGGCGGGCGGCGTCCAGCTCGGCGAAGACGTCGTCCAGGATCAGCACCGGCTCGCCGCCGTCGGCCCGCAGCAACTCGTACGAGGCCAGCCGCAGCGCCAGCGCGAACGACCAGGACTCGCCGTGGCTGGCGTAGCCCTTGGCGGGCAGCGGGCCGAGCCTGAGCACCAGCTCGTCGCGGTGCGGACCGACCAGGGTGACCCCGCGCTCGACCTCCTGCTTGCGGACCGCCTGCAGCGCCTGCAGCAGCTGCTCCTCGGCCTGTTCCCGGCTGGTCGGCAGCTCGCCCTCGAAGGAGCTGCGGTACTCCAGTGCGGTCTCGCCGCCGCCGGGGGCCAACTGCCCGTAAGCGGCCGTCACCAGTGGCTGCAGGGCGGCCACCAGCTGGATCCGGAAGGCCGTCAACTCGGCGCCGGCGCGCGCCAGATGGCCGTCCCAGACCTCCAGGGTGGAAAGGTCCGCGCCCTTGCCGCCGCCGGCCCGGCGGGCCATCGCGGCGGTCTTCAGCAGGGCGTTGCGCTGCTTGAGCACCCGCTCGTAGTCCTGCCGGACCCCGGCCAGCCGGGGCGCGCGGGCGGTCAGCAGCTCGTCCAGGAAGCGCCGGCGCTCGCCCGGATCGCCCTTGACCAGACTGAGGTCCTCGGGGGCGAACAGCACGGTGCGCAGCAGGCCCAGCACGTCACGCGGGCGGACGTTGTCCGAGCGGTTGATCCGGGCCCGGTTGGCCTTGCCCGGGGTGAGCTCCAGCTCGACCAGGGTGGAACGGCCGCGGTCCACCACCGAGGTACGGATCACCGCCCGCTCGGCGCCGAGCCGGATCAGCGGGGCGTCGGTGGCGACCCGGTGGCTGCCCAGGGTGGCGACGTAGCCGATCGCCTCGACCAGGTTGGTCTTGCCCTGGCCGTTGGGCCCGACGAAGGCCGTGACGCCCGGGTCGAGCGGGACCTCGGCCCGGGCGTACGACCGGAAGTCGGCGAGCGACAGATGCGCGACGTGCATGACTGTGGACTGCGCTCGCCTTCTATGAACAGACCTGTGGATGACCGGGGAGCCCGGTGGAACTCCGCCCCGGAAAGGGACTACTTGGACTCGACCGCGTGGCCGCCGAACTGGTTGCGCAGCGCGGCGATCATCTTCATCTGCGGCGAGTCGTCCTGGCGGGAGGCGAAGCGGGCGAACAGCGAGGCGGTGATCGCCGGCAGCGGCACGGCGTGATCGATCGCGGCCTCGACGGTCCAGCGGCCCTCGCCGGAGTCGGCGGCCCAGCCGCGCAGCTTGGCCAGGTGCTCGTCCTCGTCCAGGGCGCGGACGGCCAGGTCCAGCAGCCAGGAGCGGATGACGGTGCCCTCCTGCCAGCTGCGGAAGACCTCGCGCACGTCGGTGACCTCGGGGGCGGCCTCCAGCAGCTCCCAGCCCTCGGCGAAGGCCTGCATCATCGCGTACTCGATGCCGTTGTGGACCATCTTGGCGAAGTGGCCGGCGCCCACCGCGCCCGCGTGCACCGAGCCGAAGTCGCCCTCCGGCTTGAGCGCGTCGAAGACCGGCTGAACGCGCGCGACGTGCTCGGCGTCGCCGCCGTACATCAGCGCGTAGCCGTTCTCCAGGCCCCAGACGCCGCCGGAGACGCCGCAGTCGACGAAGCCGATGCCCTTGGCGGCCAGCGCCTCGGCGTGCTTGATGTCGTCGGTCCAGCGGGAGTTGCCGCCGTCGACGACCACGTCGCCGGGGGAGAGCAGCTCGGCGAGCTCGTCGACGGTCGCCTGGGTCGCGGCACCGGCCGGAACCATCACCCAGACCACGCGGGGGCCCTGGAGCTTGTTGACGAGCTCCTGCAGGCTCTCGACGTCGGAGATCTCCGGGTTGCGGTCGTAGCCGACGACGGTGTGGCCGGCGCGGCGGATCCGCTCGCGCATGTTGCCGCCCATCTTGCCGAGACCGATGAGGCCGAGCTCCATGACCAAATCCTTACTGTGGGGACGTGCCTGCCGGCGGCGCCGTTGCCGCACTCCCCGAGCCTACGCTTCCGACGGAGACGGGCTCTGCGCAGTCGGGCCGACCGGGGGAGACGTCCACAGGCTGTGCACAGCGGGTGTGCACAGCCTGTGGGTGACGGACGGCGCCGACGGTCAGCCGGAGAGGCGGACCGGCATGATCAGGTACTGGTACGCCTTGTCCTCCTCGGCGTCCACCGAGACCTTGCCGCTGAGCAGGGCCGGCTTGGTCGGGGTGGTGAAGCTCAGCTGGGCGAAGGGGGAGTCGATGGCCTTGAGGCCCTCCTCCAGGTAGCCCGGGTTGAAGGCGATCGAGATGTCGTCGCCCTCCAGGTCGGCCTCGATCCGCTCGGTGGCCTGGGCATCGTCGCCCGAGCCGGCCTCCAGGGTCAGCACGCCCTGCTCGAAGTTGAGCCGGACCGGGGTGTTGCGCTCGGCGACCAGCGAGACGCGCTTGAGCGCCTCCAGGAAGGGCTGGGTCTGGATCGCGGCGACCGCGCTGAACTCGGTCGGGAAGAGGCTGCGGAACTTGGGGAACTCGCCCTCCAGCAGCCGGGTCGTGGTGCGGCGGCCGGCGCCCTCGAAGCCGATCAGGCCCTCGCCCGCGCCGCCCGAGGAGAGCGCGATGGAGACGTTGTCGCCGCTGCCCAGGGACTTGGCGATGTCCTGCAGGGTCTTGGCGGGCACCAGGGCGACCGCGGAGATGTCCGACTGCTCGGGCTTCCACAGCAGCTCGCGGACGGCGAAGCGGTAGCGGTCGGTGGCGGCCAGGGTGATCCGGTCGCCCTCGATCTCGACCCGGACACCGGTGAGCACCGGCAGGGTGTCGTCCCGGCCGGCGGCGACCGCGGCCTGGCTGACGGCGGAGGCGAAGACGTCCCCGGAGACGGTGCCGGTGGCGGTCGGCATCTGGGGCAGGGCCGGGTACTCGTCCACCGGCAGGGTGGGCAGGGTGAAGCGGGAGCTGCCGCAGACCACGCTGACCCGCTGGCCGTCGGTGGAGATCTCCACAGGCCTGTTGGGAAGGTTGCGCGAGATGTCGTTGAGCAGTCGACCGGAGACCAGGACGGTGCCGGCCTCCTCGACGTCCGCCTCCAGCTCGACCCGGGCCGAGACCTCGTAGTCGAAGCCGGACAGCGCCAGGCTGCCCTCCTGCGCGGTCAGCAGCAGGCCGGCCAGCACCGGCACCGGCGGCCGTGCCGGGAGGCTGCGGGCAGCCCAGGCCACCGCCTCCGCGAGGACGTCACGCTCCACCCGGAACTTCACCGGTAACCGCCTCCTGGATCGAGCGCTCCCGCTCGCACTCTGGTTCGTCTGATCTTGATCGTCGGTCCCGCTGTCCGCCGAGCTCTGCCACTCCGCTTCCAGCTGCAAAGGACAGTCTGACGTACTCCGCCGACAGACGGGGCAGACGGGCGGAAGCAAACCCGAACAAGTGTCGGGGACCGCGGCCGGTCGCGTTGTCCACAGATTTCGGGCCCACCCACTTTGAAAGCAGGTTCACGGTCTATCTGTGTAGCGGTAGTAGTAGGGCCTGTGGAAACCGTGGATAACCCCGTTTCCGCAGGTCAGCGCCCGATTTTTGTCCACAGACGGTGTGGACGGCGGCTGTGGACGGACAGGCCGCGCTGTGGACAGCCGAGCGTTACCCACAGGGCACGCTGCGTATCCACAGGTTATCCCCAGGACTGTCCCCAGATCCGGGCCCGGTTATCCACGGGCGCCGGTCAACTTTCCGTGACGCCTTTCACACCAGGGCATGAACGGCAGTCCACGGTTGTCGAACTGTGGACCCGGCTGTGGACAACCTGGGGATAACCACCCCGGCCCTGGGGACAACCGGTGGATAACCCGGACGGCCCATTGGCGGGCCGTCAATTGTCCACACCCTGTGGATAACCGTTGTGCACAAGTCCACAGGCACCTGACCTGCGCGGAAGAGCGTAGCGGCGACGGGCCTGTGGACGAATTCTGGATAACTTCGGACTCCCCAGCCTGTGGACTGTGCGGAAGGGGCCGGTCCTGTGGACAACGGCCTTACGCGCCCCCGGTTTTCGAATCACCGGTCAGTTGTTCGGCGCCGGCCGCGGGCTGGCGGAACGTCCGTCGACGGCATCCCTGCCCAGCCTCGGCCCGGCACACACCTGTGGATGGAAAAAGGGCGTCAGGATCGCTCCTGACGCCCTCTGAAGGCCGGTCGGCCCGCCGGTGGACGGGCGCTAGCTCTTGATGCGGTTGGTGAGTTCGGTGACCTGGTTGTAAATCGAGCGCCGCTCGGCCATCAGCGAGCGGATCTTGCGGTCCGCGTGCATCACCGTGGTGTGGTCGCGGCCGCCGAACTGCGCGCCGATCTTCGGCAGCGACAGGTCGGTGAGCTCCCGGCACAGGTACATGGCGATCTGCCGGGCCGTCACCAGTACCCGGCTGCGCGAGGATCCGCAGAGGTCGTCCACACCCAGGCCGAAGTACGCGGCGGTCTGCTGCATGATGACCTGCGCGGTGATCTCCGGGCCGGCGTCCTCGTCCCCGCCCGGGATCAGGTCCTTGAGGACGATCCCGGCCAACTCCAGGTCCACCGGCGCCCGGTTGAGGTTGGCGAAGGCGGTGACCCGGATCAGCGCGCCTTCCAACTCCCGGATGTTGCGGGTGATCCGGGACGCGATGAACTCCAACACGTCGGCGGGGGCGTTGAGTTGCTCCTGGATCGCCTTCTTGCGCAGGATCGCGATCCGGGTCTCCAGCTCCGGCGGGGTGACGTCGGTGATCAGACCCCACTCGAAGCGGTTGCGCAGCCGGTCCTCCAGCGTGGTCAGCAGCTTGGGCGGCCGGTCCGAGGAGAGGACGATCTGCTTGTTCGCGTTGTGCAGGGTGTTGAAGGTGTGGAAGAACTCCTCCTGCGTGGACTCCTTGCTCGCGAGGAACTGGACGTCGTCCACGAGCAGGATGTCCATGTCCCGGTAGCGGCGGCGGAAGGTGTCCGCCTTGCCGTCCCGGATCGAGTTGATGAACTCGTTGGTGAACTCCTCCGAGGACACGTAGCGCACCCGGGTGCCCGGGAAGAGGCTGCGCGAGTAGTGCCCGATGGCGTGCAGCAGGTGGGTCTTGCCCAGCCCGGACTCGCCGTAGATGAAGAGCGGGTTGTACGCCTTGGCCGGGGCCTCGGCGACCGCCACCGCCGCCGCGTGCGCGAAGCGGTTGCTGGCGCCGATGACGAAGGTGTCGAAGAGGTACTTGGGGTTCAGCCGGGCGGCCGGCTCGTCCTTGCGCGAGCCGCCGGCCGGGGGCGCGCCGGGCGGGGCGGGCACTCCGGGGACGGCGGGGCGGTCGGTGCCCCGCTCCGCGGCGGGCTTGTCGGCCGGGCGGCCGCCGGAGGGCCGGGCGCCGTGCGAACGGCGCCCGGCGCCGCCGCGGGGCTGCTCGCCCGGGCCGGGGCCGTATGCGCCGCCGAACAGGTCGCCCTGGGTGGTCGAGGGCGGGCTGGGCAGCTGGCGCGGCGGCGCCGGGCGGGGCGAGGGCTCCTCAGGCTCGCGGAAGGGCTGCTGCGGTTCCTGGTAGCCGGACTCCTGGTAGCCGGGCCACGGCTGGCCCGGCTGGCCGCCGTACGGCGCCGGGCGCTGCTCGTAGCCGCCGGTGTCGTAGCGGGGGCGCTCGTAGTCCTGCTCGTAGGGGTGCTGGTAGTCCTGGCCGCCGTAGCCGTCGGAGTCCTCCTCGGCCGGGCCGGGGTACGGCTCGGCGGGGGCCTGGGCGGCGGGCGCGGGGGTGGTGGGCACGGCGTTGGCGTCGACCATCACGGCGATCCGGACCGGTCGGTTGAGCTCGCGGCTGAGGGCGTCGGTCAGCTGCGGCAGCAGCCGGCCCTCCAGCACCTGCTTGGCCCGCTCGTTGGGGGTCGCCAGCAGGGCGGTGTCGTGCATCATCCACATGGGCTGGGTGCGCTGCACCCACTGCTTGTCCATCTCCCCGACATCGGGGTCGCTGACCAGCCGCTCGACGACCCTCGCCCAGACCGGGACGAGGTCGCTGTTGACATCAGCCACTGGTGCACGCTTTCCAAGAACAAAACCAGACAAGTCCTGCAACGGTAGTCAGCGAACGGGGACGGATCAAGTCGTTGTCCACAGGCTGTGGGTAAGTGCGCCGTGGGCGGCTGGTTTGACCCTCACACCCCGTCCCGCGTACCGTAACCAGGTCGAGTTGTCGATGGCCGCTGCCGCATGTCCGCGGGTCCACCCGCTCCATAAGGCGCGCAGCACGGGCGCCGTGGATTGCCTCAGACCCCAGCCGAACTGGGGCGATGGGCCGGATTTCCGAATCAGGGGAGATCACGCGGACGCACGGTGACGGCCAAGCGACCCCCCGTCATCCTACGATTCACCTCAGGAGCCCCCGAGTGAGCAAGCGCACCTTCCAGCCGAACAACCGTCGCCGCGCGAAGACCCACGGCTTCCGGCTGCGTATGCGTACCCGCGCCGGCCGCGCCATCCTGGCTGCCCGTCGTGGCAAGGGCCGCGCCAGCCTGTCCGCCTGATCCACGACAGAGTCTGTTGTGCTGCCCTCCGAGAATCGGCTGCGGCGGCGCCAGGACTTCGCGACCGCGGTCAAACGCGGTCGCCGGGCCGGCCGGCCCCTTCTGGTCGTCCATCTCAGCAGAGAGGTCGACCCGCAGGGGCAGACCGACCGGACCAGCGACTCCCGCCCGCACGTCGCCGAGGGGACTCCTTCGGCGCGTGCGGGTTTCGTCGTGAGCAAGGCCGTCGGCCCGGCGGTCGTCCGCAACCTGGTCAAGCGCCGGTTGCGCCATCTCGTCCGTGATCGTCTGTCCAGGCTGCCCGCCGGTAGCCTGATAGTGGTGCGTGCGCTGCCCCAGGCCGCGACCGCCTCGTACCAGGATCTCGAACGTGATCTCGACGCGGCGCTGAAGCGATTGCTGAGGGCCGAGCCCGCCGCCACGGCGCCGACGGGAGCAGGGCGATGAAGTACCTGCTGATGGGTCTGATCAGGGTCTACCAGTGGACCATCAGCCCGCTGCTCGGTCCGGTGTGCCGTTATTACCCCTCCTGCTCGCATTACGGCTACGAGGCCGTGAAGGTGCACGGGGCGGTCAAAGGCGGCGGACTGACCGTGTGGCGCATCCTGCGCTGCAATCCGTGGACGCCCGGCGGGGTCGATCATGTCCCGCCGCGCAAGCATCCGGTGTGGCACCGGCGGTTGCGAGACTGGCTGAGCAGCCGGTCCGCCACCGGAGAGCCGGTGACCGTCACCCCCGCCGGTCCGGACCCCGAGGGCCCGGCCACCATTGGCCCGGAGCGGCCAATCCACCTGTCCAAGGAGTCTGACCGGTGACCTTCGGTTTTCTTAGCCCCCTCTACACGGCGGTGTCCTGGATCATCGTCCAGTTCCACTCGCTGTACAGCAACGTCTTCGATCCGGACGGTGGCTGGGCGTGGGGTCTGTCCATCGCCTCGATGGTCGTCGTCATCCGGATCTGCCTGATCCCGCTCTTCGTGAAGCAGATCAAGGCGACCCGGGCCATGCAGGCGATCCAGCCGAAGATGAAGGCCATCCAGGAGCGCTACAAGAACGATCGGCAGCGCCAGTCCGAAGAGATGATGAAGCTGTACAAGGAGGCGGGCACCAACCCGTTCTCCAGCTGCCTTCCCATCATCGTGCAGGCCCCGTTCTTCACCGCCCTCTACGGCGTGCTCGCCTCGGTCGCCAAGGGCAAGTCCATCGGCGTCATCCACGGCGACCTGCTGCTGAGCGCCGGTAAGGCGCACATCTTCGGTGCCCCGCTGTCCGCGACCTTCGTCAGCAGCAGCGTGACCAGCGTCAAGGTCGTCACCGCGGTGATGATCGTCATGATGTCGCTGTCGCAGTTCGTCACCCAGCGCCAGCTGATGACCAAGAACGTTGACCTCACGGTGAAGACGCCGTTCATGCAGCAGCAGAAGATGCTGATGTACGTCTTCCCGGTCATGTTCGCCGTGATGGGCATCAACTTCCCGGTCGGTGTCCTGGTCTACTGGCTGACCACCAACGTCTGGTCGATGGGCCAGCAGCTGATCGTCATCCGCAACAACCCGACCCCGGGCAGCAAGGCCTTCCAGGAGCGCCAGGCGCGGCTGAAGAAGGCCGGCCGGCTGCGTCCGGACGGTACGGAGATCAAGGGCGCGCTCTGGGGCGTGCTGCCCCCGTCCAAGGAGGCCCTCGACCAGGCGGCCTCGGCGGCCACCGTGGTCGAGGAGTCGGTGCAGGCGCGCCGCCAGCAGCCGCGTCGGCAGACCAAGGCCCAGCGCCAGCACGGCGGTGCCACCACCACCCAGGCGGCCGAGCCGGGCGAGGACACCGTGGCCGAGCAGCCGAGCGACGCCGCCCCGGTCGAGTCCGACGCCAAGCCGGCGGCCGCCAAGCAGACCGCGGCCAAGCCCGCCGGCACCAAGCAGGGCGCCCGGCAGCAGCCCAAGCGCGGCGGCCAGCGGCCGAAGAGGAAGTCCTGACCGGCCCCCGGCCCGTTGCGGCAGCCCCGAAGAGCTTCGTTCCCGGCCCGCCAGACGGGCCCAACTCCGAAGGAGTCCATCAGTGACGGAAGGCACCACCACCTCCGCCGTCGAGGCCGAGGCCGCCGCCAGCGCCGACGAGAGCCTCATCACCCGCCTGGAGCATGAGGGCGACATCGCGGCGGACTACCTGGAGGGTCTGCTCGACATCGCGGACCTCGACGGTGACATCGACATGGATGTCGAGGGCGACCGCGCCCTGGTCTCCATCGTCAGCGACGGCAACGACCGCGCGCTGCAGCGCCTGGTTGGCCAGGACGGCGAGGTGCTGGAGGCCCTGCAGGAGCTGACCCGGTTGGCTGTCCACCGGGAGACCGGCGAGCGCAGCCGCCTCATGCTGGACATTGCCGGCTTCCGGGCCCGCAAGCGTGAGGAGCTGGCCGCCCTCGGCGCCGAGGCCGCGGAGCAGGCCAAGAGCACCGGCGAGCAGGTCAAGCTGAAGCCGATGACGCCCTTCGAGCGCAAGGTCGTCCACGACGCGGTCGCGGCCGCGGGTCTGCGCAGTGAGTCCGAGGGCGAAGAGCCCCAGCGGTGCGTGGTCGTGCTGCCGGCCTGAGGCCGACGGCCGATGACCGGCCGCCGCGGCAGCCGGTGAGCTTCACCGGACGCGACCCCGTCCGCCTCGTGCGGGCGGGGTCGTCGTCCCTTCCGGGATGTTTCACGTGAAACACTGCGTTGAGCGGGTCGGTGGATCCGGGGATCGGAGAGGTCGAGATGGACACGGAGAGCACGGCCGCCGGCCGTCCGGGGGCGGACGTGGATCCGGACGCTGAGGGGCGGGCGGCCGAGGCACCCGAGCTGGACGTGCTGGCCGAGGCGCCGGCCGCCGCCCGGGAGGTCTTCGGCGACCGCTTCGACGCCGCCGTCCGCTACACCGAGCTGCTGGCCACGGCGGGTGTCAGGCGCGGGCTGATCGGGCCGCGCGAGGTGCCCCGGCTTTGGGACCGCCATGTGCTCAACTGCGCGGTGCTGGCCGAGCTGCTGCCGACCGGCTCCACCCTGTGCGACGTCGGCTCCGGCGCCGGCCTGCCCGGCATCCCGGTGGCGCTGGCCCGTCCGGACGTCTCGGTGACCCTGTTGGAGCCGCTGCTGCGCCGGACCACCTTCCTGGAGGAGGTCGTCCGGGAGCTGGCCCTGGAGAACGTCACGGTGCTGCGCGGCCGCGCCGAGGAGATGGTCGGCAAGCTCGCGGTGGACGTGGTGACCGCCCGGGCGGTGGCGCCGCTGGACCGGCTGGCCGGCTGGGGGCTGCCGCTGCTGCGTCCGCACGGGCAGATGCTGGCGCTCAAGGGCGACAGCGCCGAGCAGGAACTGGCCGACTCGCGCGCCGGGCTGGCCAAGCTGGGCGCGGTCGAGTGGAGCGTCATCTCGGTCGGCGAGGGCACCCTGGAGACCTCGACCCGGGTGGTCCAGGTCAAGGCGGGGGAGAGCCCCGGCGGGGTGAAGGCCGCGACCCGGCGGGCCAAGGTGGCCCGGGCCGACCGCAACGCCAACGCCAAGGGCGGCGAGCGCGGTCGGGGCGGGCGCCGCCGCAGCCGCTGAGGCTGGGGCCGCTGAGGCCGAGTGACGCCGGACACGGACGTGAGCGGGCGGACGGTCCTCCTGAACGGGGGAGCCGTCCGCCCGTCGTCGTTCAGGTGACGCCCGGGCCGCCGTCGGGACATCGGAGTGTCGCAACGTCAGATTTCCGACATAGCGGGCATGGTGTTTCGCGTGAAACGTCGCTCCTTGCTCTCGGGAATCCTTAGCCGCAGCCGGGCGGCGACTGTTGCCGCTCCGGTTTCACGTGAAACACTGACCCCCATGCAGGACTCGGAGACCATCGACCAGATCGATGACACGCCCATCGCACGGGCCGCCCAGGCTGCGGTACAGGCGATCGGCCGAGCAGGCGAGGGGCTGCCCCGACCCGCCGGCACCCGGGTGATCGTGGTCGCCAACCAGAAGGGTGGGGTGGGCAAGACCACCACCACCGTGAACATGGCCGCCTCGCTGGCGATGCACGGACTGCGCGTCCTGGTGGTCGACCTCGACCCGCAGGGGAACGCCTCCACCGCCCTCGGCATCGACCACCACGCCGAGGTGCCCTCCATCTACGACGTGCTGGTCGAGGGCAAGCCCCTGGCCGACGTGGTCCAGCCGGTCGTGGACGTCGAGGGGCTGTTCTGCGTCCCCGCCACCATCGACCTGGCCGGCGCCGAGATCGAGCTGGTCTCGCTGGTGGCCCGGGAGAGCCGGCTGCAGCGCGCCATCGCCGCCTACGAGCAGCCGCTGGACTACATCCTGATCGACTGTCCGCCCTCGCTGGGCCTGCTGACGGTCAACGCCCTGGTGGCCGGCCAGGAGGTGCTGATCCCGATCCAGTGCGAGTACTACGCGCTGGAGGGGCTCGGCCAGCTGCTGCGCAACGTCGAGCTGGTGCGCGCACACCTCAATCCCGCGCTGCACGTCTCGACGATCCTGCTGACCATGTACGACGCCCGGACCAGGCTGGCCGCCCAGGTCGCCGAGGAGGTCCGGACCCACTTCCAGAACGAGGTGCTGAGCACGGCGATCCCGCGCTCGGTGCGCATCTCGGAGGCGCCCAGCTACGGGCAGACGGTGCTCACCTACGACCCGGGTTCGACCGGGGCGCTCTCGTACCTGGAGGCCGCCCGCGAACTCGCGCTGCGTGCGGTGAGCCTGGGCGGATCGCTGGTGGGCCAGCAGCGGGACGGCCAGCAGGGGCACGGCGCCCCGGTGGCACAGCACGGTACGACGGAGGGTAATCGGTGAGTGGTCGCAGGGGTCTGGGGAAGGGGCTGGGGGCGCTGCTCCCGTCGGCTCCGGCGGCGGTCGACGGCGCGGCGGGACAGTCCGCGGCGGCCACGCCCGCACCGGCCTCGGTCGTGAAGACCGGCACGGTCTCGCCGACCGCGGTGCCGGTGCTGCCCTCCGGCCGGGGCACGGTGGCGGCCCGGGCCGGCGCCGGGAGCCTGCGGGAGAAGGCCGACCACGCGGCCGGGCTGGCCGAGGTCGCCGGGGCGCGGTTCGCCGAGCTGCCGCTGGACGCGATCACCCCCAACCCGCGTCAGCCGCGCGAGGTCTTCGACGCGGACAAGCTGGCCGAGCTGGTCGCCTCCATCAAGGAGGTCGGTCTGCTCCAGCCGATCGTGGTGCGTCAGGTCGAGGCCGAGCGCTACGAGCTGATCATGGGCGAGCGCCGTTGGCGCGCCTCCCGGGAGGCCGGGCTGGAGCGGATCCCGGCGATCGTCCGGGCCACCGAGGACGACAAGCTGCTGCTGGACGCCCTGCTGGAGAACCTGCACCGGGCCGAGCTGAACCCGCTGGAGGAGGCGGCCGCCTACGACCAGCTGCTGCGGGACTTCTCCTGCACCCATGACGAGCTGGCGGACCGGATCGGGCGCTCGCGCCCGCACGTCTCCAACACCCTGCGGCTGCTGAAGCTCCCGCCGTCCGTCCAGCGCCGGGTCGCCGCCGGGGTGCTGACCGCCGGCCACGCCAAGGCGCTGGTGGGTATCCCGGACGCGGACCGGCAGGAGGAGCTGGCCAAGCGGATCATCGCTGAGGGCCTCTCGGTGCGGACCACCGAGGAGATCGCCAAGCTGATGAGCGCCGAGCAGAAGCCCAGGCGCCAGGCGCCCAAGGCGGGCAAGCTGATCTCCCCGGCCTTCAACGACCTGGCGACCCGGCTCTCGGACCGCTTCGACACCCGGGTCAAGGTCGAGGTGTCGCAGCGCGGCGGCAAGCTGGGCAAGGGCAAGGTGGTGCTGGAGTTCGGCTCGGTGGAGGACCTGAACCGGATCCTGGACAGCATGGCTCCGGGCGAGGACGGTCTGCGGCTGTCGCAGGGCTGAGCCGGCCGAGGGCAACGACCCGATGGGTGCATGTTCCACGTGAGCGCTGTTTCACGTGAAACATGCACCCATCGGCGTTCGTGGGGGAATGCTCGACCGTGAAAGGGAGGAGGGAGTACGGGCCATGGGACGCCGGATAGCTCCGCTGACGCTGGACAACCTCACGGATCTGCCGACCGGCTGCCGCTCCTGTGTGTTCTGGGAGCTGGACCCGGTGAGTGCGAAGGAGGCGGTGGAGTCCGGGAAGCCGGAGCTGGAGAAGGAGGGATGGATCTCCGCGGTGCTGCTGGAGTGGGGGTCCTGCGGCCGGATCGCCTACGTGGACGACCAGCCCGCCGGCTTCGTGCTCTACGCGCCGCCGGCCTACGTCCCCCGCTCGCAGTCCTTCCCGACCAGCCCGGTCTCGCCGGACGCCGTCCAGCTGATGGTCAGCCGAGTGCTGCCGGGCTACCAGCGGCAGGGGCTTGGCCGGGTGCTGGTGCAGACGGTGGCCAAGGATCTGCTGGGGCGCGGGGTGCGGGCGATCGAGGCCTTCGGCTCGGCGGGCCGGGTGCCGACCAGCTGCGTGCTGCCGGCCGACCACCTGCTGGCGGTGGGCTTCAAGACCGTACGGCCGCACCACCGCTACCCGCGGCTGCGGCTGGAGGCACGGACCACGCTCTCCTGGCGGGGTGATGTGGAGGTGGCGCTGGAGCGGCTGCTCGGCGGCGGGCGCAAGGAGCCGGCGCTGCGGCCGTTCTGAGCGGCCGGTCCGAGGGCCGTGGGTGGAACGACGGCGGCGGGGCTCCCCGCTGTGGGGAGCCCCGCCGCCGTTCGGTCGGTGACCGGTTGACCTAGATCAGGCCGTCCAGCTCGCGCAGCAGCGCGGCCTTCGGACGCGCGCCGGTGATCTGCTTCACCGGCTGGCCGCCCTTGTAGAGGATCAGGGTCGGGATCGAGATGACGTTGTACTCGGCAGCGGTCACCTGGTTGGCGTCCACGTCGAGCTTGGCGACGGTCAGCTTGTCGCCGTGCTCAGCCGCGATCTCCTCGAGGATCGGGGCGACCTGGCGGCACGGGCCGCACCAGGTGGCCCAGAAGTCGACCAGTACGGGCTTCTCGCTGTCCAGCACATCGGACTTGAACGTCGCGTCGGTGACGGTGGTGGTGGCGCCGGC
Source organism: Kitasatospora sp. NPDC023118 (assembly GCF_055560875.1). Taxonomy (NCBI): domain Bacteria; kingdom Bacillati; phylum Actinomycetota; class Actinomycetes; order Kitasatosporales; family Streptomycetaceae; genus Kitasatospora; species Kitasatospora sp. NPDC023118. Next base: position 271,293 of record NZ_JBVHHW010000003.1, read on the forward strand.
CACGGGAACTCCTCGGGTTCGGACGGAGGGGGCTGCCAGGAGAACAACGGGAGGGCCGTTTCTGTTTCTGCCTGGCCGGGGCGGGGGTTGTTCCACGTGGAACAACCCCCGCGGGGATCGGTCGGTGGCGAGGGGGTCAGACCGCCACGGCGGCGGCCTTGGACTCCAGGTCGTCCAGCGCGGCCAGGTAGCGCTCGGCGTCCAGCGCGGCGGAGCAGCCGGTGCCGGAGGCGGTGATGGCCTGGCGGTAGGTGTGGTCCACGACGTCGCCGGCGCCGAACACGCCCTCGATGTTGGTCCGGGTCGAGGGGGACTCGACCTTGAGGTAGCCCTCGGCGTCGAGGTCCAGCTGGCCCTTGAACAGGTCCGTGCGCGGGTCGTGGCCGATCGCGATGAACAGGCCGGTGACGTTCAGCTCGCGGGTCTCGCCCGTGGTGGTGTCGCGCAGGGTGACGCCGGTCAGCTTCGGGTCGCCGTGGATGGCCTCGACCGCGCTGTCCCACTCGAAGCGGATCTTCGGGTCGGCGAAGGCGCGCTCCTGCATCGCCTTCGAGGCGCGCAGGGTGTCCCGGCGGTGGATGATCGTGACGCTCTTGGCGAAGCGGGAGAGGAAGGTGGCCTCCTCCAGGGCGGTGTCGCCGCCGCCGACCACCGCGATGTCCTGGTCGCGGAAGAAGAAGCCGTCGCAGGTCGCGCACCAGGAGACACCGCGGCCGGAGAGCTTGTCCTCGTTCGGCAGACCCAGCTTGCGGTGCTGGGAGCCGGTGGTGACGATCACGGCGCGGGCCTTGTGTACATTGCCCTCGGAGTCGGTGACGGTCTTGATGTCACCGGTGAGGTCGACCGCGACGATGTCGTCCGGGATCAGCTCGGCGCCGAAGCGCTCGGCCTGCGCCCGCATGTTGTCCATCAGCTCGGGGCCCATGATGCCGTCCCGGAAGCCCGGGAAGTTCTCGACCTCGGTGGTGTTCATCAGCGCACCACCGGCGGTGACGGCCCCCTCGAAGACCAGCGGCTTGAGGGCGGCACGGGCCGTGTAGAGCGCGGCCGTGTACCCGGCCGGGCCGGAACCGATGATGATCACGTTACGGACGTCGCTCACTGCTTCTCCTGGTTCGCATCGCGACCCGCGTTTGCTGCGGGGAGGGCGGTCCTGCTCCGCCGCCCGGGACAACGACTGACCAGTCTCTCGCATTCCCAGGCCGATCAGTACCATGCGCCCGCAGTGTGGGAGCGGCGTGGCGTCCTGGTCGTCGATCGCATGGGAACGGTCCCGCGACGGCTGGGAAGGCCTGGTCAGCCCTTGGGGACGGTCCGCTGCAGCACGATCGGGCCGCAGTCGGGGGAGCGCAGGTAGACGTCCACGAACCCGGGCCGGCCGGGGTCCGGGTAGACCAGGACCTCGACCGGGGCGCCCTGGAAACTGCCCCGGTCGGTGGCCAGCGGGGTGCCCGCGGCGGGGGCCGGACAGGATCCCGGGGGAGAGGCCGCGGCGGAGTTCGGCGCGGAGTTTGGCGCGGAGTTCGGGGTGGTCGGGGTGTTGAGCTCCGGCCGGATGCCCTCGGCGGGAGCCGCGGCGTCGGACTTGGCGGGACCGGTGGCGCGCAGCCCGGGAGCCGTGCCGGATCGGGCCAGCAGCTGCTGTACCTGGGCGGTGAGTCGGTCCTCCTGGTAGACGGTGACCGGACCGGTGCCGCGGGGGGTGCGGGCGCTCTGGCCGGCGGCGGAGGTGCCCGCCGGGGCGCCCGCGGCGACCGCGGGGCGGTCGGTCGGGTCGGAGGAGTTCAGCAGCAGCGCCCCGCCGAGCCCGAGGGCGGCCAGTACGGCGGTCGCGCCGAGGAGCAGACCGGCCCGGCGCCGGCGCGGGCGAGGGCGGCCGGGCCCGGTGGTGGAGGCGGGGCGGGACGGGGGCGCGGAGGGCGCCGCTGCGGCCCGTACGGGCGGAGCCGGGGGGACCGTCCGGCGGTCCGTTCCAGCGGCCTCCTGGGGGCGGCCGGCGGCCTCGGCGTGGGCGGCCTCGGCCAGGGCGGCGTCCAGCCGGGCGGCGACGTCGACGGGCATCGGCTCGGGCTCGACGGCACCGAGCAGCGCCTGCACCTCGGCCAGCGCATCGACGGTCTCCCGGCACTCGGCGCAGCCGTCCAGGTGCCGGTGCAGCGCGTCGGCGGTCTCGGCGGGCTCGATCAGGCCCTCGGCGAGGTCGGCGAGCTCCTCGACGGAGGGGTGGGCGTCGGTGGGTTCGGGGGAGGAGAGGGGGGCGGTCGTCATCGCGTGCTCGCATCTCCTTCCAGCATCGTCCGGCCGGTGCTCGGGCCTGTCCCTGTGACGGTGCGGGGGCCCGACGGGTTCCCCGGGGTGCCCCGGCGTGACGGCGGGGCCGCGCCGGGGGTGCTCGGTGTCTCTCGTACGGGTGTCCCGCGTCCCGGCGTTCCGCGTCCCGGCGTTCCGCGCGCCGGTGTTCCACGTGGAACAGCGGACCCGTCGTCCGCCTCGCGCAGGTGCCGGACCAGCGGCAGCAGCCGGGCCCGGCCGCGCGCGCAGCGGCTCTTCACGGTGCCGACCGGGACGCCCAGCAGCTCGGCGGCCTCGGCGACCGGGTAGCCCTGCATGTCGACCAGGACCAGTGCGGCCCGCTGCTCGGGAGGCAGCTCGGCGAGCGCCGTGGTCAGCTCGCGGTGCACCTCGGCCCGGACCACCGGGGAGTCGGCCGGCTCGGCGGAGCCGACCAGGGTGTCCAGCCGCTGGGGGTCGTCGTCCAGCGGGGTGGTGCGGCGGGTGGCGCTGCGCCGGGCGCGGTCCAGGCAGGCGTTGACCACGATCCGGTGCAGCCAGGTGGTGACCGCCGAGCGCCCCTGGAAGCCGGCGGCGGCCCGGAAGGCGGAGACCAGGGCGTCCTGGAGGGCGTCCGCGGCCTCCTCGCGGTCGCCGAGGGTGCGCAGGGCGACCGCCCAGAGCCGGTCGCGGTGGCGGTTCACCAGCAGTCCGAAGGCCTCCGGGTCGCCGGCGACGTGCCGGGCGAGTAGCGTCGCGTCGTCGTCCGCCACCGTCACCTCTCTGCCTTCGTGCCGGTCGGGCCACGGCCGTGGGGTCAGCCGGTGACCTTGACCTCGGCGATCCCGCTACGGTACTGGCCGTCCGAGTCCTTCGGTAGAGCGGTCAGCCAGATCATGAAGTACCGCGTGTCGGTCGGCTTGTCGAGGGTGTAAGTGATGGTGGTGCCGGACTGCTTCTGGGCCACCACCGTGAAGTCGGCCAGCGGGGTCTTCTGCAGGTTCCCCTCGTTGGTCTGGGAGTTCGGGATCCGGATGTCGGCCGTGGTGGTGCCGACGAACTGGACGGTCACCGAGCTGACGGACTGCGACGAGCCGAGGTCGATCAGCAGGCCGGTGCCGTCCTTGTAGCCGCCGGGGGCGAACTGGTCGTTGTAGTTGAAGGTCGGCCAGGCCGTGTTCGGGTCGCCGTCGATGGCCTTGGACAGGGCCCAGGCGGACTCCGGGTCACCCTTCGGGTGGTACGACAGGGCGGCTTTGGGCTGGATCGGCACCGGGGTGTGCGCCGTCGGTTGCGCGCTCGGCGCGGCGGTGCTGACCGAGGGCTGCGGGGTGGCGACGGCCTGACCGGTGTTGCGCAGGCTGCCGACGAACTGCCAGGAGGCGACGCCGATCGCGCCCAGCGCGACCGTCCAGGCGGTGGCCTTGACCACTCGACGCAGCCGCCGCTTGGTGCGCCGGGAGGCGGTCGGCCGGGAGGAGGCCGGCAGTGGGGAGACCGCCGGGTCGGCCACTCGCGTCGGGTTGGGCGCGGTGGGCAGGGCGTGGGTGTTGTGCCGGGGCGGGGCCTGGAAGGCGGGCAGCTCCGGTTCGGGCTGGCGGATCTTGGGCAGCCGGGCGATCTCCCGGACCAGCTCCTCCGGGGTGGTGATCGGCTCGGCGTGGTGCGGCGGGTGGTCGAACAGGGCCCGCGCGGCGAGCTCGGACAGGCCCTTGTGGACGCCCGCGCGGACCTGGTCCGGTGCGGCGTTCTGCAAGCCCTTCGGCAGCCCTTGGAGGTCGTAGCGGTCCTCGGGGTACGGCCAGCGGTGGGTGAGCGCGGCGAACAGCAGCGCGCCGATCGCACGGGTGTCGGTGCGCTGGGCGTCCTCGCCGGAGTCCTCGGCGGGCAGCCCGCGCAGGGCGGCGTCCACCGCGATGCCGTTGATCCGGTACTGGCCGCTGTCGGTGCGCAGCACGCAGCGCGGGGTGAGCCGCAGGTGGGCCTGGCCGCGGCGGTGGGCGGCGGCGACCGCGTCGGCGACCTGGCGGACCATCTGGTACGCCTCGTGCGGCTCCATCGGACCGTTGACGAGCAGCTTGGCGAGGTCGGAGGCGCGCGGCAGCCACTCCCGCACGACGTAGACCAGCTCGCCCTCCTGGACGGCGTCCAGGACCTGTACGAAGCGCGGGTCGCCGAGCAGGGCGGCGGACTTGGCGGCGGCCAGCACCTTGCGGGCGCGCTGGTGGCCGGAGGCCATCAGGTGGACACCGACGGCCCGGCGCAGCTTCTCGTCGACGGCACGCCAGCTGCTGAAGGTCTCGGTCTGGGAGATGCACTCCTCCAGCCGGTACCGGTGGCCGATCATGTCGCCGCTGTGCCGCATCGGCGCCGGGAGGGTGCGCGGGAGGGTGGCGGTGTCGCGTGGGTCGACCGTGGGCTGCGGGTCGGTGGGACGGCGCTTGGCGGCGGCCGGCTCCGGGGCGGGAGCGGGCTTCTTCGGGGCGGAGCTAGCGGCCAGTTCGGCGGCGATCTCCTGGACCGAGAGCGGGGCGGTGATCTCCGAGGTCTCCTCGCCGACGGAGGCCCCCGGTCGGGGTTCCGCGGGAGCGTCCGTGTCGTCGGCCGCGGGGGCCTCGTCGTCGGCCGCGTCGGCCGCCTCGCCCTCGGCCTCGTCGTCGGTCTCGTTGTCGGTCTCGTCGTCGGTCTCGTCGTCGGCCTCGGAGGCGTCCGCGGAGGAGGCGTCCGCGGAGGGGGCGTCCGCGGAAGGGGCGTCGGCGGCGTCCGCCGGGGCGGCCTTCCCGTCCCCGAGCTCGTCGATCGCCGCGGCCAGCGCGGCCTCGTCCGCCGCCGCGTCAGCTGCTGACGTGTCGACGACCGCCTTGGTGCCATCAGCCACCGTGGTCCTGCCTCCCCTTGTGTCGCCCCGGCCTTAGAGAGTCGCTGGAGCCCGCGGATTGGCCGCCCTGTGCTCCAGGACAATTGTGCCCACTCTTCTCCACCGGGTACGACCGCTGAAAGGTCCGCTCGGTTGCGCAGGGGTGGAGAGATGTGGTGCAGATCCGACACCGGGCCGCCACCTTGTGGGCCCAGGGGCGCCCGGTACGGGTGGCGGCACAGCATTCGGCCGGACGGGCGGAGGCGGTGGTCGCCCCGGTTGACGCCCGGTCAGGGCGCCCGCTCGTCCGGCCGGTTGGCGCGGTGGTCAGCGGCCCAGTCGGCCTCGGACCATGCCCAGCATGGCGTTCATCTCCTCGATCCGCAGGCGCTTCGCGATGAACACAAACACCAGCATCTGGAGGCCGCCGCCCAGGACCACCGACAGCACGCTGCCCGCCCAGCCGGCGAGCACCTGCTGGACCGCCAGGCTGACGCCGAGGCCGATCACCGCGGCCGGGACGCAGGCGGCGGCCAGCCGGCTGTAGGTCTTGCCGATCCGCTTGGTGTCCAGCCCGCCGATCTTCTTCTTCAGCTTCGGCACCGCGACCGTCACTCCGACGGCGTAGGCGAGGCCGTAGCCGAAGGCCATTCCGGTCACGGTCCACTGCGCGGGCAGCGCGACCCAGCAGATCAGCGAGAAGCCGGCCTGGCAGGCGGCCACCCAGACGGTGTTGGAGAACGGCGTCCGGGTGTCCTCGTAGGCGTAGAAGCCGCGCAGCATCACGTACTGGGCCGAGTACGGGATCAGCCCGAGCGCGAAGGCCGAGAGCATCAGACCGACGTTGGTCGCGTTGTCCAGGGCCGTGCTGCCGCCGCCGACCGCGTAGATCGAGCGGCCGATCGCCGGGCCGAGCGCCAGGAACAGGAAGGCCGCCGGGACGACCGCCACCGCGGTGGTGCGCAGTCCGTACGACAGGTCGTCGCGGACGGCGCCGGCGTCCTCGTCGGCCGCCGCCCGGGAGAGCCGGGGGAGCACCGCGCTCATGATCGAGACGGTGATGACGGCCTGCGGGAGCTGCCAGATCAGCAGGGCGTTGGAGAAGGCCGACAGGCCGACACCGCCGTGACCGCCCTGTTCGGCGGCGCTGCCGGCGGCGGTGGCCAACTGGGTGATGACCAGGTAGCCGGCCTGGTTGGCGAGCACGAAGAAGAAGGTCCACTTGGCCAGCCGGGCCGCCTTGCCGAGGCCGTGGCCGCGCCAGTCGAAGCGCGGACGGAAGTGGAAGTCCGCGGCCCGCAGGTACGGGATCATCGCCAGCGACTGGACCACCAGGCCGAGCAGGGTGCCCAGGCCGAGCAGCCGGACGCCCTCCGGGGAGATGTTCTCCGGGGTCACCTGGGTGCCGTTGTAGCCGCCGTAGACCCAGATGTACGCGCCGAAGGTGAAGACCACCACGATGTTGTTGAGGACCGGGGTCCACATCATCGCGCCGAACCGGCCGCGGGCGTTCAGGATCTGGCCCATCACCACATGGACGCCCATGAAGAAGATGGTCGGCAGGCAGTACCGGGCCAGCGCCACCGTGGTGTCGGCGCGGGCCGGGTTCGACATCATCGGGTGCGCGATCAGCTGGACCAGCAGGGGCGCCCCGAGCACCGCCAGGAACACCACGCCGCCGAGCCCGACCATCACCAGGGTGAGCAGTCGGCTGGCGTAGGCGGTGCCGCCGTCCTCGTCGTTCTTCATGCTGCGCACCAGCTGCGGCACGAAGACCGCGTTCAGCGCGCCGCCGCCGATCAGGATGTACAGCAGGGTCGGCAGGGTGTTCGCCGCGTTGTACGAGTCACCCATGACCGCGATGCCGATCGCACCGGCGATCACCATCGTCCGCAGGAAGCCGGTGCCCCGGGAGACCAGGGTGCCGGCCGCCATGATCGCGCTGGAGTTCAGCAGGCTGGCGACCTTGCCGCCACCCCCGCCGGCGGCCGGGGCCGGCTCGGCGGCCCGCTCCTGCGGCTGTGCGGCGCGCTCCTCGGCGAGGTCCGCCAGCGGCTCGACCGCCGGGGGCACCGCCACGGCGGCCACCTGCATGGTGGCCTCCTCCTCGGAGAGCGGCGGGTCGAACTCGATCGGCGGTACGAAGGGGCGCTGCCCGTCCGGGCCGCCGTACTGCGGCTGCCCCGGGTAGCCGCCCGTGGGCGGGTACGGCGCGGGGGCGGCCGGCGGGACCGGCGCGGCCGGGGGCACGGGCGCGGCCGGGGGCACGGGCGCGGTCGGCTGGGCCGGGGCGGGCTGGGGCACCGGCGGCGGGCCCGCGGGCTCCGCCTGGCGGCCGCCGAACAGCGCGTCCACCCCGACGTACTCGGTGGTTTCGCTGTCCCAGGCCGAGTGCGCCGGGCCGGGCTCCCACTGCGGCTGGGGCTGCTCCGCGCCGCCCCACTGGCCGCCCGCCGGGGCAGGCGGCTGCTGCGGCCAGGCGGCCTGCGCCGGGGTGTCCCAGCCGGGCTGCACCGGCGGCACCGGGGGCGAGAACGGGCTCGGCGACGAGAACTGGGCCGGCGGCACCGGCGCCGGGTAGCCGCCGCCCTGCGGCGGCAGCTGCGGCGGCACGTCGTACGCGGTAACCGGCGGCTGCGGGGCCGCGGGCCGTCCGGCCCGCAGGCCGTACGGGTCCTGGTCGTCCTGCGGGGGCCCGTACGCGTCGGCCGCGTACGGGTCCTGGGCGTAGGTGTCGGCCACGTACCAGTCGCCGGACGGCGACTCGGCGCCCGGCCGGCTCTCACCGCGGCCCGGCGGCCGCTCCTCGCTGCGCCCGGTCATGTCACCTCTTCGCTGTCGTGGGGGGAGGCCGGCCCGGCGTTACGGGGGGTCGGCGGTATCAAGGACCAACCTTCTCATCACTGGCGGTCCGATCCCGGCCATCCGGGCTGCTGGCGCGCGGTGTCTGCGCGGGAGCGTCACCGGCGGAGTCCTCCGCCGGGCCCTCCGCCGGGCCCTCCGCCGGGGCCTCCGGCTCCGCTTCGGCGGCGTCCCCGGAGCCGTCCGTCGCGGGGCCGTCCCCGACCGGCTGGTCGCCGTCCTCGTGCGGCTGCCCGCCGCGGCGCTTGCGCTGGCGGACGAAGCGCAGTGCGGCCAGCAGCAGCAGGACGCCGGCGCCAGCGAAGACGTACAGCACCCCGTTGGTCACCGAGGTGACCTCGACCCGGAACGTCGTGGCCGTGCCGTACTTCTGCGGGTTGGGACCGGTGGTCCACAGCTGGGCGGTCATGGTGACCGGGCCGTTGTTGCGGGCCGCGGCCTGGAACCGCAGGGTGACGCTCTGCGAGGCCGGGATGACCAGCTCCTCCTCCTTGCCCACCCACAGTCTGTTCGGCTGGGTGGAGGTGAGCACCAGCTTCAGGTTGGTGACCGTCTGGGTGAGGTCGTTCTTCACGCTGACCTGCAGCAGGCCGGTGTTCCCGGCCAGGGTGACCACCGTCTTCGGCGGCACCTTGACGGCGTCGGTGAGGTCGCCCAGATACTTGGTGACACCGTCGCGGTAGGTGCTGCCGGCCGGGCCCTGGGCCCGCCACTCGGTGGAGAGCGAGCGGACCATGGCGGCGCTGAACGGGCCGCGCACCCGCTGCGGCAGGGTGAGCACCCGCATCAGGGTGTCCAGGTCCCGCTGGATCTTGTCGGTGCTGCTCAGGTCGGCGGCCGACAGCTCGGTGGCCCGGGCCTGGGTCGGGTAGTCGGCGGGCGAGGGGACGGCGGTGTTGGCCTTCGGGTCCGGTGCGGACTGGGCGAGCGTGTCCAGCTTCACCGGGGCCAGCCACTTGTCGGTCGCCGCCTGCAGCGCGCCGGCCAGCACCTTGGCGGTGGCGGCGGACAGCTCGCGCGGCGGCATGACCAGCAGTCCGCGCTGGTTCTGCGGCTGCTCGTGGGTGATCGTGTAGGTCTCGGCCAGGAAGCGCTGGGTCGCCTCGGTCTGGTCCTTGGGGCTGGTCAGGTCCTTCTGGAAGAGCGAGGAGACCGTGTCGTCGGCGACCAGGGCGTTCTGTCCGTTGCCGATCGGGCGCACTGCGGTCGGGGTGTAGTTCACCGAGTCCGGCTCCGGCATGCTCGCGCCGTTGACCAGCACCAGCCCGCTGCCCGCCTGCCGGGCGATGCCGGCGATCTGCTGGTCGAGGTAGCCCTGGTACGGCCAGGCGACGTCCGAGCGGGTGTCCACGGACAGCCGGCCCTCGACGGTCAGCCGGCCGGCGGTGGCCGCCTTGTTCAGGGCGGTGCCCATCCCGGTCAGGTCGGCGCCGTTGTGCGCGATCGAGGCGAGGTCCGGGTCGGCGTACGGCAGCGCGACCACCTGGCTGCCCTGCTTGGCGACGGCCGCGCGCAGCTTGTCCAGCCAGGCCGTGGCGGCGGCCGAGCCGCTGCCCGGGACGGTGTTGTCGTCCCTGGCCGGCTTGCCCGACTCCTTGCCCGGCTTCTGCACCCGGTACTGCTTGTTGGTCATCGCGAACGCGGCGTCCAGCAGGTCCGGGTCGACCACCCAGGTCAGGTTGGACAGCTTGGAGCCGGTGTCCACCAGCTCGTACAGCCGGCCGCCCGGCGCGAACTCGGCGGCCAGGCTGTCGTCGCGCAGCACCGGGACGGTCTGGTCGTTGTCGGAGACGGTCTGCGCGGCCAGCACCGGGGCGTGCACCAGCGGCCAGAGCGTGGTGATCTTCGTCGGCTGGGCCTCGGTGCCGCCCTGGTTGTACGGCAGGAAGCTGCGGGCGATGCCCAGGGCCCGGTCGCGCGGGTTGTCGGCGGTCGCGCCCCAGGCGTCCACCGCGAGCTCGTAGACGCCGCTGTCGGACAGCCCGAGGTCGCTCACCGCGACGCTCAGGGTGTACGGCTGGCTCTGGCCCGGCTCCAGCTCCGGCAGGGCGTACTGCGGGCTGTCCAGCTCCACGCCGTCGGCGCTGCCGGGCGCGTTGCGGGTGGCCACCAGCTGCAGCTCGCTGCGCCGCTGCAGCGGCTTGCTGGAGGCCGGCTTTCGGATCGCCGCGTGGGCGCCCTTGAGCGCCGACTTGCCGGCGTTGGTGACGTGCCCGCTGACGCTCACGGTGCCGTTCGGGGCGGCGACCTGCGGGGTCACCGTCTCGACGGTCAGCACCACCGGGTACTCCGCGGTGGTCGTGGCGTCAGCGGCCGGGCGGATGTCGCCGCCGGCCGGCAGCGCCACGGCCGGGGCGGCCGTGAACAGGGTCAGGACGGCCGCGCAGGCGGCGGCGAAACGGCGGGCGCGGCGGCCCCGGCTCCGTCCGTCGGCGGCGCGTTCCGCGGGACGTTCGGCGGGGCCCGCGGCCCGTCCAGGCTGTCGGTGCGCCCCCAGGCCCGAGTGCCGTGCCGGCTCACTCACTCGCTTCGCCCTCGCCGTTCTCGATCGATCGCTCGCTGCTGATGCTGTCCGCCCGGCGCTGCCGCCGGGCGTTCCCCGCTCGACGTTCTTCGCCTGACGCCGTTCGCCGCACTGCTGCCGCGGAGGGTTCCGTCGGCGGTGGCGGCACGCGACACCGCATCCCCGGTTCCGGTGCGCGAGACTCGTCCACCGGCATGGTAACGATCCAGCCTGGCGTGCAGTGTTGCGGGCTGTGAGGTGAGACGCCCAAAACGCGCGGGCGGTTGACCTGTCGGGGCACGTACCCTTGTGAGCCGTGTCCACTGCCAATGAGTCCAACGCGCGCACCGATCGTTCCAGCACCGCCGTCCAGGTCGTCCCAGGCCTGAGCGAGGCCCAGACCCTGGGGCTGCAAGAGCTGCTGCGGGTGTCGCCGGTCGCCGACGAGATCGCCCGCCGGTTCCAGGCGGCCGGTCACCGGCTGGCGCTGGTCGGCGGCTCGGTGCGGGACGCGCTGCTCGGCCGGCTCGGCAACGACCTGGACTTCACCACCGACGCCCGTCCGCAGCAGGTGCTCAAGCTGGTCAAGGGCTGGGCGGACGCGGTCTGGGACGTCGGCATCGCCTTCGGCACGGTCGGCGCCCGCAAGGACACCGCCGAGGGCTCCTTCCTGATCGAGATCACCACCTACCGCTCCGAGGCCTACGACCGCACCTCGCGCAAGCCCGAGGTCACCTACGGCGACACCATCGAGGAGGACCTGGTCCGCCGGGACTTCACGGTCAACGCGATGGCCGTCGACCTGCCCGGCCGCGGCTTCGTCGACCCGCACCACGGTCTGGACGACCTGGAGGCCCGGGTGCTGCGCACCCCCGCCACCCCCGAGGAGTCCTTCTCCGACGACCCGCTGCGGATGATGCGGGCCGCCCGCTTCGCCGCCCAGCTGGACTTCGACCCGGCGCCCGAGGTGGTCGCCGCGATGACGGAGATGGCCGAGCGGATCGCCATCGTCTCGGCCGAGCGGGTCCAGGCCGAGCTGAACAAGCTGCTGCTGGCCAAGTACCCGGTGAAGGGCCTGCGGCTGCTGGTCGACACCGGGCTGGCCGGGTACGTGCTGCCGGAGCTGCCCGCGCTGCGGCTGGAGCGTGACGAGCACCACCGGCACAAGGACGTCTACGAGCACTCGCTGACCGTCCTGGAGCAGGCCATCGCCCTGGAGCAGGACGGCCCGGACCTCACCCTGCGGCTGGCCGCGCTGCTGCACGACATCGGCAAGCCGCGCACCCGCCGCTTCGAGCTGGACGGCCGGGTCTCCTTCCACCACCACGAGGTGGTCGGCGCCAAGATGACCCGCAAGCGGATGCGCGAGCTGAAGTACTCCAAGGAGCTCACCGAGGACGTCTCGCGCCTGGTCGAGCTGCACCTGCGCTTCCACGGCTACGGCGGCGGCGAGTGGACCGACTCCGCGGTGCGCCGCTACGTGACCGACGCCGGGCCGCTGCTGGAGCGCCTGCACAAGCTGACCCGCTCGGACTGCACCACCCGCAACCGCAAGAAGGCCGCCGCGCTGTCGCGCACCTACGACGGCCTGGAGCAGCGGATCTCCGAGCTGAAGGCGCAGGAGGAGCTGGACGCCGTCCGCCCGGCGCTGGACGGCAACCAGATCATGGAGCTGCTCGGCGTCAAGCCCGGTCCGCTGGTCGGCAAGGCGTACAAGCACATGCTCGAACTGCGGCTGGAGCACGGCCCGATGGAGCACGACGAGGCGGTCGCGGCGCTGCGGGCCTGGTGGGCCGAGCAGCAGGGCTGACGTCCGTTCACGACGCGAGGGGTGGTCCCGGCACTCGGCCGGGGCCACCCCTCGCGGTCGTACCGGCGCCGGCTACTTGAGCTGCTTGAGGCAGAGCACGTAGTCCAGGGCCGGGAGGCTGGGGTGCTTGCTGGTGTACCAGCTGTCCGCCTTCGGCTGCTTCTCGCAGACCTTCTGGTCGGAGGTGGCGAAGTACTTGTACACCACCTTGTACTGCGCCTTGGAGTCGGTGCAGGGCAGCACGCTGACCTTCGGGTGGGTGTCGGTGGTCTCGCTGGCGCCGTTCTCGTTGCGCAGGCAGTCGCCGACCTTGGCGTCGTCCGGGCCGTCCGTCGAGTCGGTCGGGGTGGGCGTGGTGACCGGCGGCAGGGTGATGCTCGGCAGCGGCGGCAGGGTGAAGGTCGGCGAGGGGAAGGTCGGCGGGGTGTAGGTGGGCATCGGCAGCGGCGTCGGCGAGAAGGTGACCGGCGCCGGTGTCGGCGCCGGGTTCGCGTTGTTGTCGTCGTCCTTCGGGCCGAGCACGCCGGTGGCGGCCAGGATCACGGTGACGACCAGGGAGACCGGCAGCAGCAGCATCGCCGTGTGCGGCCGCCGGCCCAGCGGGACGCCCGGGTCGAGCTGCGGCCCGTGGGTGCCCGGCATCGGCGGCGGCAGCTGCTTGATCCGGCCGTTCGCGCCGAGGTTCAGCAGCAGTGTGATCGGCGCCAGGATCAGCGACGCCGGGCTCCACCAGCCCTGGACCAGGGTCCGGGCGGACATGTCGCGCACGGTGGCCGTCCCGCAGGTGCGGCAGGACGGGCCGTGCATCCGCAGCATCCGGTAGGCCAGGACCAGGCCCTGGTGGCCGCGGACGGTGGCGCTCACCGCCGGGTAGCCGCCGCAGAAGCGGCAGGTCTGACCGTCCATCGGGGCCGGCGGCGGGTACCCGTAGCCGTAGCCGGGCTGCTGGGCGTCGTACGGCGGCGGGGCGCTCGGGTAGCCGTACCCGGGCGGGCCCGGGGGCGGCGGGGGCGGCGCCCCGTACGGGCTGCCGCCGGAGTACGGGTTGCCGTCGCCCGGCGGAGGGCCGAACGGCATCTGGGGCGGAGGCGGAACGGACAAGTGGTCCCCCCGGAGAAGGGTGGTGGTTGACGAGGTCAGGACTTCTTCACCGGCGGGTAGCCGGTGGTGCTGGGTGCGGTGGGGGCCGGCGAACCGAGGCAGAGCACGTACCGCTTGGTGTTCCAGCGGCGGCCGGTCTTGCCGTAGACGGTGCGCGTGGTCTGCGGCGTCTGCTGGCAGCGGTTCACGTCGGTGGTGCCGGTGAACTTCGCCAGCACCTTGTAATTCGCCTTGGAGTCAGTGCACTTGACGATTTCGACATCGCTGCGGCCGCTCACCCGGACGCAGTCGCCGACCTTGGCGCTGCTGACGCTCGGGCCGGCCACGAAGTAGGCCACGGCCACCCCGGCGGCGCAGACGGCCCCAACGGCGATCCGCACTTTGGACCGGAGGCCGCGTTTGGCGGGGGGCGCCGGGGGAGCGGAGGCGGGCTGTTGCTGCGGGTACGGCTGCGGCTGCCCGAAGGGAGCCTGGGCGTACGGGTGCTGGGGGTAGGGCTGCTGACCGTACGGCGCCTGACCGTACGGCGCCTGACCGTACGGCGCCTGCCCGTAGGCCGGCGGGGGCGGCCCGAAGCCGGCCGGGGCCGCCGGCGTGGGTGGTGGCGGCCCGTACGGGCCGGGCGGTGTGCTCATCAGTTCGTCCCCCGAGACCAAGTGCTGTCGCTCCGACAGGTCTACGTACCCTAGCGACTGGGTCGGACGCAATCCGTCCGGAGCCCACAAGGGGATTCCGGGACCAGGCGGTTTCCATTCCGGGACATCGCGGTTTCGCACAGCGCGGTCGCCGGGCCCGGTGGTTCGCCGCACCGAGGCCTTCCGCAGCGCGGTTTCAGGAGTGCCGGTCGCCGGGCAGCGGGCCGGAGCGGCGGGCGGCCCGCAGGTAGAGCACCGCGGTGAGCGCGTACACCGCCGCGACCCCGACGACCACCGCGACCGACCGACCGGACAGCGGCAGCACCAGGGCGGTGACCACGGCGGCGGCCACGAAGGCGACGTTGAACAGCACGTCGTAGATGGCGAAGACGCGGCCGCGGTACTCGTCCTCGACCGATTCCTGAACCACGGTGTCGGCGCAGATCTTGGTGCCCTGGGTGACCACCCCGAGCAGCAGCGCGGCGATCAGGCAGGGCACCGGGGCGAAGAACAGGCCCAGCGCGGGGACGAAGACGACGGGGGCGAGCAGGCAGAGCGTCATCCAGCCGGCCAGGCCCAGCCGCCGGGTGCACCAGGGGCTGGCCACGGCGGCGACGAAGAACCCGGCGGCCGACAAGCCGACCGCCTGGCCGAGGGTGGCCAGGCCGGCCGCGCTGTCGGCCGGGTCGTTGAAGGTGTACCGGGCGAGCATCACCACGACCACGATCAGCACGCCGTAGCAGAACCGGGCCGCGGTGACGGCGGCCAGCGCGTGCACGGCGCTCCGGCAGTCCCGCCGCAGGTGGCGCAGGGCGGCGCCGAGTTCGACGGCGGCCCGCACCAGCGCCTGGCCGAGCGCCGGGTGGTCGCCGTGCTTCTCCGGGCCGAGCAGGTCGCGGTCCATCCGGCGGGCGGCCAGCGCGGCCGACAGGTAGAGCAGCGAGGCGACCGTGACCAGCGCGGCGTCCGCCCGCGGCCCGGGGGCCATCACCTGGTGCAGCAGGAAGCCGATGCCACCGCCCGAGGCGGCGGCGACCGTCCCGAGGGTGGGGGACAGGGCGTTGGCGGTGACCAGCCGGTCCTGCTCCACCACCCGGGGCAGGGCCGCGGACAGGCCGGCCAGGATGAACCGGTTGAGCGCGGTGACCAGCAGCGCGGAGGCGAAGAACAGCCAGGTCGGGGCCTGGACCAGGAGCAGCACGCCGGTGCCCAGGCCCAGCCCGAAGCGGGCCAGGTTGCCGAAGTAGAGCACCTGGCGGCGGCGCCAGCGGTCCAGCAGCACCCCGGCGAACGGGCCGATCACCGAGAACGGCAGCAGCATCACGGCCAGCACCGAGGCGATGTCGGCGGGGGAGGACTGCTTCTCGGGGGAGAAGACCACGTAGGCGGCGAGCGAGACCTGGAAGACGCCGTCCGAGAGCTGGGAGAGCACCCGGGCGGTCAGCAGCCGTCGGAAGTCCCGGCCGCGGAGCAGACCGAGGAGCGTGGCACGGTGCGCGGACTGGTGGGTGCTGCCGTTCTCGGTGATCGCCACCCGCCCAGGGTGCCATGGAACCGGGCACCGTTTCACGTGAAACATTGGCCGCGAAATGGTGAAGGGCCCACGATCCGGTGACCGTGGGCCCTTCTGAGGAGCTATGAGGGAGGCAGCTCAAACTTCGAACTGAACCCTCAGGAGCTCAGCGCTCAGCGCTCGACCTCGCCGCGGATGAACTTCTCGACGTTCTCCTTGGCCTCGTCGTCGAAGTACTGGACCGGCGGGGACTTCATGAAGTACGAGGAGGCCGACAGGATCGGGCCGCCGATGCCGCGGTCCTTGGCGATCTTCGCGGCGCGCACGGCGTCGATGATGACACCGGCGGAGTTCGGGGAGTCCCAGACCTCGAGCTTGTACTCCAGGTTCAGCGGGACGTCACCGAACGCGCGACCCTCCAGGCGGACGTACGCCCACTTGCGGTCGTCCAGCCAGGCCACGTAGTCCGAGGGACCGATGTGGACGTTCTTGGCGCCCAGCTCGCGGTCGCGGATCTGCGAGGTGACGGCCTGGGTCTTGGAGATCTTCTTGGACTCCAGGCGCTCGCGCTCGAGCATGTTCTTGAAGTCCATGTTGCCGCCGACGTTCAGCTGCATGGTGCGCTCGAGGATGACACCGCGGTCCTCGAACAGCTTGGCCATCACGCGGTGCGTGATGGTGGCGCCGACCTGGGACTTGATGTCGTCACCGACGATCGGCACGCCGGCCTCGGTGAACTTGTCCGCCCACTCCTTGGTGCCCGCGATGAACACCGGCAGGGCGTTCACGAAGGCGACCTTGGCGTCGATGGCGCACTGGGCGTAGAACTTGGCCGCCTGCTCGGAACCGACGGGCAGGTAGCAGACCAGGACGTCGACCTGCTTGTCCTTGAGGACCTGGACGACGTCGACCGGGGCCTCGTCCGACTCCTCGATGGTCTCCAGGTAGTACTTGCCCAGGCCGTCGAGGGTGTGGCCACGCTGGACGGTCACGCCGGTCGGCGGCACGTCGCAGATCTTGATGGTGTTGTTCTCGCTGTTGCCGATGGCGTCGGCCAGGTCGAAGCCGACCTTCTTGGCGTCGACGTCGAACGCGGCGACGAACTCCACGTCACGGACGTGGTAGTCACCGAACTGGACGTGCATCAGCCCGGGGACCTTGCCGGCCGGGTCGGCGTCCTTGTAGTACTCGACACCCTGCACCAGCGAGGCGGCGCAGTTGCCCACGCCGACGATGGCTACGCGAACCGAACCCATTTCCGGTTGCTCCCTGTGATCTCATGAGCACCGCCGAAGTCGGCGGTACTCGTCCTGCTTCTTCGATGACTGCTTGTCCGGGCGCGAGGCGCCCGCTCCTGCCGCGTGGCACAGGGCTGACGCGGTGTCAGCGCTCCTGGGCGGAGCGCCCCGGGCGGTCGTACGGTGGCCCGGACGGGTCCGGGGACCCGGTCTCGTGGCCACGGCCGTCCGAAGTCTGGTGGGGTCCGGCGGCGGTGCCGCCGGTGGCGGGCCCGGTCCGGCCGGTGCGGTTGGCCCGCTCGGTCTCGATCAGCTCGTTGAGCCACCGGACCTCGCGCTCCACCGACTCCAGTCCGTGCCGCTGGAGTTCGACGGTGTAGTCGTCGAACCGTTCGCGGGCCCGGGCCAGCGAGCTGCGCATCCGCTCCAGACGCTCCTCCAGCCGGCTCCGGCGGCCTTCCAGGACGCGCATCCGGACCGCCCGGTCGGTCTGGCCGAAGAACGCGAAGTGGACGCCGAACCGCTCGTCCTCCCACGCGTCGGGGCCGGAGTCGGCGAGCAGCTCCTCGAAGCGCTGCTTGCCCTCGGGGGAGAGCCGGTAGACGATCTTCGACCGCTTGCCGTTGAGCGCGGTGGCCGGGACGTACTCGACGTCCGGGTTGTCCTCGACCAGGAAACCCTGTGCGACCAGGCTCTTCAGGCACGGGTAGAGCGTTCCGTAGGAGAGTGCCCGCAGCGCTCCGAGCAGGATGTTGAGCCGCTTGCGCAGTTCGTAGCCGTGCATCGGGGCGTCATGGAGCAGGCCGAGAACGGCGAACTCCAGCACTCCTGAGCGCCTGCCCACTGCTGTCGTCCTCCTCCCTCTCGACCTTCGTCCGGCCGCTGCATCCGGCGGTATACCGCTTCGATGTATCGGCTCGATATATCGAGAACAGTAAACCCGGCCCTCGGAACGGGCAAGGGGGGCACGCGTGAATGTGATCACAAGCCGACGCGCGGGTGGGGTTGGCAACGGGCGTGTAATGATCTGTCGCCGTTTTGCGGTCATTGACGGCTGATGTCCGATTAGTTGCCATTTCGTGCTGCGTACGCTGTCGCGTGTGCACGAGGACCAACCTCCGGGGTTAGGGCGGTCCGGGCATCGGACGTGAACCCTGCCTTCAGGCTGGACAGGCCTGGCGAGGAGTGGCTGGAACATGAGCGAGCGACGGCGAAGGACGCCCAACCCGGGCGGTGACGGGCAGCAGCCCCCGGGAGGCGGTGGCCGTCGGGGTGGACCCGGTCCCGATGAGCTGAGCTCGGAAGGGCTCAGCCGTCGACGTCCGCCCGGCGTCCGGGAGACCGCTCAGCAGCCCCGGATGGGCCGTGCCGAGATGCGCAAGGCCGCGCAGAAGAAGGGCAAGGGGGGCAGCCGACGGGGTGCCGCCGCCGCCGCTTCCGCCGCCGCGGCCGCCGGCCCCGGCAAGAAGCGCTTCATCGACTACCCCCGGTGGGGCAAGACCGGCGTCCGGCGCTGGCTGCCGTCCTGGAAGCAGTGGCTGAGCGCCTTCCTGCTCTTCTTCGCCACCGGCGTGGGCATCGTGTTCTACCTCTACCAGACCACGACGGTCCCGCAGCTCAAGGACCTGGTGAACGAACAGAACACGATCTACTACTGGGCCGACGGCAGTGAGATGACCCGCAAGGGCGACACCAACCGCCAGATCGTCGAGCTCAGCGACATCAGCCCCAACCTGCAGAACGCCGTCATCTCGGCGGAGAACGAGACCTTCCGCACCGACAGCGGCATCGACCCCAAGGGCATGCTGCGCGCCGTCTACAACATGGCGAGGGGCGGGGAGACCCAGGGCGCCTCGACGATCACCCAGCAGTACGTCAAGAACGCCTACCTGAGCCAGGAGCAGACCCTCAGCCGCAAGCTGAAGGAGTTCTTCATCACGCTGAAGATCAATCAGCAGACGAGCAAGGACGACATCCTCAAGGGCTACCTCAACACCAGCTGGTTCGGCCGCAACGCCAACGGCGCGCAGGCCGCCGCCCAGGCGTACTACGGCGTCAACGCCAAGGACCTGAACCTCTGCCAGAGCGCCATGCTGGCGGGACTGCTGAAGGGCGCGAACTACTACGACCCTTCCAAGCCGGCCAACCACGACCGCGCCGTGGAGCGCTGGAAGTGGATCCTGGACCGGATGGTGATCACCCACAACACCACCCCGGAGGAGCGGGCCAAGTGCACCACGTTCCCCGAGCCGATCCAGCCGAAGCCCAGCTCCAACATGAACGGTGAGATCAGCTACCTGGTCGACACCGTCAACCAGTACGTGATGGCCACCGACAAGACGATCACCCAGCAGGTGATCGACAAGGGCGGCCTGAAGATCTACACCACCTTCGAGAAGGACAAGGTCGACGCCCTGAAGAAGGCGGTCGACGACGTCAAGGCAGAGAACCTCAACCCGCAGAAGCGCCCCGACAACGACACCTTCATCCAGTTCGGCTCGGCCAGCATCCGCCCCGGCGACGGTGCGATCGTCGCCCTCTACGGCGGTGACGGCGTGGAGAACGGCCACTTCGACAACAACGCCAACGCGACGGGCGTCCAGGTCGGTTCGACCTTCAAGCCCTTCGTACTGGCCACCGCGATGCAGGTCGGCGTGCAGACCGCGAAGGGCGACGACGGCAAGCCGAAGCGGATCAACGCGGACAGCCGCTACCTCTCCGACGACCTGTCCGAGATCCGCAAGCCGGACGGCTCGCTGGTGATCGGCGACGACGGCAAGCCCTACCGGCAGAAGAACGAGGACGCCGGCAAGCGCGGCTACGTCTCGCTGCGCCAGGCCATGCAGTTCTCGTACAACGTGCCCTTCGTCCAGCTGAACCAGGACGTCGGCGGCCAGAACGTGGCCGACATCGCGGTGCAGATGGGCATCAAGAAGGAGAGCCTGGCCGACCCGAAGACCCCGACCTTCCCGCTCGGCACCTCCACCATCAGCCCGATCCGGATGGCCACCGCCTACGGCACCCTCGCGGCCAGCGGCAAGGAGGCCGAACCCTACTCGGCCACCAAGGTCGAGGTGGACGGCAAGGAGCGCCCGGGCTTCGGCAAGAAGGACACCAAGGCCGCCCTGGAGCCGGCCGTCGCCGACAACGTCACCGACGTGCTGGTGAACGTGGCGAAGAACGGTACCGGTACCAAGACCAACACGCTGGGCCGCCCGGTGGCCGGCAAGACCGGTACCACCGACCAGAACAAGTCGGCCTGGTGGGTCGGCTACACCCCGCAGCTGGTGACCAGCGTCGCGATGTGGCGCGAGGACCCGAACAAGCACGACCGGCTCTCGCTGAACGGCACCGGCGGCAAGGAGTCCATCCACGGTGGTGACATCCCGACGGACGTCTTCACCCGGTACATGAAGGCCGCGCTGGCCAACGAGAAGAAGATGGACTTCCCGAACCCGCAGCCGGTCGGCACCGAGGTGGACTCCTCCGGTGCGCCGTCCACGGCCACGGCCACGCCGACCCAGACGCCGACCCAGACCGCGACCGAGGCCCCGTCGGCCCAGGCGCAGCCGAACCAGCCGCAGCCGAACCAGCCGCAGCCGCCGCAGCCCACCCAGGGCGGGCGCTGTGTGCCGGGTGTGGACTGCCAGCCGACCCAGCAGCCGACCCACCCGCCGACGCCGACGAGCACCTGCTTCCTGTTGAACTGCACGGCACCGACGCCGACCGACAGCAGTTCGCCGGGTGGCGGTAACAGTGGCGGTGGCAAGCCGACCGGGGGCGGCAAGACGACCCCGAGCAGCACGACCACGCCGTAGGCGCGGCCAGTCGGTGCGACGGTGAATCGGCGGTGGCGGTCCTCCTCGGAGGGCCGCCACCGCCGTTTCGTCACCTTTCGCCGCCCGCGCCCCCTCCGTACCACTCGTACCGCCGGGGCCACCGCGGGGTCCTCCTCGTCCCGGCGCATCCGGTGCGGCAGGATGTCCGGCATGACGTCGAGCGATCGTGACGAGACCGCGGGCCCGCACGGGCCCGGCGCCGCCGCAGGGCCCACCCCGGCAGCCGTCGCCACGGCCGCGCCGCCGGCCAACACCGTGGTCGTCCCGGCCGACGAGGACCGGGTGGCGGCGGTCGGCAGCGAGGTGTTCGGCGGCCCGCCCGGCCGCCGGGCGCTGCTCGGCGTCTCCTGGTGGATCCCGGCGCGCTTCCTGGCGCTGGTGGTGATCGTGGTCTCGGCGCTCGGCATGGTGCACAACCTGCCCTGCTACCAGCAGGCCTGGTTCCAGCCGGGGTCGCCGCAGTACATCCACGCCTGCTACAGCGACATCCCGCACCTGTTCTCCGGGCGCGGCTTCGCGGCCGGGCTGCACCCGTACGTGGACCGCATTCCGGGCAGCTCGGGGGACCTCCAGTACCTCGAGTACCCGGTGCTGACCGGCCTGTTCATGCAGGTCGCGGCCTGGCTGACGCCCGGGGGCGGCACCCAGCAGGACCAGGAGCAGTGGTTCTGGGCGATCAACGCCGGGATGCTGATGGCCTGCGCGGTGGTCGCCGTGGTGGCGCTCTCGCGCATCCACCGCCGCCGCCCCTGGGACGCCCTGCTGTTCGGGCTCTCGCCCCTCCTGCTGCTGAACGGCACGGTCAACTGGGACCTGCTCGCGGTCGCCCTGGCCGCCGTGGCGATGGCCTGGTGGGCGGGCTCCCGGCCGGGCTGGGCCGGGGTGTTCATCGGCCTGGCGACCGCCGCCAAGCTCTACCCGCTGCTGCTGATCGGCCCGCTGCTGGTGCTCTGCTGGCGGGCCGGGAAGTGGCGCGAGTTCCGGGTGATGCTGGGCGGCGCGGTGGGCACCTGGCTGGTGGTCAACCTGCCGATCATGCTGGCCAACTGGCAGGGCTGGTCGACCTTCTACGTCTTCAGCAAGCACCGCGGCGAGGACTACGGCTCGTTCTGGCTGATCCTGATGCAGAACCGCGGCGTCGGGCTGGCCGACCTCGACCTCTACATCGGGGTGCTGATGGTGCTGGGCTGCGCGGCCATAGCGTGGCTGGGCCTCTCGGCGCCCCGCCGGCCGCGCCTCGTGCAGCTGGCCTTCCTGGTGGTCGCGCTGTTCGTGCTGGTCAACAAGGTGTACTCGCCGCAGTACGCGCTCTGGCTGCTGCCGCTCGCGGCGCTGGCCCGGCCGCGCTGGCGGGACATCCTGATCTGGCAGGCCTGCGAGGTGCTGTACACCCTGGGGATCTGGTCCCACCTGGGCTTCGTGACCGGGCCCAAGCAGCACGGGATCGGCGTGCCCTGGTACCACTTCGCGATCGTGCTGCACCTGCTCGGCACGCTCTACCTGGTCGTGCTGGTGGTCCGCGACGCCCTGCACGCGGACCGCGACCCGGTCCGCTGGGACGGCAGCGACGACCCCTCCGGCGGGGTGCTCGACCGCGCCCCGGACGTGTTCGTGCTGGGCACCGCCCGGCGGCTGCACGAGGAGGAGAGCTACGCCGCCTACGCGCCGGCCGGCCCCGAACAGTGGCTCAAGGAGCCCGTACTGCCGGAGCCGGCCGAGAAGCCGTAGGGCCGCGAGCGAGCCGTAGGGCTGCGAGCGAGCCGAAGGGCCGCGCCGGTGCCGAAAGGGAGAAGCGACTAGCGAGGTACGAGCGCCGGAGCGCCGACCGTCGGCACCGGGTCAGAGCGGCCCGGAGGCGAGCCGAGCACCATAAGGGGGGTGCTCAGCGGTCCACCACGCGGTCGAAGTGCGTGGTGGTGTGCCGGACCTGGAGGCCCAGTTCCTCGCCGATCGCGGGGGGTGCGGTCTCCCCGTCCAGGAACAGCAGCGAGACCTGCATGTGCGGCGGCTCGGCGAACCAGAGCTGCTTGCCGGCCCAGTGGAACGGCGACTTGGTCTTGTTGACGGTCGCCAGACCGGCCCGGGCGATGCCCTTGGCGCGCGCACCCATGCTCGCCACGTACTTGGGCGCCTCCAGGCCGATGCCGTGCGCGGTGCCGCCGGCGACCACCAGGATGTGGCCGTCGGAGGGCGCCGGGTGCTGGCGGTAGCCGTAGCGGTCGCCCTTCTTCAGCGGGGTGACGTCCAGCACCGTGGCCCGGACCTCCAGCGCGGCGTGGTCGCCCAGCCAGAGCCGGGTGCCGATCCGGGCCCGGAAGACGGTGCCCGGGTAGCGCTGGGTCAGTTGGTCCATGCCGGCCGCGCCGAGGTGGCTGACGAAGACGGTGTGCACCGGGATGCCGGCCGCCTTGGCGGTGTCCACCCAGTACGCGACCTCCTCGATCGGGCTGGAGCCGTCCGGCCGGTCCATCGGCAGGTGCAGCGCCAGGCCCTCGAAGGAGACCCCGTCCAGCTCGCCGGCCACCGTCGGCAGGTCGGCCGCGCTCACGCCGTGCCGGCGCATGGTGGTCATGCACTCCACGACCACCCGGGCGCCGTGCAGCGCGCGCAGCGCGTCCACGCCGGCCACCGTCCGGATCACCCGGGCGTGCGGCAGCGGGAGCACCTCCTCGCCGACCCGGTACGGGGTGAGCACCAGCAGCTCGCCGCCGTACCACTCGGCGGCGTCGGCCGCCTCGTAGGCGGTGCCGACGGCCAACACCCCGGTGCCGAGCAGCGTCGCCTCCTCGGCCAGCCGGTGGTTGCCCAGGCCGTAGCCGTTCCCCTTGGCGACCGGCACCAGGCCGGGGAACTCGGCCAGCACGGACCGCTGGTGGGTGCGCCAGCGTTCGGTGTCGAGGTAGAGCGACAGCGTCATCGGAGCAGCCTCCTCAGCGGCGGGACATGTAGAGGTCGAGGGCCTTGTGCAGCAGCTTGTTCAGCGGGAAGTCCCACTCGCCGAGGTACTCGGCCGCCTGGCCGCCGGTGCCGACCTTGAACTGGATCAGACCGAACAGGTGGTCGTTCTCGTCCAGGGTGTCACTGATTCCGCGCAGGTCGTACACGCCGCCGCCGAGGGCGTAGGCGTCGCGCATCATCCGCCACTGGATCGCGTTGGACGGCTTGACCTCGCGCTTGTGGTTCGCCGAGGCGCCGTAGGAGTACCAGACGTGCTCGCCGACCACCAGCATCGTGGTGGAGGCCAGCGGCTCGCCCTCGTGGTAGGCGATGTAGAGCCGCATCCGGTTCGGGTCCTCGGCGTTGAGGGCGTTCCACATCCGCTGGAAGTAGGCCAGCGGGCGCGGGGTGAACTTGTCGCGCTCGGCGGTCACCAGGTAGAGCTGGTGGAAGATCGGAAGCTCGTCGTAGCCGCCCTGGACCACCTCGACGCCGCTCTTCTCGGCCTTCTTGATGTTGCGGCGCCAGAGCTGGTTGAAGCCCTTCTGGATGTCGTCCAGCGAGCGGTTGGCCAGCGGCACCTGGTACACGTAGCGCGGCTGGACGTCGCCGAAGCCGGCGCCGCCGTCCTCGCCCTGCAGCCAGCCGGCCTTGCGCAGCCGATCGGCCACCTCGAAGGCGCGCGGCTCGTACCAGTCGGCCTCGATGTCGCGCAGGCGCTTGGCCTGCTTGCCGGCGATGGCCTCCTTGATGGTGGGGGCGTTCCAGCGGCGGATGACCACCGGCGGGCCCATCTTCACCGAGAACGCGCCCTGCGACTTCAGGTGCGCCAGCATCGGCGAGAGCCAGCGGTCGAGGTCGCGGTCGAACCAGTCGATGACCGGGCCCTCGGGCAGGTAGGCGAGGTAGCGCTTGACCTTGGGCAGCTGGCGGTAGAGCACCAGGCCGGCACCGACCAGCTGGTTGTGCTCGTCGAACCAGCCGATCGACTCGGAGCGCCACTCGGCCTTCACGTCTCCCCAGGCCGGCACCTGCATGTGGCTGGCCGAGGCGCGGCTCCTGATGAAGGCGAGGTGTTCCTCGCGGGTGATCGTCCTCAGGCGCAGGCTCATTGCTCGGTGCTCCTCGTCGGTCGGGCTGCGGTGGCCCCAGGTTCTCGGGGTGACCCTATCGTCCGGGGCTCGGGGGCCCGCCGCTGCGGGCACGACGGCGCCCCCGTCGCGTACCTGTCTTCTTGCAGATACGCGGCGGGGGCGCCGGGGGTTCCGTGGGGGTCCGTCGGCTCAGCCCACCAGGCCCCCGCGGGCGATACCGAGGTAGAAGCCGATCGCGGAGGCGCCGAGCGTGATCATCAGGACGAAGCGCTCGGCGGTGGTGACCGAGACGAACATGCCCCAGAGCCCCGTGACGATCCCGGCCAGGCCGGTCCACGAGGTCAGCACGTGCAGGTTGTAGAAGAACGAGGTGGTGAAGGCGATCACGCCCAGCACGGCGGTCAGTGCCACCAGGGTGTTCTCGCGGGGGTGCGGGTGGCCGTCGGTGTTCAGTGTGAGCGCGGGCATGCGGTGGACGGACTGGGCCATGAGTCCCACCTCCTGGCGTGGAGACGAACGGGCAGGAATCCCGTTCCGTCCAGATTGCGGCGGTTGGGTCGCTCTCACAACCCCTATGCGTTTTGTTCGGCCGTCCGGGTGCAGGTAGGCTGTGCCGTCTGCACTGGTGTAGTTGTGCCCCCTTGTGCCCTCTTCCGGGCGACATCCTCTTTCGGGTGAGCGGGGGCCGACTGTCGGACCCGGCCGCTACGGTGGGCCGGAGTCGTCACTGCTCCGGTGCCGACGCTACGCACAACCCTCCTGCCACGGAGAGACCGTGGCCGCTGAGTCCAAAGGAGGTGGGTTACTCATGCGTCACTACGAGGTGATGGTCATCCTCGACCCCTCGGTCGAGGAGCGCGCTGTCTCCCCCCTGATCGAGAACTTCCTCACTGTCGTCCGCAACGGCGGCGGCAAGGTGGAGAAGGTCGACACCTGGGGTCGTCGCCGTCTGGCTTACGAGATCAACAAGCAGTCCGAGGGCATCTACTCGGTCATCGACCTGAAGGCCACGCCTGAGGTCGTCAAGGAGCTCGACCGCCAGATGGGCCTGAGCGAGTCGGTTCTGCGGACCAAGGTCCTGCGCCCGGACACCCACTGAGCCACCTCTGAGGCCTTCGGGTCTCGGGTAGCTCGCGTCCGCTGTTTCACGTGAAACAGCGGTGAACGGACATCTTCCCGAGAGGTCATCACCACCATGGCAGGCGAGACCGTCATCACCCTCGTCGGCAATCTCGTCGACGACCCCGAGCTGCGTTTCACCCCGTCGGGTGCGGCGGTCGCGAAGTTCCGCATCGCGTCCACCCCCCGCACCTTCGACCGTCAGACGAACGAGTGGAAGGACGGCGAGAGCCTCTTCCTCACGTGCAACGTCTGGCGTCAGCCGGCGGAGAACGTGGCCGAGTCGCTGCAGCGCGGCATGCGCGTCATCGTGCAGGGCCGACTGCGCCAGCGGTCTTACGAGACCAAGGAAGGCGAAAAGCGGACGGTCTTCGAGGTCGAGGTCGACGAGGTCGGCCCGAGCCTGCGCTCGGCGACCGCGAAGGTCACCCGGGCCAACCGGTCCGGTGGCCCCGGTGGCCCCGGTGGCGGCTTCGGCGGCCAGCAGGGTGGCGGCCAGGGCGGTTGGGGCGGCGGTGGCGGCCAGCAGGGCGGCGGCTGGGGTGGAAACTCCGGCGGCGGCCAGTCCGGCCCCTCCGACGACCCGTGGGCGTCCAGCGCCCCGTCCGGCGGCAACCAGGGCGGCGGCTGGGGTGCCCCGTCCGGTGGCGGCTTCTCGGAAGAGCCCCCGTTCTAAGAGCTGACAGATTTCGTGCGGCCCGGCCGCCGGCGTCCCCGGACGCCCGCCGGGCCGTGAACCCCAAATGGAGCACACCATGGCGAAGCCGCCTGCTCGCAAGCCGAAGAAGAAGGTTTGCGTCTTCTGCAAGGACAAGGTCAACTACGTTGACTACAAGGACACGAACCTGCTGCGGAAGTACATCTCCGACCGCGGCAAGATCCGTGCCCGCCGGGTCACCGGCAACTGCACCCAGCACCAGCGTGACGTCGCCACGGCCGTGAAGAACAGCCGTGAGATGGCGCTGCTGCCCTACACCAGCACCGCGCGCTAAGAGAGGGTGACCGAGTAATGAAGATCATCCTCACGCACGAGGTGCCGGGTCTCGGCTCCGCCGGCGAGGTCGTCGAGGTCAAGGACGGCTACGCCCGCAACTACCTGGTCCCGCGTGGCTACGCCATCCGCTGGACCAAGGGTGGTCAGAAGGACGTCGACGCCATCCGTCGCGCCCGCAAGATCCACGAGATCCAGACCCTTGAGGCCGCCAACGACGTCAAGGGCAAGCTCGAGGGCGTCCAGGTCAAGCTGGCCGTTCGCTCGGGTGACGCCGGCCGTCTGTTCGGTTCGGTGACCCAGTCCGACGTCGTCGAGGCCATCAAGGCCGCCGGCGGCCCGGCTGTGGACAAGCGCGCCGTCGCGATCGCCTCGCCGATCAAGACCGTGGGCACCCACAAGGTCTCGGTCAAGCTGCACTCGGACGTCGTGGCCAACCTCGACGTCGCCGTCGTGGCTGCCTGAGTTCCGTAGCAGTGGCCTGAGGGCCGGACTCCCCCCGGGGAGTCCGGCCCTCGGTCGTTTTCGAGGAGACCGGCCCTAGCCCCGGACGGCGCCGGTGACCAGCCACTTGCCGCTGCGGGCCCGCCAGGCCATCAGGGCGGCGCGGACCAGCATGAACAGGTTCATCGCCCACCAGAGCCCGGCCAGGCCGGTGCCGCTCGCCGGGACGGCGAGGGCCACGGGCGTGAACACGACCAGCGTGGCGAGCATCGCCCAGGCCAGGAACGGGCCGTCCCCGGCGCCGACCAGGACCCCGTCCAGGACGAAGACCAGGCCGGCCACCGGCTGGGTGAGCGCGAGCAGCAGCAGGGCGGTGTCCAGCTGCCCCTGGACCGACGGATCGGGCGTGAACAGCGGGATGTACAGCGGGCGCGCCAGCACCACCAGCAGGCCGAGCGCCACGCCCGAACCGACGCCCCACTCGACCATCCGCCGGGTGGCGGCCCTGGCGCCCGGGACGTCCGAGGCACCCAGGTAGCGCCCGATGATCGCCTGCCCGGCGATCGCGATGGCGTCCAGCGCGTAGGCCAGGAAGCTGAACAGCGTCATGGTGATCTGGTGTGCGGCCACCTGGTCGTCGCCGAGCCGGGCGGCCACCGCGGTGGCGATCATCAGCACCCCGCGCAGGCTGACCGTCCGGACCAGCAGCGGACCGCCCGCCTTGGCACTGGCCCGGATGCCCGTCGCGTCCGGCCGCAGCGACGCCCGCTCGCGGCGGGCGCCGCGGACCACCACGGTCAGGTAGACGGCGGCCATCCCGGTCTGCGCCAGCACGGTGCCCCAGGCCGAGCCGGCCACCCCGAGCCCGGCGCCGTACACCAGGCCGGCGTTCAGGCCGAGGTTGGCGGTGAAGCCCGCGACCGCCACCAGCAGCGGTGTGCGGGTGTCCTGGAGGCCGCGCAGCACGCCGGTGGCGGCCATCACCAGCAGCATCGCCGGGATGCCCAGGGAGCTGATCCGCAGGTACGTCACCGCGTACGGCGCGGCGGTCGGCGATGCGCCCAGGAGGTCGGCCACCCAGGGGGCCAGCAGCAGGGTGAGCAGGACCACCGGGACGGCCAGCCCGAGGGCGAGCCAGAGGCCGTCGACGCCCTGCTGGACGGCACCCCGGCGGTCCCCGGCGCCGATCCGGCGGGCCACCGCGGCGGTGGTGGCGTAGGCCAGGAAGACGAACACCCCGGTCGCGGTGGTGAGCGCGGCGGAGGCGACGCCGACCCCGGCGAGTTGGGGGGTGCCGAGGTGGCCGACGATCGCCGAGTCGGCCATCAGGAACAGCGGCTCGGCGACCAGGGCGCCGAAGGCCGGGATCGCCAGGGCGAGGATCTCGCGGTCGTGTCGGCGTCCGGAGGGCTCGGTGGGGGCGGCGGTCATGGGCTCCAGAGTACTCATCCACAGGTAATGACTGCTAGACAATTGTGAGCATTACTCGAAATCTTGAACGAGGAGCTCCGTCCGCTGTGCGCCCACAGCCGTTCGGTGGTGTGTGAAGAATTTCTCATGCACAGGCCCTGGAAGAGGTAATCGCAGGTCAGTCGGTTGACGGCGGATCGATCGTCCGGTTATCCACAGGGGCTTCCACAGGGGTGTCCACAGCTTTGCGGCAGTTCTCCACAGCCCAGGGCCACTCGTCCACACCCCCTGTGGATAACCGCCTTGGCGCGAGGGCTTCCGGCGCCTTAGCGTGGGCTCTCCGCCCGACACTCCCGCCCGCCCCGGCGTCCGATTCGTCGGCGCCGTGGCGTACAAAGAGGAGCGGCTCCGCTCCACCCAGCCATCGGCAAGGCCCGCTCCAACTCGCACCACTCGCTGATCGGGGAACACGCGTGACCGGCCCCCAGTACGACGACCACGACGCCCCGCCGCCGGAGGAGGACTGGCAGACCGCCGAGGACCCCTTCCCGGTCGGCGCCTTCGACGACGCTCCCTTCCCGGAGGGGCCCGGCGACCGGCTCCCGGTCCCCCGCAACCGCGGTGGTCAGGGTGGCGGCCGGGGCGAGGGTTTCCGCAAGGGCGGTGGCTTCAAGAAGGGTGACCGCCGGGACGACCGTGACCGCCGCGAGGACGAGGGCCGGGGCGGCGTCGACGGCTTCGAGCGGGTTCCCCCGCAGGACCTCGCCGCCGAGCAGTCCGTCCTGGGCGGCATGCTGCTCTCCAAGGACGCCATCGCCGACGTCGTCGAGGTGCTCAAGCCGGCCGACTACTACCGGCCCGCGCACGAGATGGTCCACGGCGCGATCCTCGACCTCTACGCCCGCGGCGAGCCGGCCGACCCGATCACCGTGGCCGGCGAGCTGACCAAGCGCGGCGAGCTGCAGCGCGTCGGCGGCGCCTCCTACCTGCACACCCTGGTCAACTCCGTCCCGACCGCGGCCAACGCCGAGTACTACGCGCAGATCGTCCACGAGCGGGCCGTGCTGCGCCGCCTGGTCGAGGCCGGTACCCGGATCGCCGGCATGGGCTACGCGGCCGAGGGCGACGTGGACGAGATCGTCAACGCCGCCCAGGCGGAGATCTACGCCGTCACCGAGCAGCGCACCAACGAGGACTACGCGCCGCTGGCCGACATCATGGAGGGCGCCCTCGACGAGATCGAGGCGATCGGCTCCCGGCAGGGCCAGATGTCCGGCGTGCCGACCGGCTTCGCCGACTTCGACCAGCTCACCAACGGCCTGCACCCCGGTCAGATGATCGTCATCGCGGCCCGCCCCGCCATGGGTAAGTCCACCCTCGCGCTGGACTTCGCCCGCGCCTGCTCGATCCACCACAAGCTGCCGAGCGTGATCTTCTCGCTCGAAATGGGCCGCAACGAGATCGCCATGCGTCTGCTCTCCGCCGAGGCCCGGGTCGCGCTGCACCACATGCGCTCCGGGAACATGACGGACGACGACTGGACCCGGGTCGCCCGCCGGATGCCCGACGTCAGCGAGGCGCCGCTGTTCATCGACGACTCGCCGAACCTGTCGATGATGGAGATCCGCGCCAAGTGCCGCCGGCTCAAGCAGCGCAACGACATCAAGCTGATCGTGATCGACTACCTCCAGCTGATGCAGTCCGGTGGCTCCCGCCGGGCCGAGAACCGTCAGCAGGAGGTCTCGGACATGTCCCGTAACCTCAAGCTGCTGGCCAAGGAGCTGGAAGTCCCTGTCATCGCGCTCTCGCAGCTGAACCGTGGTCCCGAGCAGCGCACCGACAAGCGGCCGATGGTCTCGGACCTGCGTGAGTCCGGCTCGATCGAGCAGGACGCCGACATGGTCATCCTGCTGCACCGCGAGGACGCGTACGAGAAGGAGTCCCCGCGCGCGGGCGAGGCCGACCTGATCGTCGCCAAGCACCGTAACGGTCCGACCGCCACCATCACGGTGGCCTTCCAGGGCCACTACTCGCGCTTCGTCGACATGACCCGGGACTAGCAGCCGTCGGCCGGTCAGGTTGCGCGGCTCCCGGGCCGAAAGGGTGCCGCGATCGACTACTCACCCTGCGGTGAAGCAAATACGACTGTGGTTGCCCGGCAAACGCGGTGCCGAGCGCGCCCAGCCGCGGGGCCCAGGCTGGGCTGGCTCGACGCTCTGCGCGGCCTGGCCGCCCTGGTGGTGGCGCTGCACCACTTCGGCATCCTCGAACCGCTGCCGTTCGGCGGGGCGGTCTGGGCGCACTTCGACCTCGGCCTGTACGGGGTCATGGTGTTCTTCCTGGTCAGCGGCTACATCATCCCGGCCTCGCTGGAGCGCCGGGGTGACGTGCGGGCCTTCTGGGTGGGGCGCATCTTCCGGATCTACCCGGCGCTGATAGGCACCTACGCGGTGGCCGTCATGGTCCTTCCCAAGGGGGACGGCTCGGTCGCCCTGTTCCGGACCGGCCACGACCGCGGCAGACATCGAGGGCCTGTGCCCCGGCCGGGGTACAGGCCCTTCGTCGGTACGGGGCTCCGGGTCAGATGCTGACGGTGGCGCGGAAGAGGGTGGTGTCCGTGCCGGCGAGGCGGGTCGGGGCGCCGGTGGCCGGGAGGAAGGCCGACTGGCCGCGGGCGAGGTCCAGGGCGGTGCCGTCGGCGGCGGTGAGCCGTACCGCGCCCGCGGTGCAGAGCAGGATCTGCGGGGTGCGGCCGTCGATCTCGCGCTCGATGCCGTCCAGCTCGAAGCGGGAGAGCCGGAACTCGTCGATCGGGACGGGGTAGAGCTGCTCGCCGGGGGTCGCCGCGACCGGGACGGGACGGACGACCCGGGCCGCGTCGGGCTCGAAGACCACGACCTTCAGCAGCTCCGGCACGTCGATGTGCTTGGGGGTGAGACCGGCCCGCAGCACGTTGTCCGAGTTGGCCTGCAGTTCGACGCAGACGCCGGACAGGTAGGCGTGCGGCACCCCGGCGCCCAGGTAGAGCGCCTCGCCGGCGCGCAGTCGGACGTGGTTGAGCAGGAGGGCGGCGATCAGGCCGCGGTCCTCCGGGAAGTCCTCGGCGATCCGGGCGTACGGGGCGTAGTCCCAGTCCGGGTCGCCGTCGTCGCTCTCCGCCAGCGCCCGGGCGGTCTCCCGGGCGATCCGCTCGGCGGTCCGGTCCTCCATGGTGAGGACGGCGGCCAGGGCTCCGCGCAGCGCCTCGGCCTCGTCCTCGACGGACAGCAGGTCGATCAGCGGGTCGAGCCCGGGCACCGAGAGCCCGGCCATCAGCCCGGCCGCCTCGACGGGCCGGCGGAAGCCGCACAGGCCTTCGAACTCGCCCAGCGCGCAGACCATTTCGGGCTTGTGGTTGTCGTCGCGGTAGCTGCGCTCGGGGGCGTCCAGCGGGATCCCGAGGGCGTTCTCGGCGGCGAAGCCGGCCCGGGCCTGGTCCAGCGTGGGGTGTGCCTGGATGGACAGCGGGATGCCCGCGGCGAGCACCTTGAACAGGAACGGCAGGGTCGGGCCGAACCTGGCCACGCTGGCCGCGCCGAGCTCGCCCTCGGGGTCGGCCGCGATCAGCTCGTCCAGCCGCCGCGGGCCCTCGCCGCGGTCGGCGCGGGACGGGTCGCCGGGGTGGGCGCCCATCCACAGCTCGGCCTGCGGTTCGCCGGTCGGCTGCTGCCCCAGCAGCTCGGGCAGGGCCGTGAGCGACCCCCAGACATACGGGCGGACGGTGTTGACGAGCCTGTCCATGCGCGCGGTCCTACTCCTTCGCTGTCTGGGCGGGTCTGCCGGATCGCCGGGGCGGGCCCGGCGGTGCGGGGGGTCCGGGCACGGGCAAGGGCATCGACCCTAGCCCACCTGCCGCACCCACGGGGAAACGGTGGTCATCCGGTGGGAGTGCCATGGTCGGACCGGTGGTTCCCGGGCGCGGTAGTAGGATGCCAGGACGCAGTAGTCCCCGCCCCGCACAGCATTCTCCACCGTGGTCAACCCGTCGGCGGGCTGTCGGCGGGACCGCGTTCCAGAGTGCGGGCGACGGTGTTCTGATACTCCCCGCCATCGGCCGAGAGGTTTGTACGTGACCGTGAACCAGCAGAGTTTTGCTGATCTCGGCAGGGTCCTGGTGATCATCCCGACCTACAACGAGGCGGAGAACGTCGAGCGGATCGTCGGCCGGGTCCGCGCCTCGGTGCCCGAGGCGCACGTGCTGGTCGCCGACGACAACAGCCCCGACGGCACCGGCGAGCTGGCCGACAAGCTGGCCACCGAGGACCAGAACGTGCACGTCATGCACCGCAAGGGCAAGGAGGGCCTGGGCGCCGCCTACCTCGCGGGCTTCCGCTGGGGCATCGACAACGGCTACGACGTCCTGGTCGAGATGGACGCGGACGGCTCGCACCAGCCCGAGGAGCTGGACCGGCTGCTGGGCGCACTGCGCGGCGCCGACCTGGCGCTCGGCTCGCGCTGGGTGCCGGGCGGCCGGGTGGTGAACTGGCCGAAGTCGCGGCTGCTGCTCTCGCGCGGCGGCTCCACCTACTCGCGGCTGATGCTGGGCGTGCCGATCCGGGACGTCACCGGCGGCTACCGGGCTTTCCGCAAGGAGACCCTGCTGGGGCTGGGCATGGACCAGGTGGCCTCGGCCGGGTACTGCTTCCAGGTCGACCTGGCCTGGCGCACGGTGAAGGCCGGGTTCAAGGTCGCCGAGGTGCCGATCACCTTCGTCGAGCGCGAGCTGGGCGCGTCCAAGATGAGCCGCAGCATCGTGATCGAGGCGCTCTGGCGGGTCACCTCCTGGGGGGTCGCCGACCGGGTGGCCCGACTGCGTGGTCGCGTGACCACGCGCTGAGTCCTGGGCGAAGGGCCCGTCCGCCGGTTTCCGGCGGGCGGGCCCTTCGTCGTGTCCGGGGGCTTTCGGTGGCTGCGGCCCGGGCCGGTCAGCAGCCGCCCTTGAGGGCGCTCTCCGGCAGGTAGCGGTCGGCCCAGACGGCCAGTTCGGTGAGTGCGGGCTTCAGCGCGATGCCGCCCTCGGTGAGCCGGTAGCTGACCCGCAGCGGTGGGCCCGCGTCGACCTCGCGGACGAGCATCCCGGCCTCGGCCAGCTCGGACAGCCGGTCGGAGAGCATCCGCTCGCTGATGCCCGGGACCGCGCGGCGCAGCTCGGAGAAGTAGGCCGGGCCGCTCTGGGCGAGCACGCCCAGCAGCAGGCCGGTCCAGCGCTTCCCGAGCAGGGTGAACACCCGGGTGAGGGCCAGCTCGACGTTGGTGCAGCCGCCCTGCTCCCCGGCGACGCACGCCTCCACGGCGGTGGGCGCCCCATCGGTCACTGCCTCGTGCTCGGCCATGGGATCCAGACTACTCGACCTGCCACTAGTGACTGCAGAAAAGTAAGCTGCTACGTTACTTGCAGTTGCGGCGAAAACAGCAGCTACTTATTCTCTGGAGGTCCCCCATGCCCACGCTTCTGCACATCGACTCCTCCGCGGTCGCCGACGGCTCCGTCTCCCGCGAGGTCACGGCCGCCTTCCGGGCCGCTTGGCTGGCCGAGCACCCCGAGGGCACGGTGATCTACCGGGACCTCGCCGTCGAGCAGATCCCGCACCTGGACGTCCACGGCATCACCGGCGGGTTCGTCCCGGCCGGGGGCCGCAGCGCCGAGCAGAGCGCCGCCTTCGCGCTGCGCGACGAGCTGATGGCCGAGCTGGAGGGCGCCGACGCCGTGCTGATCGGCACCCCGATGTACAACTTCACGATCCCGTCGACCCTCAAGGCCTGGCTGGACCAGGTGATCCTGGTCGGCCGCACGGCCGGCGAGGAGCCCTCCGCCAAGGGCACCCCGGTCACCGTGGTCGCCGCCCGCGGCGGCTCGTACGCGCCCGGCGCCCCGCGCGAGCCGTACGAGTTCGTCACCACCTATCTGGAGAAGGTGCTGACCGGCATGCTCGGGCTGGAGGTCGACTTCATCGTCCCGGAGTTCACCCTGGCCGGGACCGTCCCGGCGATGGCCGACTTCGTGCCGAAGGCCGCCGAGTCCAAGGCGCAGGCGCTGGAGCAGGCCGCCCGCCGCGGCAAGGAGACCGCCGCCCGCGTCGCGGCGTGAGCCGGGTGAGCCGCGGTTGAAGGCGCGCCCCGCCGGGCGCGCCTTCCGCGCGATCGGCCGCCGGTACTCCCATGCTGTAGGGCGCAGGGAGTCCGACCGCCGACCAGAGGGAGCAGCCCGTGACGTCGTCCCCGCCCGAGGAGAGCGCCGGCGCGGAACGGGTGGACGCCGAGTCCGCTGCGACCGATCCCGCGGTGGCCGGCACCGCGGGACAGGCCGAGCAGCCCGCGCGGCCGCTGGAGGTCGCCGTCTTCACCGGCCCGGAGTCGGCCTTCTTCACCACCTCCACACTGATCCTCGGCGAGCAGACCGCGATCCTGGTGGACGCCCAGCTCACCCGCAGCGCCGGGCGGGAACTGGCCGAGTGGGTCGCGGGCAAGGGCCGCCGGCTGCTCGCCATCGTGGTCACCCATCAGCACCCCGACCACTACTTCGGCGCCGAGGAGGTGCTGAGGCTCTTCCCGGACGCCCAGCTGCTGGCCGCGCCGGCGGTGGTCGAGGGCATCCGGCGCACCGTCGCCGCCAAGGTCGCGCAGTGGAAGCCGGTGTACGGCGACGACATCCCCGACCACCCGCTGGTCCCGGCCCCGCTGCTGCCGCAGCCGCTGATGCTCGACCGCCAGGTGATCCCGGTGCTGCTGCTCGGCCAGGCCGACTGCGGGGAGTCCTCGGTCGTCCACGTGCCCAGCATCCGGACCGTGATCGCCGGGGACTTCGTCGGCAACGGCACCCACGTGTGGACCGCCGACACCACCCCGGCCCAGCGCACCACCTGGGGGCACAACCTCGGCCGGATCGCCGACCTCGGGGCGGACCGGGTGATCGCCGGACACCGCGCCCCCGAACAGGGCGACGACGCGGCCCGGGTGCTCGCCTTCACCAGGGAGTACCTGCAGGACTTCGACCGGGCGCTGGCCGCGCACCCCGCCGACCCGGAGGCGCTGGTCACGGCGATGAACGAGCGGTACGGGGAGCTGACCCTGCCGTCCTTCCTGGAGCTGGGCGCGGCGGCGAACACCGCCCGGGCGGCGGCGGAGGACGGGATCATCGACGCGGAGATCGTCGAGGACGACCCGGCCGAGTAGCGCCCGGCCGAGTAGGGCCCGGCGCGGCCGGGCGGATACTGGCCGCATGACGCCGTACGACGTGATCGTCCCCGCGGGTGGGGCCGCCCGCCGCCTCGGCGGGGCCGACAAGCCCGGTCTGACCGTGGGGGAGACCACCCTGCTCGACCGGGTGCTCGCCGCCTGCGCGGGCGCCCGCACCACCGTGGTGGTCGGCCCCGCCCGGCCGACCACGCGCGACGGGGTCCGCTGGACCAGGGAGCAGCCGCCCGGCGGTGGGCCGGTCGCCGCCGTCTCAGCCGGGCTCGACCTGGTCACCGCGGACACCGTGCTGCTGCTCGCCGCCGACCTGCCCTTCCTGGACCGGCGGACGGTGGACCGGCTGGTCGGCGCCCTCGACGCGGCCGACCCGACCGTGGCGGCCACCGTCCTGGTCGACGCCGGCGGACGCGAGCAGCCGCTCGCCGCCGCCTACCGGACCGCCCCGCTGCGGGCCGCGCTGGCCGGGCTCGGCGACCCGGACGGGCTGCCGCTGCGCCGGCTCGTCGGAGGGCTGTCCCGGCTGCTGGTGGCCGACACCGACAACGTCGCGTACGACTGCGACACCTGGGAGGACCTGGAGCAGGCCCGGGAGCGGGAGAAGTCCTGAGGGTTCGCCGCGCGGCGGTCGGCGGGGACCTCACGGGGTCCGGCGTCGGCCCGTGAGGGAAACGACGCGCCTCGCACACGGGGTGAACACCTCGGGGAAACCGCCGATCAGGCAGCATGGGCGCATGGAGCGCACGCTGGAAGACTGGATCGCCGAGGTCAAGGCCGACCTGGGCATCGACCTGGACGTGGACGTCCGGGGCCTGCTCGACACGGCCCGGGTGGTCGCGCACGGGGTCGCCCGGCCGGCCGCACCCCTGACCGCCTTTCTGATCGGCTACGCGGCCGCGCAGCGGGGCGGCGGGTCGCAGGCCGTGGCCGAGGCGTCCCGGCGGACCGCGGCGCTCGCCGAGAGCTGGAGCGCCGCCGCCGGGCCGGGCGAGCCGTGAGCGCGGTCGGGCAGACCACGGTGGCCGCCCCGTCCACCGGCCCCGGTCTGCTGAGCTGGCCGCGGGCCCGGGAGGCCGCGCGCCGGGCCGGGCTGCGCCCGCTGCCGGTGGTCGGGCTGCCGCTGGCCGAGACGCTCGGCCACACCCTCGCCGAACCGCTGGGCGCGCTGACCGACCTGCCCGCCTTCGACACCTCCGCGATGGACGGCTGGGCGGTCGCCGGCCCCGGGCCCTGGCGGGTCGCCGGGCGGGTGCTGGCCGGCCGCACCGAGGTGGCGCCGCTGGCCGACGGCAGCGCCGTCGAGATCGCCACGGGGGCCCAACTGCCGCCCGGCGCCACCGCCGTACTGCGCCGCGAGCACGGTCGGACGGACGGCACGCTGCTGCGCGACCGCGGCCAGCAGCCGCTGACCACCGGTCAGGACGTCCGCCCGCGCGGCCAGGAGTGCCGCCGGGGCGAGGAGTTGCTGCCGGCCGGGACGGTGATCGGCCCGGCGGTGCTCGGCCTGGCCGCCGCCTGCGGCCACGACCGGCTCGCCGTCCGCCGCCGTCCGGTGGTCCAACTGCTGGTGCTGGGCGACGAGTTGCTCGCCTCCGGGACTCCCGGGCCGGGGCTGGTCCGGGACGCACTCGGTCCGCTGCTGCCGCCCTGGCTGCGGGCGGCCGGTGCGGAGGTGGCCGAAGTCCGGTGCGTCCGCGACGACTTCGGGCTGCTGCGGGACGCGCTGCGGCACTCCACCGCCGACGTCGTGGTGACCACCGGCGGGACGGCCGCCGGGCCGGTGGACTTCCTGCACCGGGCGCTCACCGAGTCCGGTGCCCGGCTGCTGGTGGACGGCGTCGCGGTGCGGCCCGGGCACCCCATGCTGCTGGCCGAACTCTCCGGCGGGCGCCACCTGGTGGGCCTGCCGGGCAACCCGCTGGCCGCGGTCGCCGGGATGGTCACGCTCGCCCTGCCGCTGCTGCACGCCTGCGGCGGGCGGTCCGTCGCCGCCCCCGCGCTCGCGCCGGCGGCCGTGCTGCTGCCCGGGCACCCGGCGGACACCCGGCTGCAGCCGGTGCGGCGCACTGTCGAAGGGGTCGTACCGCTCGCCTTCGACGGGCCCGCGATGCTGCGCGGCCTGGCCCGGGCGGAGGCGCTGGCCGTGGTCCCGCCCGGCGGGGCGGCGGCCGGGCAGACCGTCGAGCTGGTGGAGGCGCCGTGAGCGCGTGATGGGGGTACCGCCGGCCGGAGGCTGGGGGGAGCGAACCGTTGAGAGGTGCGCGTGAGCGAGCGGAGCGAGGTCACCGTCGAGAGGTGCGCGTGAGCGGACGCCGGGATCGTACGAACTGGACGTGGTGGAGCGGCCGGTCACCCGGGCCGGGGCCGGGCACGGTCCGCGCGAGTGCGCGGACCTGGTGGTCGCGGTGGTCCGGGGCCGACGGGTGCTCGACTGCACCGAGCCGGAGGCCGCCGTGCCGCAGCTGACCGACCGGGTGATCGTCATCAAGTCGACCGGCCGGGGAGGGGGCTGACCCCCGAACTGCCGTGAGGCGCAGTAGGTTCGGGGCATGTATGCGATGACGATTCCCGTACCCGGCGGCCCCGAGGCACTGGTGTGGGCCGAGGTGCCCGACCCGGTGCCCGGCGAGGGCGAGGTCCTGGTCGAGGTGGCGGCCACCGCCGTCAACCGGGCCGACCTGCTTCAGCGGCAGGGCTTCTACAACCCGCCGCCCGGCGCCTCGCCCTACCCGGGGCTGGAGTGCGCCGGGCGGATCGTCGCGCTCGGACCGGGGGTGTCCGGCTGGGCGGTCGGCGACGAGGTGTGCGCGCTGCTGGCCGGCGGCGGGTACGCGCAGCGGGTCGCGGTGCCGAGCGGGCAGCTGCTGCCGATGCCGAAGGGGCTGAGCGCGGAGCAGGCCGCGGCGCTGCCGGAGGTGGTCTGCACGGTCTGGTCCAACGTGTTCCTCACGGCCCACCTGCGGCCCGGTGAGACGGTGCTGCTGCACGGCGGCGCGAGCGGCATCGGAACGATGGCGATCCAGCTGGCCAAGGCGGTCGGCGCGCGGGTAGCGGTGACGGCGGGCAGCGCGGAGAAGCTGGCCCGGTGCGTCGAGCTGGGCGCGGACATCGCGATCGACTACCGCGAGCAGGACTTCGTCGAGGTGCTCCGGGAGGCCACCGACGGGGCCGGGGCGGACGTGATCCTGGACATCATGGGCGCCAAGTACCTGCAGCGGAACGTGGACGCGCTGGCGGTCAACGGACGGCTGGTGATCATCGGGCTGCAGGGCGGGGTGAAGGGCGAGCTCGACCTCAACGCGCTGCTGCGCAAGCGGGCGGCGGTGATCGCCACCAACCTGCGCGGGCGGCCGCTGGCGGAGAAGGCGGCGATCGTGGCGGCGGTGCGGGAGCACGTGTGGCCGCTGGTCGAGTCCGGCGTGGTGAAGCCGGTGGTGGACCGGGTGCTGCCGCTGGTCGAGGCCGGTGCGGGGCACCGGGTGCTGGAGGCGGGGGAGCAGGTCGGAAAGGTCGTGCTGAAGGCCTGAGGGGCGGGTCCGCGGGGTGGCGGCGAGGTGGCCCGAGGTGTCTGAAATGCCGCATTAGTCGGAATGTGTGAGGCTGGTCCGGAGCTGTCTCGCCGCCGACCCCGCCCCCGGGCGCGGTCGGCCGTCGGAAGGACTCCGACCGTGGCCGCATCATTCCACTCACCCCTCGGGCCGCTGCCCGCCGCGCCGCACCACCGTCGTACCCACCGCACCCGGAGGCTGCTCGCGGCGGCCGTGCTGGGGCTGATGCTCCCGCTGGCCGCCGCGACGACGGCCGTCGCGACGACGACCGTCTCGGGGGCCCTGTCGGACACCGGGCTGAGCGTCGGGGCGGAGCCCTCGGCCGCACGGCCACAGCATCAGGGGCCCAGGGCACGCCGGGTCGCCGGCGACTTTCCCCGGACCCATCGCCACCGCCTGGCGTCGGCGCCGGAGCGCCCCGGCGCGGCGGTCAAGCAGGCGCCGGACCAGGCGCCGGACCAGGCCGTCCAGCAGCCTCCCGCGCAGGCCCCGGACCAGAGCGTCGAGCAGGCCCCTGACCAGGTCCCCGACCAGGCCCCGGACCAGGCCCCGGACCAGAGCGTCCAGGCCGACCGGTCGGCCAGCGACGCGGGCACCCCGGCCCGCGTCGATCCCACCGCCCCGGACACCGTCACGGGGACCTCCGACCAGCCCGTCGCGGCCGCCGCCGTCCCCGCCGTCCTCCCGGCGCGCTGGCAGGACCCCTCCACCCTCCAGCTCCCCCTGGGCGTCGGCCTCGGCCTGATCGGCTGCGGCCTCGGCCTGATCGGCCTCCGCCTGCGGAAGGGCTGAACCGGGACCGCGTCGGCCCGCCTCGGCCCGTCGAGAGCACCCCCTCCGGCGCCGCCGGGGTGGAGGTTCGGTGCGGGTTCCGGGGCGGGCTCCTGGGGGGCGTGCGGCGGGAGTCGGTCGGGGCGGGGCGGGAACTCTGAGTATCCGTACGGATTCCCGGGCGGGGCGTGGGAGCGTACCGTCGTGACGGGGCGGCGCAGGATGGCGGGACGAACGGGGGCTTCCGCCCGACCAACCCCAGTGAGAGAGAATGTTGTTCATGACGAATCCGATGAACGAGCGCTCGTCGCAGGAGCCCTTCCGGGCCGCCGGCGGGCAGTCGCACGACGGCCAGAAGGTGCTGATCGTCGGACCGGACGGGCTGCCGGTGGGCCAGGGGTTCGCCGGGCCGGCGGGAGACGGGGACGACGAGGGCGACCTCCCGCGTGAGCTCCCGGTGACCGAGATGGTCGAGCAGCCCGCCAAGGTCATGCGCATCGGCAGCATGATCAAACAGCTGCTGGAGGAGGTCCGGGCCGCGCCTCTCGACGAGGCCAGCCGGGCCCGGCTGAAGGACATCCACGCCAGCTCGATCAAGGAGCTGGAGCTCGGGCTGGCCCCGGAGCTGGTCGCCGAGCTGGAGCGGCTGTCGTTGCCGTTCACCGAGGACAGCATCCCGACCGAGGCCGAGCTGCGGATCGCCCAGGCCCAGCTGGTGGGCTGGCTGGAGGGCCTGTTCCACGGCATCCAGACCGCCCTGTTCGCCCAGCAGATGGCCGCGCGGGCCCAGCTGGAGCAGATGCGCCGCGCCCTGCCGCCCGGTCTGCACGGCGGCGAGCCGGACGAGGAGGACCCGGGTCACGGCCGCGGCATCCGTTCCGGCCCCTACCTGTAGGCCGCAGCCCGTAGGCCGTCGCGGGACCGGACGTACCGTGACGATCCGCCCCGGGCCGCAGCGCCGTGGAAGGGCGCCGACGGCCCGGGGCCAGGACCGGCCCTGCACCGGTCGCCGTCGGCGAGAGCCGATACCCTGACCCCTGTCGCTGGCCGGTCGAGCCGCCGCGACAGGGGTCCGCCAGGCCAGCGGGCCGGGCCCACCACGCACGGACGAGACCGAACGTCACGGCTGCGGCAGCACGGCCGCGCCGAGGGGGAGCAGAGGACCATGAGCGAGCACGGCAACGCGGCCGAGGGCTTCTCCCTGGGCAACGGCCGCTATGTGCTGCAGCGGCTGCTGGGTGAGGGCGGCATGGCCTCCGTGCACCTCGCGTACGACAGCGTGCTCGACCGGCAGGTCGCGCTGAAGAGCATGCACAGCGAGCTGGGCCGGGACGACTCGTTCAAGGAGCGGTTCCGCCGCGAGGCCCAGGCGGTGGCCCGGCTGGAGCACCCCAACATCGTCACGGTGTACGACAGCGGCGAGGACGTCGCCCCGGACGGCTCCAGCACGCCGTACATCGTCATGCAGCTGATCGACGGCAAGGGCCTGCGCGAGACGATCAACGAGGCGGTCGCCCAGTACGGCGCGGTGCCCACCGAGGAGGCCCTCAAGGTCACCATCGGCGTGCTGAACGCGCTGGAGGCCTCGCACGACATGGGCCTGGTGCACCGCGACATCAAGCCCGGCAACGTCATGTTCGACCGCAAGGGCAACGTCAAGGTCATGGACTTCGGCATCGCCCGGGCGCTGGAATCCGGCGTCACGTCGATGACCCAGACCGGCATGGTGGTCGGCACCCCGCAGTACCTCTCGCCCGAGCAGGCGCTCGGCAAGCCGGTGGACGCCCGCTCCGACCTCTACTCGGTCGGCGTGATGCTCTTCGAGATGCTCACCGGCCAGCTGGTCTTCGACGGCGACTCGGCCTTCTCGATCGCCTACAAGCACGTCCAGGAGGAGCCGCAGGCGCCCTCCAGCCTCAACCGCTCGATCACCCCGGCTGTGGACGCCTACGTCGCCCAGGCGCTGCGCAAGGACCCGGCGCACCGCTTCCAGAGCGCGGCCGCGATGCGGGACGAGGCGGAGCGGCTGATCGCGGAGCTGAAGGGCGGGGGCGGACACTCGCTCCAGGCGAGCACCCCGCTGATGATCAACGAGGGCCCGCGCTCGGTGCACGCCGCGCCGCAGACCCCTCATCCCTTCCCTCAGCAGCCGCAGTACCGGACCCCGCCGCCCGCTTACCAGACCCCTGCCCCGCAGGCCCCGCACACGCCGCACCCCCAGTACCTCCAGCAAGGGGGGCAGCCGCAGTACCGGACGCCGCCGCCCGCCTACCAGACGCCGCGTCCGCAGGCCCCGCAGCCGCAGTTCCACCAGCAAGGCGGGCAGCGGCCGATGCACACCCCGGTGCCGCAGCCGATGCCCCAGCCGATGCCGCCGTACCAGCAGCCGAAGCCCAACAGCGGCGGCTGCTCCACGGCGTTCGTAGTCGTCGCGATCATCGTCGGTGTGCTGGTGCTGGCCGGCATCATCATCGCGATCGTGGTGAACAACGCGCAGGACAAGACCAAGACCAAGTTCGGCGGGCACGCGGAGCGGCCGGCCGAGGTGCTGGTGCTGGACCAGCCGACCGGCCGGAATGGCCTGCTCTGACGGTTTCCGGCCGGTTCGGGCTGTCACGGGTGCGCGCCGGAAGCGGTAGCGTTCGGGGATACGTAAGCGACAGGGCACCGCGATTCCGAGCGCACGCCCGGGGCGAGGAGCGATGGCACAGACGCAGCAGCCGGACGACGACGCGGGTGCCCGAGCGGACGGACGGACCGGCGGGACGCCGAGGATTTCCGAGCCGGGCAACGAAGCCGCGACCTCCGCGCTGCCGCCGTTCGGCCGGAGCGGGCCGCAGACCCCCGGCCGCGGCACCGCCGCCCCGCTGGGCACGGTCGGCGATGGCCGCTACCGGCTGACCCACCGGCTCGGCCGCGGCGGCATGGCCGAGGTCTTCGCCGCCGAGGACGTGCGGCTGGGCCGCACCGTCGCGGTCAAGTTGCTCCGCGGCGAGCTGGCCCAGGACGACGTCGCCCGGCTGCGCTTCACCCGCGAGGCACACGCCGTCGCGGCGCTGAACCACCACTCGATCGTCTCGGTCTACGACACCGGCGAGGAGTACGTCGGGGACGAGTCCACGCCGTACATCGTGATGGAGCTGGTCGAGGGCCGGACCGTCCGCGAGCTGCTGGTGGACGAGGAGGCGCCGCCGGTCGACCAGGCGCTGATCATCATCGCCGGGGTGCTGGAGGCGCTGGCCTACAGCCACCGGAACGGCATCGTGCACCGCGACATC
The DNA here is from genome assembly GCF_055560875.1 of Kitasatospora sp. NPDC023118. Lineage (NCBI taxonomy): Bacteria > Bacillati > Actinomycetota > Actinomycetes > Kitasatosporales > Streptomycetaceae > Kitasatospora > Kitasatospora sp. NPDC023118. The sequence continues at coordinate 314,744 of NZ_JBVHHW010000003.1, forward strand.
AAGCCCGCCAACGTGAGCATCACCAACGCCGGCGCGGTCAAGGTGATGGACTTCGGCATCGCCCGGGCGCTGACCGGCGGGGCCACCACGATGACCCAGACCGGCATGGTCATGGGCACCCCGCAGTACCTGTCGCCCGAGCAGGCGCTCGGCAAGGCGGTCGACCACCGCTCCGACCTGTACGCGGCCGGCTGCATGCTCTACGAGCTGCTCACGCTGCGCCCGCCGTTCACCGGCGACACCCCGCTCTCGGTGGTCTACCAGCACGTCCAGGACCCGCCGGTGCCGCCCTCGCAGGCCAACAGCCGGGTGCCGCTCGGGCTGGACCCGCTGGTGCTGCGCTCGCTCGCCAAGAACCCGGACGACCGCTTCCAGGACGCCGACGAGTTCCGCGCCCACGTGCAGCACGCGCTGCGCGAGATGCACGGCGCGGCCGGGGCCGATTGGCTCGGCGCGGCGGCCGCCGACACCGGCGCCACCCAGGTGATCCGTCCGGACCAGTCGGCGGCCACCCAGGCCTTCGGTGCGGTCGGCGCGGGCGACCAGACCTCCGTGCTGCCGTACTCGACGGGCGGCCCGCACACCCCCTCCTCGCCCTACCCGGCGGCCGGCGGCCCGTACGGCGGCGGTGGCGGCGAGGACGACGGCGACCACGGGGACCACGGCCCCGGCCGTCGGCGCGGGCCCTGGGGCTGGGTGGTCGGCGGGATCGCCGTGCTGCTCGCGGCCGGTGCCGGGATCGCCTTCGCGCTCGGCGGCGGCAACGACCACACGACGATCACGCCGAACACGCCCGCCCCGGTGGTCAGCACCACCGAGCCGACCACGCCGACCCAGGGCGCCCAGGTGACCCAGCCGCCGTCCGTCTCCGGCAGCCGGCGGCCGCAGCAGCCGACCGACAACGGCAGCTACACCGGGAACGGCGGTGGCTACAACAACGTGTCGCCGTCGCCGAATTCGGGCAGGCACACGCCGACCCCGACGCCGACCCAGACGGCGACGTCGACGCCCACCCACGTCCCCACGGCCACCTCGACGGGGACCGGCGGGCCGACCTCGGCGCCGACGACCCCGAGTTCGGGCGGCGGTGGCAACACGGGCACCTCGAACCCGGTGCCGACGCCCCCCAAGCCGACCGGCGGCAGCACGGTGCAGCCGGGGGGCTGAGGTGCCCGGCCGACGGGCTCAGTTGGCGAAGGCGTCCAGGACCTGCTCGTACTCCTGGCACCACCACGCCAACTGGCCCGCCGAGGCGGGGTAGAGCGGGTCGGCCCGGTGGTCGGCCCGCTGGTAGCGCCACTGCAGCATCCAGAAGTCGTTCAGCCGCTCCCACCAGACCCGGTGGACGGCGGCGGCCAGGTGCTCGGCGGTGGCGGCCCCGGAGGCCCGGTAGGCCTGTGAGTAGCGGCGGACCCGGACCAGGTCGAGGGTGCCGGTGGTCCGGTCGTTGAAGAGCAGCGTGGCCCCGCGGACGGCCTCCTCGGCGCGCGGCTGGGGGCCGAGCTTGTCCCAGTCCAGGACGGCCGCGACCCGGTCGCCGTCGTACAGCAGGTTGAGGCCGTGGAAGTCGCCGTGGGTCCAGCCGGTGGGCGGGGCGGCCTGCGGGTCGGGGCGGCGGTGGGCGTGCTCGGCGAGCAGTTCCAGCCGTTCGTCGAGCCGTTGTTCGACCAGGGCGTCCAGTTCGCCGTACGGGCGGTGCTCGCGGGCGTGGCGGCGCAGTTCGCGGGCGAGTTCGGCGCTGTCGAGGGGGTCGGCGCTGCGGTAGCCGACGGGCTGGTCGAGGGGGGCGCAGACGTCGTCGAGCGCGCCGTGCAGTCGGCCGAGCAGCGCGCCGAGCGCGTCGCACTGTGGCAGGGGGAGCTCCGTACCGTGCTGGTGTCGGCCATCGACCCAGGGGAAGATCGCGAACAGCCGGCCGCCCAGGCCGGCCACCGTACCGGCCCGTTCGGTACAGGTCAGCGGGGGTGAGACGGGCAGTCCGAGGGCGTGCAGGTCGGTCATCGCGCGGTGGTGGGCGAGGATCTTCGGGCGGTTGGCGGTGGCGGCGTCGACGTAGCACTTCAGGAAGTAGGCCCCGGCCTCGGTGGTGACCCGGTAGCCCCGGTTCAGCAGGCCTTCGGCGACCGGTTCGGCGGTCAGCAGCCGCCCCACCCGGTAGCGGGCCAGGACCTCGTCGAGTGCGCTGCGCGGGACGGGCGGACTGAGGGTCCCTATCGGCGGGGCGGAGAGGTCGGGGCGGGCCGGGGCGCAGGCGAGGGTCTGGCTGAAAGTCACGTGCAGAGGTTATGGCCCCCTGGTGGGGGTCCTTGACAAACCGTCAGATGTGTGAAGTGACCGGATCAGTACTGATGGTCGGCCTGGTGCCGCGCCACGAAGGCGGCCGCCTGGGTGCGCCGCTCCATGCCCATCTTGGCGAGCAGACTGGAGACGTAGTTCTTCACCGTCTTCTCGGCCAGGTGCAACTCGTTGCCGATCTGACGGTTGGTCATTCCCTCGCCGATCAGATCGAGGATCCGCCGCTCCTGCTTGGTGAGTTGGGACAGTCGCTCGTCCTCCTTCTCGCCGCCGTCGCGCAGCCGGGCGAGCACCCGGCTGGTGGCGACCGGGTCGAGCAGCGAGCGGCCGGCCGCGACGTCCCGGACCGCGGTGATCAGGTCGGTGCCGCGGATCGCCTTCAGGACGTAGCCGGAGGCGCCCGCCATGATCGAGTCGAACAGCGCCTCGTCGTCCGAGAAGGAGGTCAGCATCAGGCACTTGATCTCGGGCAGCCGGGAGCGGACCTCGCGGCAGACCTCGACCCCGTTGCCGTCCGGCAGCCGGACGTCGAGCACCGCGACGTCGGGGTGGACCGCCGGGATCCGGGTGAGCGCCTCGGCGGCCGTGCCGGCCTCGCCGACCACCTCGATGTCGTCCTCGACCGAGAGCAGGTCGTGCACGCCCCGTCGGACGACCTCGTGATCGTCGAGCAGGAACACCCTGATTTGTCCGTTATCAGTCACGCCCAAAGCCTCCCATATCACCCTACATAAGGCCTGTCGTTCGCATCGGCGTAAAGACGTGATCAGGCCACAGTCGCCGAAACCGATACCGAGAACCCCCTTTCGTACGGACGTCTGCCCGGATAACGTGCGCTGGTGTCCTGAAGGCGCTCGAATTGAGAGCTGCGTCACGCCGACCGTCACCCCCACCCTTCCGACGGCGAGCCCCGGCGCGGCACCCTCGGGGTTGTAGGCCCTGAACAAGTAGGACGTCCTAGCGCAAGCGCGCCAAGGGCGGACGCTGGGTAACGTTCTCGTGAGGGACGCCGTCGGAACAGGATCACCACCTGCCACGCAGTAGGTGCGCACACCCACGCGCGCCCCGCGAGGCGGTGACCGGACCGGTCACCGGCGACCCCGGGCGGCCGGACAGACCGAGGAGTGAACGTGACCGTCAAAAGCACGGCGAGGGCTCGCAAGAAGGCGGCCCCCGGCGTCCCTGACACCCTCCGCGCCACGGGTAAGGATGCCCAGCCGGAGCTCGTACAGCTGCTCACCCCGGAAGGCGAGCGGGTCGAGCACCCGGACTACCCCCTCACCACCACTCCGGAGGAGCTGCGCTCCCTCTACCGCGACCTGGTGCTGGTGCGCCGGTTCGACGGCGAGGCGACCGCCCTCCAGCGCCAGGGCGAGCTGGGCCTGTGGGCCTCGCTGCTCGGCCAGGAAGCCGCCCAGGTCGGCTCCGGTCGCGCCATGCGCACCGGCGACTACGCCTTCCCCACCTACCGCGAGCACGGCGTGGCCTGGTGCCGCGACGTCGACCCGCTGAACCTGCTCGGCATGTTCCGCGGCGTGAACCACGGCGGCTGGGACCCGAACGAGAAGAACTTCCACCTGTACACCATCGTGATCGGTGCGCAGGCCCTGCACGCCACCGGCTACGCGATGGGCATCACCAAGGACGGCGCCGACGACGCGGTGATCGCGTACTTCGGCGACGGCGCCTCCAGCCAGGGCGACGTCAACGAGGCCTTCACCTTCGCCTCGGTCTACAACGCGCCGGTGGTGTTCTTCTGCCAGAACAACCAGTGGGCGATCTCCGAGCCCACCACCACCCAGACCAAGATCCCGCTGTACCGCCGCGCCTCCGGCTTCGGCTTCCCGGGCGTGCGGGTGGACGGCAACGACGTGCTGGCCTGCCTCGCGGTCACCCGCTGGGCGCTGGACTACGCCCGCAGCGGCAACGGCCCGGTGCTGATCGAGGCCTTCACCTACCGGATGGGCGCGCACACCACCTCCGACGACCCCACCCGCTACCGGCTCGCCGAGGAGACCGAGGCCTGGAAGGCCAAGGACCCGATCCTGCGGCTGCGCACCCTCCTGGAGAAGGAGGGCCTGGCGGACGAGGAGTTCTTCGCCGCCGTCGACGCCGAGAGCGAGCAGCTGGGCCTGCGGGTGCGCGAGGGCGTGCGCAGCATGCCGGACCCGGACCCGACGCTGATCTTCGACCACGTGTACAGCGAGCCGCACGCGCTGGTCGATGAGGAACGGGCCGAATACATCGAGTACGCGGCCTCCTTCGAGGCGGGGGAGAACCACTGATGGCCGGTCAGCTGAGCATCGCCAAGGCGCTCAACGAGGCGCTGCGCAAGTCGCTGGAGAACGACCCGAAGACCGTCCTGATGGGCGAGGACATCGGCAAGCTCGGCGGCGTCTTCCGGATCACCGACGGCCTGCAGAAGGACTTCGGCGAGGGCCGGGTGATCGACACCCCGCTGGCCGAGTCCGGCATCATGGGCACCGCGATCGGCCTCGCGCTGCGCGGCTACCGCCCGGTCGTGGAGATCCAGTTCGACGGCTTCGTCTACCCGGCCTTCGACCAGATCGTCTCCCAGCTGGCCAAGATGCACGCCCGTGCGCTGGGTCACGTCAAGATGCCGATCACCGTCCGCATCCCCTACGCGGGTGGTATCGGCGCGGTCGAGCACCACAGCGAGTCGCACGAGGCGTACTTCGCGCACACCGCCGGTCTGCGGGTGGTCACCCCGGCCAACGCGCACGACGCGCACTGGATGCTGCGGCAGTCCATCGAGTCGGACGACCCGGTCATCTTCCTGGAGCCCAAGCGGCGTTACTGGGACAAGGGCGAGGTCGGCGCCGCCGCCGACCTGGGCCTGCACGACGCCCGGATCGTCCGCCCGGGCGCCGACGCGACGCTGATCGCGTACGGCCCGATGGTCAAGGTCTGCCTGGAGGCCGCCGCGGCCGCCGAGGAGGACGGCCGCCGGCTGGAGGTCGTCGACCTGCGCTCGCTCTCCCCGGTGGACTTCACCACCCTGGAGGAGTCGGTCAAGCGCACCGGGCGGGCCGTCGTGGTGCACGAGGCGCCGGTCTTCCTGGGCATGGGCGCCGAGCTGGCCGCCCGGCTCACCGAGCGGTGCTTCTACCACCTGGAGGCGCCCGTCCTGCGGGTCGGCGGCTACTTCGCGCCGTACCCGCCGTCCCGGGTCGAGGAGTCCTTCCTGCCCGACCTGGACCGCGTGCTCGACGCCGTCGACCGCGTGCTCGCGTACTGATACCGGGGAGCGAAGATGACCACCGAAGTTCGCTCGCTCCGCGAGTTCAAGATGCCCGACGTGGGCGAGGGCCTCACCGAGGCCGAGATCCTCAGCTGGTACGTCAAGCCCGGTGACACCGTCACCGACGGGCAGGTCGTCTGCGAGGTCGAGACCGCCAAGGCGGCCGTGGAGCTGCCGATCCCGTTCAACGGGGTCGTCGAGCAGCTTTTCTTCCCGGAGGGCGCGACGGTCGACGTCGGCACCGTGATCATCTCGGTCGCGGTGGCCGGCGAGGCGGCCGCTCCGGCCGCCGTGCCCGCGCCCGCCCCCGCCGCCGAGGCGCCGGCCGCCGAGGCCGAGCCGGAGCGCCGGGAGGTGCTGGTCGGGTACGGCCCGCGCACCGGCGGCAGCCAGCGCCGGGCCCGGCGGACGACCACCACCAAGACCGTCACCGCGGCGAAGCCGGCTCCGGTCGCGCCCGCCGCCCCGGTCGCCCCGGCTCCGGTCGCGCCCGCCCCGGTGGCCGAAGTGCCGGTCGGTGAGCGGCCGTTGGCCAAGCCGCCGGTGCGCAAGCTGGCCAAGGACCTCGGCATCGACCTGCGGGCCGTCGCCCCGACCGGCCCGGACGGCGTGATCACCCGCGAGGACGTGCACGCCCACGCCGCGGCCCAGGCCGCTCCGGCGGCTCCGGCCGTCGAGGTGGCCGAGGCCGCCGAGGCCGCCGCGGTCGAGGTGCCGGTGTCCGCCCCCACCGCGGGCGACGTCCGGGTGCCGATCAAGGGCGTCCGCAAGGCGACCGCGCAGGCGATGGTGGCCTCGGCCTTCACCGCCCCGCACGTCACCGAGTTCGTCCAGGTCGACGTGACCCGCACGATGAAGTTCGTCCGCCGGCTCAAGGAGAGCGGCGAGCTGGGCCGGGACGTCCGGGTCAGCCCGCTGCTGCTGGTCGCCAAGGCGCTGCTCACCGCGATCAAGCGCCACCCGGAGATCAACGCCCAGTGGGACGAGGCGGCCCAGGAGATCGTGATCAAGGGCCAGGTGAACCTCGGCATCGCCGCGGCCACCCCGCGCGGCCTGATCGTCCCGAACATCAAGGACGCCGGGTCCAGGACCCTGTCCGGCCTGGCCGTCGCGCTCGGCGAGCTGGTGGAGACCGCCCGCCAGGGCAAGACCTCGCCGGCCGACATGCAGGGCGGCACGGTCACCATCACCAACGTCGGCGTCTTCGGCGTCGACACCGGCACCCCGATCCTCAACCCGGGCGAGGCGGCCATCCTCGCCTTCGGCGCGGTCCGGGAGCTGCCGTGGGTGCACAAGGGCAAGGTCGTCCCGCGTCAGGTCACCACGCTCGCGCTCTCCTTCGACCACCGCCTGGTGGACGGGGAGCTGGGCTCCAGGGTGCTGGCCGACGTGGCCGCGCTGCTGGAACACCCGAAGCGCCTGATCACCTGGGGCTGACGGCCCGTCCGGCCCGAGACGGAAGGAGGGGCCCTCCACCGCACCGCCGTGCGGAGGAGGGCCCCTCCTTCGTGTGCTCGCCCTTCGACTACCGCTGGTGGCGGAGTCGGCGGACGGCGATCAGGACGCCGGCCCCGAGGGCGAGGAGTGCGGCGGAGCTGACGGCGAGGAAGGTGTTGGTGGAGGAGGAGCCGGTCTGCGCGAGCTCCGGGGTGCCGGCGGGCGCGGTGGTGGCCGGTGCGGCGGACGGGGTGGCGGCGGGGGCCTTGGCGGGCTCGGCGGCCTTGGCGGGGGTGCGGTCGGCGGCCGGCTCGGCCGGGGCCGGGGCGGCGGGCCTGGCCTCCTTGGTCGGCGCGGGCTTCGGCTTGGCCGGGGTGGTGGGCTTGGTGGTCTCGGCGGAGGCCTGGCGGACGACCTTGACCGTCGTCATGGCACCCGAGAAGTTGGCGCCGTCGCCGTACACCTGGAGTTCCTTGACGTCCTTGGGGGCGTCGGCCGAGATCGAGACCCGGAACAGGTAGCGGCGGGCGTGGCCGACCGTGAGCGGCTCGGCGATGGACTCCAGCCCGGTGGCGTGGATGGCCGGGTCGCAGCCGCCCGCCATGGTCAGGTGCTTCCACTGGCCGTGGTTCATGACGTCCACGCTGACCTGGGACGGCCTGGGGGTGGCGCCGCTCGGGTTGAAGAGCCCGAAGCCGGCAACGGCCTTGTGGAAGTCGGCCTTGGTGAAGTTCGCGATCTCCACCCCGAATTCGGCCTTGGGGCCGCCGATGGTGATCGTGGTCGGGGTGGGGCTGATGAACGCGGACTTCGCACCGGGGCCGTGCAGGTCGAAGTCGCTGTCCTGGATGACCTCCTGGGAGACCGGGGCGGTGGCGACGCCGTCCCCGCAGGCCCAGGCGGCGTCGGTGGCGAGGAGCTGGATGCCGCCGGCGAGGACGGTGGCGGCGGCGAGTGTGGCGATGCGGCGGCGGCCGGAGAAGGCGCGGTCGTTCTTCGCGAAACGGGTGATAACGGACGAACTCATGACGTGACTCCCCAAGGTCATGTGACTGACGGTGTGTTGGTGAAGACGACCGGCCCCGCTCCTCGTGAGCGGAAGCGCCCCCCGGCTCTGCCGGTCTCGCTCTCCGTGCCTTCATCTGTATGGACGCGCATCCCCGCGGGGGGTTGCAGGTGAGTTCAAAAGTTTTTTCGGGAGTCTTCCGACGGGCTTCGGGATACTGCCGAAATGACGGATGAGCTGACTGTCCGACCGGAGACGCCGGTCGGAAGCGGGGATCGCCGGTCGCTGCGGCGGGACGTGTCGGGGCCGGCGCTGCTGTCGGGGCTGGTGTGCGTCGCGGTGTCGTTCTCGGGGCCGCTGGTGGTGGTGCTCGCGGCGGCGGCCGCCGGACGGCTGGACGCGGTGCACACGGCGTCCTGGATCTGGGCGGTGGCGATCGGCAGCGGGGTGAGCGGCTTCGCGCTCAGCTGGTGGACCCGGACGCCGGTGATCACCGCCTGGTCCACCCCGGGGGCCGCGCTGCTGGTGACCAGCCTGGGCGACTACCCGTACCGGGAGGCGGTCGGGGCGTTCCTGGTGAGCGCTGCGGTGGTGACGCTGTTCGGGGTGACCGGCTGGTTCGGCCGGCTGATCGCGGCGGTGCCGGTGGGGATCGTGAACGCGATGCTGGCGGGCATCCTGTTCTCCTTCGGCGCCGGGATCTTCGGCGCCGTGCACAGCGCGCCGGTGCTGGTGGTGGGCGGCTTCGCGGCCTTCCTGCTGGCCAAGCGGTTCGCGCCCCGGTACGCCGTACCGGTCGCGCTGGTGGTCGGCGGGGTGCTGGCGGCGCTGACCGTCGGGCTGCCGCTGCACCTGGGCTCGGGCGGGCCGACCGTGCCGGTGCTGACGGTGCCGGCCTTCTCCTGGTCGGCCCTGGTGGGGCTGGCGCTGCCGCTCACCATCGTCACGCTGGCCTCGCAGAACGCCCCGGGCCTCGGGGTGATGCGGGCCTTCGGCTACCAGGCGGACGACCGGCTGCTGATCGGCTCGACCGGCGCGATGGCGATCCTGATGGCGCCGTTCGGCTCGCCCGGGGTGAACCTGGCGGCGATCACCGCGGCGATCTGCTCCGGCCCGGAGGCCCACCCGGACCCGCGCCGGCGGTACGTCGCGGGGATGTCCTCGGGCGTGCTGTACGTGCTGGTGGGCAGTTTCGGCGGGGTGCTGGTGAGCCTGTTCACCGGGCTGCCGAAGGAGTTGATCGCGGTGATCGCCGGGGTCGCGCTGCTGGCCTCGCTGCAGGGCAGCCTGGCGGCGGCGGTCGCCGAGGAGCGCGGGCGGGACGCGGCGGTGGTGACCTTCCTGGCGAGCGCCTCGGGGATGAGCCTGTTCGGCATCGGCTCGGCCTTCTGGGGGCTGCTCTTCGGGCTCGGGACGCACCTCGTGCTGAACCTGGGGAAGCGTTCCCGGGATTGATTGGTATGAATGGCGCGATAGGAATCGTTGGGCCAGGTCGGTGACATTTTCTTCGGCCGGTTGGGGCGACACACCGGTCCGGGTACGTCTCCGCTCCACCACCCGGGCGACGCCGGGTGACCGGAGCCCCGAGGACGAACCCGTATGCCTTCTGGCACCCCAGGCCGTCTCGTCCGGAGTCTGGCCGCGTTCGTGCTGGTGTCCACCGCCGTACTCCCCGCCGCTCTGGAGGCGGTCGGCCCCTCGCCGTTCGGCGTGATCGGGGCGGGTGCCCCGGCCGACCGGGCGGTGCCGCCGCACACCTCGCTGCGCGCCGACCGGCGAATACCCGCGGCCGCCCCGACCTTCGACATACGCCGAACCGGGGACCCGGCCAACCGGATCACCCTGGTCCTGCTCGGCGACGGCTACACGGGCGACGAACAGGAGCTGTTCCGGCAGCAGGCAGACAAGGCCTGGCACGCGCTGATGGACATCGAGCCGTTCCGCACCTACCAGGGGTTCTTCAACATAAGGCGGGTCGAGGTGGTCTCCCCGGTCTCCGGGATAGCCGAGACCGAGAGCCGCGGCCGCAACCCCGCCACCCCGCTCGGGATGCACTTCTGGTGCGAGGGGACCGCCCGGCTGCTCTGCGCCGACGAGTCCGCCACCGCCCGGTACGCGGGGGACGGCGCCGGGCCGCAGTACCTGATAGCGCTGGCCAACTCCGCCGAGTACGGCGGCGCCGGGGGCACCGGGGTGACCACCCTGGCCGGGGGCAGCCCGGACTCCGGGCGGATCATCCAGCACGAGATCGGGCACACCGTGGGGGACCTCGGGGACGAGTACGACAGCGCCCCGGACGACGCCGACTACCCGAACCTCTCCACCCTCAACGCCGACGACATGCGCAAGAAGCAGACCAAGTGGTGGCGCTGGCTGGGCGCCGACTCCCCGGACGGCGCCGGGACCATCGGGGCGTACCGCGGCGCCAACGGCCTCTACCGGCCCACCCCCGACTCGGTGATGCGCACCCTGGGCAGCACCTACAACCTGCCCTCGCGCGAGGCGATCATCGAGGAGGTGTACCGCAGGGTCCGGCCGACCGACACCCCCTCGCCGCCGCCCGGCGAGGTGACCGGGCGCCCCCGGCTGGACGTCCGGCCGCTGCCGCTGACCGGCACCCGGCAGCTGAAGGTGGAGTGGAAGGTGGACGGCGTCCCGGTGACGCCGCAGGCCCCGGGCGGCGGCTCGCTGGACACCGCGCAACTGGACCTGGCCCCGGGCCGGACGGCCACCGTCACCGCGACCGTCCGGGACACCACGGACTGGGTGCGGGACGAGGCCTTCCGGGACCGCTACATGACCAGGTCGGTGTCCTGGACGGTGACCGGCTGACGGGCCCGCCCTCACCCCAGGCTGGGCGTCCAATCATGGGATGACTAATCTGGGCGAACTATGACCGTGGAGCCAGCTCGTTCAGCCCCGTCCCTGTCCGTCCCCGCTCCCCGACCCACCGTCGAGCCCCCGACCGCCACCGCGCCCCCGACCGCCACCGCGCCCTCGCCGCCCGGCGGCCGCGCGGCCTGGCTGGCCTGGTCCATCGGCGTCAGTGTCTACGTCCTGGCCGTCATCCACCGCACCAGCCTCGGCGTGGCCGGACTGGACGCCGCCGAGCGCTTCGGCATCGGCGCCTCGGCGCTGTCCGCCTTCTCGATCCTCCAGGTGCTGGTCTACGCGGCCATGCAGGTCCCGGTCGGGCTGCTGGTCGACCGGTTCGGGCCGCGCCGGGTGCTGCTGCTCGGCGTGCTGCTGCTGAGCACCGGCCAGCTGGCCTTCGCGTTCAGTTCCTCCTTCGCCCCGGCACTGGCCTCCCGGGCGGTGCTCGGCTGTGGCGACGCGATGACCTTCATCAGCGTGCTGCGGATCGCCGCCCGCTGGTTCCCGGCGGCCAAGAACCCGTTCGTCGCCCAGCTGACCGGCCTGGCCGGGATGGGCGGCAACCTGGTCACCACGGTGGTGCTCGCCCAGGTGCTGCACAGCGAGGGCTGGACGCCCACCTTCGCCGCGATCGCGCTGCTCGGCGTGGCGGTGTGCGCGCTGGTCGCGCTGTTCCTCAAGGACGCACCGGCGGTCGTACGACCGGTCGACCCGCCGGCTGCCCGCCCGAAGGTCCGCCGCCAGGTCCTGGACTGCTGGCGGGAGCCGGGCACCCGGCTGGGCCTGTGGGTCCACTTCACCACCCAGTTCCCCGGCAACGCCTTCGGCCTGCTCTGGGGCATGCCCTACCTGGTCGAGGCACAGGGCATGTCCCGGGCCGCGGCCGGCGGGCTGCTGACCCTGCTGGTGCTCTCCAACATGACCTGCGGCTTCGTCTTCGGCCGCCTGCTCTCCCGCACCGCCCGGGCCCGCATGCCCATCGTGCTCACCGTCATCGCCACCACCGCGCTCGGCTGGGCACTGGTGCTGGCCTGGCCCGGCGGCCACCCGCCGATGTGGCTGCTGATCGGGATCATCCTGGTGATGGGCAGCAACGGCCCGGCCTCACTGGTCGGCCTCGACTACGCGCGCTCCCGCAACCCGGTCGAGCGGCTCGGCACCGCCTCCGGCATCGTCAACATGGGCGGCTTCATCGGCACGATGATCACCCTGTTCGGCGTCGGCGTGCTGCTGGACGCGCTCTCCCCGGCTGGCGCCGGGGCGTACTCGGCCGCCGCCTTCCGCTGGGCGTTCTGCTGGCAGTACGTGCCGCTGGCGGTGGGTACGGCGATGATCCTGCGGCTGCGCCGGAAGGTCGCAGCCGCGTCCTGATCCGTACTCCTGGTCCGTACTCCTGTGCACCTGACCCGTACTTGTGATCCCTACGAGGAGCTCGGCGGGCCTCAGACGGTGACCGAGAAGTTGGCGAGCACCCGCTCGGCCAGCTCCTGGTCGCCCTCGACGCCCACCGGGCCGGGCCGGCCGCGCCCGCAGGCGAGCCGCAGGTAGGTCTCCCAGCCCATGGTGAGCTGGACGTCGGGGGCCAGGCTGATCGACTCGTCCACCGTGCCGCGCCCGGCGGCGTCCACCCGGACGGTGCGCAGGAACTCCACCGGGCCGGTGACGTCCACCACCAGGGCCGTCCCGGCCGGGGCGCCGGCGTTGTGGGCGACGGCCTTGGGCAGCCGCTCCAGCAGGAAGTCCCGGGTGATCAGTGCGCCCGGGGCGTCCAGGTTGCCGGGGGTCTCCAGGGCCCGGCGCAGGTCCTGCTCGTGCACCCAGACGTCGAACGCCCGCATCCGCAGCAGTTCGTGGTACGGGACGGTCCCGGCGAGCGGGCCGGCCGGCCGGCGCACCGGCTCGTCGGGCGTCTGCTTGGCGTTCCGCAGCGCGCGGGAGCGGCGGATGATCGTGTACTCCAGCTCGCTGGTCATCTCCAGCGCGGTGTGGCAGCGGCGCTTGTCGACCGGCAGCTCGACGTAGCGGGCGAACTCGGTGGTCACGTGGCGAAGATCACGCGGCAGCGAGTGGATCGGACGGGGATCGCCGAGCAGCTCGGACTCGACCGCGATCACGTGCGACACGATGTCCCGGACCGACCAGCCGGGGCACTCGGTCGCCCGGTTCCAGGATCCCTCGGGGAGGGGGGCGACCAGCTCCGATATGGACTCGATGCTGTGCGTCCACGCCTCGGTGTAAGCCTGCACGGTCTGGTTGTCCGTCACGGGAATCTCCGGCCCTCCGTCAGCTTTCCTACGGTCCGCGCCCGGTCATCGCGGCCGGCCGGGATGGTCCGGCTTCCGGGCGCTCACGCTAACCGCACGTTACGCTGCCGGGAGACAGCTGGGCAGCGCTTTCGGGTGACGATCGTAGGACTCTTGCCGTGGACGGTGGTACTGTGCGCGCTTCATTGATCCAACTCGCGGTCTCCGACGCCGAGCCGCCCGCCGAGCGACGGGCCCGCGCCGCGGCGCTGGTACGGGCGCAACAGGACGCCGACCTGGTGGTGCTGCCGGAGCTGTGGCCGCTCGGCGGCTTCGCCTACGACCTCTGGTCGGAGGGCGCCGAGACCCTGGACGGGCCCACCTCGGACGGGATGGCGGCGGCCGCCCGGGCCGCCGGGGTCTGGCTGCACGCCGGTTCGATCGTCGAACGCGACCCGGACGGGCCGATCTACAACACCTCGATGCTGTTCGCCCCGGACGGCGAGCTGGTGCACACCTACCGCAAGATCCACCGCTTCGGCTTCAACAGCGGCGAGGCGGTGGTGATGGGCGCCGGGCAGGAGATCGTCACCGCGCCCACCGACTTCGCCACCCTGGGCCTGGCCACCTGCTACGACCTGCGCTTCCCGGAGCTGTTCCGGGCGCTGCTGGACGCCGGCGCGCAGTTGCTATTGGTCCCGGCCGCCTGGCCGGCCCGGCGGCGCGAGCACTGGACGCTGCTGGCCCGGGCGCGGGCGGTGGAGGAGCAGGCCTTCGTGCTGGCCTGCAACACCGCCGGGACGCACGCCGGGGTCGAGCAGGCCGGGCACAGCATCGTGGTGGACCCGTGGGGCCGGGTGCTGGCCGAGGCCGGGGACGACGAGCAGGTGCTGACCGTCGACTTCGACCCGGCCGAGGTGGGCAAGGCGCGTGAGGAGTTCCCGGTGCTGCGGGACCGCCTGCTCGGCATCCCGGCGCCCGTCCAGCGGTAGGGCCCGAGGCGTTCCGGAGGGTTGGTTCGTACCTGCTCCGGGCCGGTTTGAGAAGATGAGCACTCGTCGTGTTCCCTGCCGCTGGTCGGCCGGTCCGTCGCGGGTCGGCCTGGCGGCCTGCCCGAGGAGGTCGCGCGCATGTCCGGCAACGGCGCAAGCGACACCCCCCGTCCCGTCATCCACCGCAACAGCCTGCGCGAGCAGATCGCCGGCGCGCTGCGCGAGGAGATGATGGCCGGCCGGCTGGCGGCCGGCCGCAACTTCACCGTCAAGGAGATCGCCGAGCTGTACGGCGTCTCCGCGACCCCGGCCCGCGAGGCGCTGGTCGACCTCGGCGCCCAGGGACTGCTGCGGGCCGAGCACCACCGCGGCTTCACGGTGCCGGAGTTGTGCTGGGAGGACTTCCTGGAGATCTTCGAGTCCAGGGTCCTGCTCACCGACAGCTTCTACCGCCAGTTCTCCACCCGCCGGGCACTGCCCGACCTCACCCGGCTGCCCTCGCTGAGCCGCCGGGCCGACGCGGCGGTGCGGGCCGCCCGGGCCGGGAACCTGGACGTGATGGTGGGTTGCGACCGACGATTCTGGCAGGAGGTCTCCGCTCTGCTCGGCAACCGGCGGATCGGCGACTACCTGGACTGGCTGCGGGTGCAGTCCTGGATGTTCGCCGCGCCCTACCTGCGGGAGATGCCCGCGCTGGCCGGGGTCTGCTGGGACCGCCACCTGGACCTGGTCGAGGCGATCGGGGCCCACGACCTCGAAGGCGCGCACCGGATCATCTGCGAGTACAACCTGTTCACCGTCCGGCTGCTGGCCGGGCTGGCCGGGCGCCCGCTGGAGTCGGTGACGGTGCTCGGGCTGCTCACCGAGGCCGCCGGGGCGGAGCCGCTGCCGGTACCCGTCGAGCCGCCGGTGTCCTCGCCGCCGTCCCCGGCGGAGCCCGGGACGGCCCGGGCCGGGCGGCCCCGGCAGGGCGGGGAGGTCGGCCGGGAGCTGGGCCGTGAACTGGGCCTGGGCCTCGGCCTGGTGCCGCAGCCGCGCTGGGTGCCGCACGGGCGGTTCGGCCGGCGGCTGGCCGAGCCGCCGACCGGGGCTCCGCAGGGGCGGCCCGATCCGCACGCCGCGCCGGGCCGGTAGGGTGGGCGGGCGTCGAACCCGGTGCCCAGGCAAGGGCCGCCCGGGTACCGACTCCGCCCCCCGTCGTCGTCCCGCCCCGCGGGCGATCCCCGCCGTCCGGAGAGGAACTGCCGGCCATGGCCTGCGACCTCTGGCTCGTCCCGCTGGTGGACGTGCTGAGCCACAGCACCGACAACCCCTTCCGGGACGACCTCGCGCTCTACAACGCGGTGCTGACCTCCCGTGGGCTGCCCCAGGTGCCGGTCTACCAGTACGTCCCCGGGCTGAGCGGAGCGGTCGAGCCGATAGCCGCCTTCGACTACGACTCGCTGCACTTCCTGCGCCGCGCCTACCTGCTGGGCCTCACCGGTCTGGACATCACCCCGGTCGACGCGCTCGGCGGCGACTACGAGCAACTGCTGGAGATGTTCGAGAGCAGCGCCGAACAGTCGCACCTGGTCTGGCACTTCGACCACGCCGGCGCGTACGTGCCGATCGAGTTCCCGACCCCGCTGGTGGACGACGCGCTGCTCGCCGGCGGCGGCCCGCTCGGCTCCAGCCACGGGCTGCTGCGCGAACTGCAGGCCGTGGCACCGGCACTGGGCATCGATCCGCTCAACCCGCCGGACCCGACCCGGCCGCTCGGCCCGACCGGCCTGGAGCAGCCGTTCGGGCCGCCGATCGACGACGTGCACCCCTTCGCCCGCGAGCGCCACGCCTGGTCGGGCCTGTACGCGGCGGCGACCCGGAGCGTCGCCCAGGGCTCGATGATCGTCTTCGCGTAGCGCCATCCTCCCGGGGCGCGTCCGTCGATCCGCGCACCCGGCGGGAACCGTCGGACACGCCCAGGGGCGCGTCCTACCGCAGCGGACCCTCCGGCGGCCGCTGGCGCGGCATGGTGGGCCTGGCCCCGGGCGGCGGCAGCACCCGCACCTGGGCGCCCATCCCGGGCTCGGTGCGCCCGCCCCAGGCCCCGGGGGCCTGGGTGGGCAGCTGGGTCATCGAGGCGCGGAACTCCAGCATCCACTCCGAGGTCTCGGTGCGGACCATGTCCGAGACGTCCTCGCAGAACCGCCGCAGCACGCCCAGGCAGCGCTCGGCGGCCTCGCCCGCGGTGCCCTCGGTCGGGCCGAGCACCTCGCGCACGCACTCCGACGCCCAGTCGAACTGGAAGGCCTCCAGGCGGCGTTGCAGCGCCTGGGCGGTGGAGACGTCCCGCATCCAGCCGGAGGTGAGGCCGAAGGCCCGGTCGGTGCCGTAGCAGGCGGCGGCGAGCGCGAAGCCCACGTAGCCCCAGCCGGCGCCGTGCGAGAGCGCGCCGGTCAGGTCCACCAGCGGGGCGGTCACCCCGCCCACCGCGAAGCCGGCCGTGCCGAAGCGCAGCAGGCGCGCCCAGCGGCGCTTCCAGACCCGGTCCCGGCGGTACCACTCGATCGCCTCGACCGCCCGCTCCTCGGACCAGCGGTAGAGCTCCTCCAGCCGCTCGGCGGGCTCTCCCCAGTCCCCGAGCGGGAACTGTCTGGTGCTCAGATCGGTCCGGCGGCGGGTGGAGGCCCGCCGGGCGACGGCGGCGGCGGGCGGGTCCTCCTCACCGATCTCCTTGCCCCAGGCACTCTCCTCGGGCTGCATTTCCGGCTGGCTCACCTGTGGGGCTCCCTGTGGCGGGCGGCTTGGTCTGGCGGCGCATCGGCTGACGTGGCGTCTGCCGGTGGTTGTCCAACAGCACTTCTTACCGCCAAATGGCTGACCGTGGGGGCGCTTCCACGGTGATCGTTATCGGTTTCGGCCACCGGAACCCGAGGTGAGCGGGTTGCGGGGGGCGGCGAGATTTCACCCGTCCGAGCGAGGCCCCGGTGACCCGTCGTCCTGACCCGGACGCCCGCCGCGCATCCGGACCCTCCGGGCTTGGAGGTTCCTCCGATGCGGTCGGCGTACGGAGCTCTTCTCCTGGAGGATCCGACGGGACCGGAGAGCGGCCGGAACAGGCCACCGACTACGCTGCCTGGCGTGAAGGTCCTCGTCATCGGCGGCGGCGCCCGCGAACACGCCCTGTGCCGCTCCCTGTCCCAAGATCCCTCCGTGACCGAGCTGCACTGCGCCCCGGGCAACGCCGGGATCGCCCGCGTCGCGACGGTCCACCCGGTCGACCAGCTGGACGGCGCCCAGGTCGCCGAACTGGCCGCGCGGCTGGGCACCGACCTGGTCGTGGTCGGCCCCGAGGCCCCGCTGGTGGCCGGCGTCGCCGACGCCGTGCGCGCGGCCGGCATCCCGGTGTTCGGCCCCTCCGGCGCGGCAGCGCAGCTGGAGGGCTCGAAGGCCTTCGCCAAGGACGTGATGGCCGGGGCCGGGGTGCCCACCGCCCGCTCCTACGTCTGCACCACCCCCGAGGAGGCCGCCGCGGCGCTGGACGCCTTCGGCGCGCCGTACGTGGTCAAGGACGACGGCCTGGCCGCCGGCAAGGGCGTCGTGGTCACCTCCGACCGCGAGGCCGCGCTGGCGCACGCCGCCGCCTGCGAGCGCGTGGTCATCGAGGAGTACCTGGACGGCCCCGAGGTCTCGCTGTTCGCGATCACCGACGGCACCACCGTGCTGCCGCTGCAGCCCGCGCAGGACTTCAAGCGCGCGCTGGACGGCGACGAGGGCCCCAACACCGGCGGCATGGGCGCCTACTCGCCGCTGCCGTGGGCGCCGGACGGCCTGGTCGAGGAGGTCCTGGAGACCGTCCTGCAGCCGACCGTGGACGAGCTGCGCCGCCGCGGCACCGAGTTCTCCGGCCTGCTGTACGCGGGCCTGGCGCTCACCTCGCGCGGCACCCGGGTGATCGAGTTCAACGCCCGCTTCGGCGACCCGGAGACCCAGGTCGTGCTGGCCCGGCTGCGCACCCCGCTGGCCGGCGTCCTGCTGGCCTCCGCCACCGGCACCCTGGACCAGCTGGAGCCGCTGCGCTGGGACGAGGGCGCCGCCGTCACCGTGGTGGTCGCCTCCGAGGGCTACCCGGCCGCACCGCGCACCGGCGACCCGATCGAGGGCCTGGCCGAGGCCGAGGCCGACGGCACCGCGTTCGTGCTGCACGCCGGCACGAAGGCGGACGAGGACGGCCGGGTTCTGAGTGCCGGCGGCCGCGTCCTGTCGGTCACCGCGACCGGCGCCGACCTGGCCGAGGCGCGCGACCGCGCGTACGCCGCCGTGGACCGGATCTCCCTCAAGGGCGGGCAGCACCGCACCGACATCGCGCTCAAGGCGGCCACCGCCTGAGGCACCGCGCGCCCCCTGCGGCCCCTGTGCGAATCGCTCGCACGGGGGCCGCGCTCGTCAGGCGAGGAGCGCCTCCGAGGCGAGCGAGCCTCCGGAGAGGGGCAAACAACCCGCAGGGCGCAGCGCCCTCGGCGTTTCCCGGGCCGGAGCGGTTCCGGGGGCCGACGCACCGTTCGGCGGCCGGATTCCAGCCCATCGGGTGACAGCAACCGCATCCAGCTGACGTAACCGCGTGCTCGGCCTTATGGTGCGCTGGATCGCAGTGCGACGGGGCCGTGCGCCGGGGTCGCCGCCGGGTAGCGGCGCGTCCGCGGAGGGATGCTGGACGGCGTCCGGCCGGGCGGTCGCCCGGGTGCTTCGCACCGGACCGGTCGCAGGCGTCCGGAATCCGGGCGGCGTCACCGGGACGAGTGGAAACCGGGTCGTTCCGGAACGCCCGCCCGGACCGGGGCGTCGAAAATGTCAGTAGCGCCACACAGCCTGCACTGCCGGGGATCGGACGCCTCCGCTTCCCGGTCGGAACTGATCATTTCGAGTCGGCTCAGGGCCCGGATCCGGGCGCCCGAGGGCTCCGAAGGGGGTGCCGCACCGTATGGCCGTAGTCGACACCGCGCGCGCTCACGCCCAGGCGGTCCTGCGGGTCCGAGGCCTGGCCCTGGCCGCCGCCGTCGTGCCCGCCGCCGTCACGGTGGTCCTGCTCGCGGGCCGGTTCACCGGCCGGATCGGCGCGCCCGGCTCCCCGGACGCCGCCGGCTGGGACGCCGCCCGCTGGGCCTTCGGCGCGGTCGCCGCGCTGACCCTGTTGGTGGCCGGGCTGACCGCTGGCGCCTACCGCCGGGCCGTCCCGCCGCAGATCCCGGCCGTCCCGGTCGCCCGGGCCGAGGCCCCCGAGCTGTACCGGCTGATCGGCGAACTGGCCGACCGGCTGGATGTGCCCGCGCCCTCCGCCATCGCCCTCACCCCGGACTGCGACAGCTGGCTGGAGGACCTCCCGCCGGTGCGGCGGCCCGGACCGCTGCGGCCGCACCCCGTGTCGCCCGCGCCGGTGCTGGTGATCGGCTCGCCGTTCCTGTGGTGGATGCGGGCCGGCGAACTGCGCGCCCTGCTGGCCCCCGTGGTGGCCGGCACCGCCGCCTCCGCCGACCCGGAGATCGCCGCCGCCCGCCGCTTCCTGCGCAGCCTGGACGCCTGCCTGGACTCCGGCGCGGGCGCGGCCCCCGGCCTCGGCGGCGGCACCCTGGCCGCCCCGCCCCGGCCGCCCCGCCGCGGCCCGGCCGCGCTCGCCGACCGGATCACCCGACGGATCACCCGCCGAATGCTCGGCGCCTGCCGCGGCCACTCCGCCGAGCTGGAGCGCTCCGTCGCGAGCTGGGCCTCCGAGCAGGCCCGGACGGTCGACTACGGCCTGCGGATCGCCGCCCAGGAGCAGGTGGGCCTGGCCTACGCCGGCTGGGACCGGCTGCTCACCCGGGTCGCGCTGCCCGCCTGGCGGCTCGGTCGCCACCCCGCGCACCTCAACGCCGGAGTGGCCGCCGCGCTCACCGAGCTGTCCCGCCGCGACCGGCTGGCCGACGGCTACGGCAACCGGCTCGGCGACCGCCCCGCCTGCGACCTGCTGGAGGAGCCCGGCACGGTGGACCAGGCGGTCTCCCGCCTCGCGGCCGAGCTGTTCTTCGGCCGCCCGCCGGCCGGCACCTGGGACGAACTGGAGTGGGCCGACTACCCGGGCGACGTGGTGGACGCCGGCTGGCGGGCCCGCGCCGCCACCCTGCAGTCCGCCCTGGACCGACTCGCCCCGCAGTCCCGCCCCGGCGCCCCGACCCTCACCCGGCTGCTGGTCCGGCTCGCCGAGGGCGACGGCGAACGGCTGGCCGCCGCGCTCGCCGCCCAGCTCGCCCGCACCACCGCCCCGGCCCCGCTGCTCGAACCCGACCGCTCCGGCCGCGACCTGCTGGTCGACCACGTCACCGCGATGGTCTGCTGCGCGGCCGTGGACACCGCCGGCGGCGCCCCCGGCCTGGACTGGCTGGACGGCCCGGTGCTGCTGCTCGGCGGGGTCCGCCGCACCGACCTGGCCGGCCCGGTCGCCCAGGCCGTCGAGCAGGGCCAGGACGGATCGCTGCGCGCCTGGCTGGACGCCGCCGAGGTCCGCCTGGAGAAGCCCGTACGCCTCTAGGGCGCGGCTGGCCGTTCCCACCGGGCGCGAACGGCCCGACACGCCTCTGCCGCCCCATCGGCCGCAGACGGCGCTCGGCGCCCGGTGCGCGCCCCCGTCGGGCCCCGCCTCCGGCCGTCTCCGCAGGCCGGAGGCCCTGTCCGGACGGCTCGCGAGATTTCCGACACCAATTGCTACCGTAGGGTGACGCAGCGCCAGCACTGTGTGGTGTATTAGACCGCACGCACATCCGGGGGGCACGTGCCAGCCGGACGGAAGTGCACCTGGGAGGGGCGCGTGGGGACCGAACTCAACCGCCGCTGGGAGTCGGGAACGCACGCTTACAGCGTCTCCGACCCCTTCGGCCAGGGCCCGCTGCCCTGGCTGCGCAGCCCCGACCAGTACCTGGCGGGGGCGGAGGGCGCCGTGCCCTGGTACGTCTCGGTGGACGCGCCCGGCCAGCAGCCGCTGTCGGCCGGCGCGCGGACCAAGCCGCCGGTCGGCACCCCGCAGAGCTCCAACGACGTGGACCAGCAGATCAAGGGCTTCGCCTCGGCCGGGGTGGTCCGTCCCGGCGGTTCGGTGGACTTCCGGGTCACCGTCAACCCGCCCCGTGACTTCACCGTGAGCGTCTACCGGATCGGCCACTACGGCGGCGACGGCGCCCGCCACATGACCGACAGCCCACTGGTGGCCGGCCTCGTCCAGCCGGCCCCGCTGGTGGTCGAGCGGACGGTCTCCTGCCACCACTGGTGGCACTCCTGGCGGCTGCAGATCCCGGCGCACTGGAAGCCCGGCGCGTACGTCGCCGTGCTGACCACCGCGGACATGCTGCACCGCAGCCACATCCCCTTCACCGTGCGGGACTTCGCGGACCAGGGGCGCAAGGCCGAACTGCTCCTGGTGCTCCCGGACGTGACCTGGCAGGCGTACAACCTGTTCCCCGAGGACGGCCGCACCGGCGCCAGCCTCTACCACGCCTGGGACGGCCGGGGCGGCCTGGTCGGCGAGCCGGAGGCGGCCGTCACCGTCTCCTTCGACCGCCCGCACGCCACCGCCGGGCTGCCGCTGCACGTCGGCCACGCGTACGACTTCATCCGGTGGGCCGAGCGCTACGGCTACGACCTCTCCTACGCCACCGCCACCGACCTGCACGCCGGCCTGGTGGACCCGGCCGAGCACCGGGCGCTGGTCTTCCCCGGCCACGACGAGTACTGGTCCGAGCCGATGCGCCGGGCCGCCGAGCGGGCCCGGGACGGCGGCACCTCGCTGGTCTTCCTGTCCGCCAACACCATGTACTGGCGGGTCGAGCTGACCGCCGCCGCCTCCGGCGAGCCGCACCGGCTGCTCAACTGCCGGAAGCGGCAGAAGGTCGCGCCCGGCAGCCCGGCCGGCGGGGTGCCCGGCGCGGCCAGCGCGCTGTGGCGGGACGCCGGCGAGCCCGAGCAGCACCTGCTCGGCGTGCAGTACTCGGGCCGGGTCGCCGCGCCCGTCCCGCTGGTCGCCCGGCACACCGCGCACTGGCTCTGGGACGGCACCGGGCTGCAGGAGGGCGACGAGCTGCCCGGCCTGGTCGCGGGGGAGGCCGACCGGTACTACCCCAAGGTGGCGCTGCCCGAGCACACCGAGCGGGTGCTGCTGGCGCACTCCCCGTACCAGGACCTGTCCGGCCGCACCCGCTACCAGGAGACCTCGCTGTACCGGGCGCCCAGCGGCGCGTACGTCTTCGCGGCCGGTACCTTCGCCTGGTCGCCCGCGCTGGGCCGCCCGGGACTGACCGACGAACGGATCCAGCGGGCCACCGCCAACCTGCTGGACCGGCTCTGCAAGATCTGACGTTCAGCGGTCGTGAAAGACTGCGGGGGCAGTGACCTCCCCTTTCGCGGTGCCCCACGCCCGTGAACGACCCCTGAGGACTGAACACCTTGAGCGGATTTGTCACCAAGCCCGAGCCCGTCCAGGTACCCGGCCTGGTCCACCTGCACACCGGCAAGGTGCGCGACCTGTACCGCACCGAGTCGGGCGAGCTGGTGATGGTCGCCAGCGACCGGACGTCCGCCCACGACTGGGTGCTGCCGAACGAGATCCCGGACAAGGGGCGCATCCTCACCCAGCTCTCGCTGTGGTGGTTCGAGCGGATCGCCGACATCGTCCCCAACCACGTGATCTCCACCGAGATCCCGGCCGGCGCCCCGGCCGACTGGAAGGGCCGCACGCTGGTCTGCAAGAGCCTGGAGATGATCCCGGTCGAGGCGGTCGCCCGCGGCTACCTGGCCGGCTCCGGCCTGACCGAGTACAACGAGAGCCGTACGGTCTGCGGCATCGCCCTACCGGAGGGCCTGGAGAACAGCTCCGAGCTGCCCGCCCCGATCTACACCCCGGCGCTCAAGGCCGAGGTCGGCGAGCACGACGAGAACGTCCCCTACGAGGAGACCGCCCGCCGGATCGGCGCCGAGCTGGCCGGCCGGCTGCGCCGCACCACCCTGGACATCTACGCCCGGGCCCGGGACATCGCCCGCGAGCGCGGCATCATCCTGGCCGACACCAAGTTCGAGTTCGGCCTGCTGGAGGGCGAGCTGGTGATCGGCGACGAGGTGCTCACCCCGGACTCCTCCCGCTACTGGCCGGCCGACGAGTACCAGCCTGGCCGCTCGCAGGCGTCCTTCGACAAGCAGCTGATCCGCGACTGGCTGGTCTCCCCGGCCTCCGGTTGGGACCGCTACAGCGAGCAGCCGCCGCCGGAGCTGCCGGCCGAGGTGGTCGAGCAGACCCGGGCCAAGTACATCGAGGTGTACGAGCGGCTGACCGGCACCAGCTGGGTCTGATCCGTGGCGGTGACGCCCGCGAGCACTAGATCCAGCCGTGCTCGCGGGCGATCCGCACCGCCGCGTGCCGGTTCTCCGCGCCCAGCTTGGTGGCCGCCGAGGAGAGGTAGTTGCGCACGGTTCCCTGGGAGAGCGCGGCCCGTTCGGCGATCTCCGCGATCGGGGTACCGTCTGCGGCCAGCTCCAGGACGTCCGTCTCGCGCGGGGTCAGCGGGGTCTCCCCGGCGCTGATCGCGTCCGCCGCCAGCTCCGGGTCCACGTACCGTCCGCCGGAGCGCACGGTGCGGATGATGCCGGCCAGGTCGGCCGCCGAGACGGTCTTCGGCAGGAAGCCGCGCACCCCGACCTCCAGTGCCCGCTTCAGGTAGCCCGGGCGGCCGTGGCCGGTGACGATCATGCAGCGGCAGTCCGGCAGCAGCCGGCGCAGCTCGGTGGCCGTCTCGATGCCGTCCTTGCCGGGCATCTGGAGGTCCAGCACCGCGATGTCCGGCCGGTGCGACTGGGCCATCGCCAGCGCCTCCGGACCGGAGCCGGCCTGGGCGACCACCTCGATGTCGTCCTCCAGCGAGAGCAGCGCGGCCAGCGCGCCGCGGATCAGGTGCTCGTCGTCGGCGAGCAGGACGCGGACGGGCGCGGTGTCGGTCATCGGCGGGCCTTCCTCAGCAGCGGGGGGATCAGAGCGGGACGGTGGCGAGCATCCGGAAGGTACCGGGTGCGGCGGTCGGGACGGTCAGCTCGCCGTCGTGGGCGGCCAGCCGCTCGCGCAGGCCGCGCAGCCCGGTGCCGCTGCCCTGGGAGGGGATCGGCACGGCGGGCACCCCGTCGTTCTCCAGCTCCAGCACCGCCCGGCCGTCCTCCTGCCGCAGCCGGATGAGGCAGCGGGCGGCCTCGCTGTGCCGCAGCACGTTGGTGGTGGACTCGCGGATCACCCAGCCGAGCACCGACTGCACCGGCAACGGCAGCCCCTCGGCGTGGTCGCCCAGGTCGATCTCGCAGGCGATGTCGGCGGAGCGCAGCACGGCGCGGGCGCCGATCGCCTCGGCGTGCAGG
This sequence comes from Kitasatospora sp. NPDC023118, assembly GCF_055560875.1. Classification (NCBI taxonomy): domain Bacteria; kingdom Bacillati; phylum Actinomycetota; class Actinomycetes; order Kitasatosporales; family Streptomycetaceae; genus Kitasatospora; species Kitasatospora sp. NPDC023118. The sequence continues at coordinate 339,251 of NZ_JBVHHW010000003.1, forward strand.
TCGGCGGTGCGGTAGCCGCGGATGACGTCCCGGACCTCACGCTGCGACTCCTGGGCGATCTTCTGCACCTCGGCCATCTGCTCGGCCGCCTCCGGGCGCCCGCGCCGGGCCAGTTGGACGGCGAGTTCGCTCTTCAGCGCGATGGTGGTCAGGTTGCGGCCCATCACGTCGTGCAGGTCCCGGGAGAAGCGCAGCCGCTCCTCGGCGACGGCCAGCCGGGACTGCGCCTCTCGGGCGGCGTCCAGCTCCCAGACGACGGCGGTCACCCAGGCGAAGCTGCGGCAGCTGCCGACCACGATGGCGAGGCTGACGGCCGCGCCGCACGCCCAGCCCGCGGTGGTGGCGACGTCCGTCCCGGCCAGCAGCATCGCCGGGGTGACCAGGAGCAGCAGCGCCGGCCCGGCGAGGAAGGCCCACCGCATCCGCAGGCCCACCCCCATCGGGCCGACCGCGGCTCCCACCAAGGAGGCGGCGATCACCGCGGTGAACGGCGGGCCCGGGTGCTCCGGTGTCCCGTCGGCGGACGGGCCGAGCAGCAGAACGGCCCAGGACCCGGCCAGGGTGAGCGCGGCGTTGACGGCCAGCCAGCGCCGGTGCTCGGCAGGCCGTCCCAGGTAGTGGTCCAGCGAGGTGCGGTACGCCCGGAGGGTGACCAGGACGGAGGCGAGCGACAGGACCAGGCAGACCCGGACGGCGGTGACCGCGCCCTCGACGCGCGCCGCCGAGGCGCAGGCCAGCAGGTTGATCGGCAGCGTGAACAGCGCCATCAGGTAGAGCGACCAGCGGAAGTACAGCTCGGCGCGCTGCGGCTTGCCGTAGCCCTTCCAGCGGCGGATCGGCCCCCGGACCATCGATGTGCCCCCGTCTGATCACGATCGTGTCGCTGCTTTCCTATCAGAGGCGGTACGGCGGCCGGTCCTTTGGATTGCCTTTCTATGGGGCTCAGCGACGCGGCTCCCAGCGGAAGTAGCGCACCGCGCCCCAGACCGCCAGACCGAGCCAGACGGCGCCGGTGACCAGGTGCGGGGCGGCGGCGCCCCAGCTGCCGAGGAAGTCGGTCGCGGCGGCGGAGCCGTCGGTGCCGAACCAGCCGACCCGGATCAGCTGGAAGGCCGGGGTGGTCGGCAGCAGGCGGCAGACGTCGGCCAGCTGCGAGGGCATGACCTCCAGCGGGACGAACAGGCCGGAGCCGACCTGCATGACCAGCATGACCGGCAGAGTGGTGATGCCCGCGCTCTCCACGGTCTTGGTGAAGGCGCTGGACAGCGCGGCCAGGGCGATCATGGTGGCCAGCAGCATCACCAGGCCGACCAGCATCAGCACCGGGTTGACCGGCACGGCCAGGTGCAGGCCGACGCTGCCGCCGATCCCGATCAGGGCGGCCATCAGCAGCCCGAGGGCGAGCGAGGGGACGGCCGTGCCGAGCAGGATCTCCAGGTCCTTGGCTTCGCCGGTGCGCAGCCGCTTGAGCACCAGTTCGCCGCGCCGGCCGACGTATGCGGCGGTCAGGTTGTAGTACACGACGAAGGCCAGGATCATCCCGACCGAGCCGTAGATCAGCAGCGAGTGGACGTCCAGCCCGGGGTTGTTCTCGGACTGCTTCTTGAGCATCCCTTGCAGGGTGCTGATCAGCACCACCGGCAGCACCAGGGCGGTGAACAGCGCGGTGCGGTTGCGCAGCAGCAGGGTGGCCTCGGCGCGGCCGAGGGCGAGCAGCCGGCCGGTCGTGGTGCTCTGCGGACCGGTGGCGCGGGTGTCGGTAGGAGCGGCGGTGGTCATCGGGCGGATCCGATCAGGCGGCGGCGGGCGGGACGGGCGGAGGCGGCGGGGGCCTGTGGCGGGGCCTGGTGGGCGGCCTCGGAGGCGATCGCGAGGAAGGCCTCCTCCAGCGAGGCGCTGCGGGCGTCCAGGGCGCCGAGCGCGATCGAGTGGTGCCGGGCCCAGCCGAGCAGGTCGGTGAGGGTGTCCTGGAGGCCGGCGGTCTGCACGGTGACCTTGCGGCCGTCGACGGCGACCTCGGCCCCGGACAGGACGGGCAGCGCGGTCCCGGTGAACTCGGGGAGCTCGAAGGTGATCCGGGAGGGCCGGCCGGCGATCACCTCGGCGACGGTGCCGGTGGTGACGACCTGGCCGCCGTGCATGATGGCCAGCCGGTCGGCGAGCTCCTCGGCCTCCTCCAGGTAGTGGGTGGTGAGCAGCACCGTGGTGCCCTGGGCGCGCAGTTCGCGGACCAGCCGCCAGACGGCGGCGCGCGCCTCCGGGTCGAGGCCGGTGCTGGGCTCGTCCAGGAACAGCACCTCGGGGCGGCCGAGCAGGGCCATCGCGAGGTCCAGCCGGCGCCGTTCGCCGCCGGACAGCTGCTTGACCCGGACGTCGGCGCGGTGGCCGAGGCCGACCAGCTCCAGCGCCTCCGCGACCGGGCGGGCGCCGCTGGTCATCCCGGCCCAGGTGCGGCCGGTCTCGGCGGCGGTGAGCTCGCCGGGGAAGCCGCCCTCCTGGAGCATGACGCCGATCCGCGGGCGGACGGCGGCGCGCTCGGCGAAGGGGTCGCGGCCGAGCACCCGGACGGTGCCGCGGGTGGGAGCGGCCATGCCCTCGATGACCTCCATGGTGGAGGTTTTGCCGGCCCCGTTGGTGCCGAGCAGGGCGAACAGCTCGCCGCGGCCGACGGTCAGGTCGACGCCACGGACGGCGTGGTACTCGGTGGCGCCGGTGCCGTAGCGGCGGTGCAGGTCGGTGACCTCGATCACGCTGTCGCCGGGGCGGGAGGGCTGGCTCGTTTCCATGCCCCCAGCCTTCCGCCGCCCCGGTCGTGCGGGCAGTGCGCGCCGTCATGAGTCGGCGGTGCGAATCCACGGGTCGGCGATGACAAATGTCATGGGAGGAGCGCCGGTGGACCGCGGTCAGGGGAAGCGGGAATGCCGAAGGCCCCCTCGATCGAGGGGGCCTTCGTTCTGGAGCGGACGACGAGATTCGAACTCGCGACCCTCACCTTGGCAAGGTGATGCTCTACCAACTGAGCCACGTCCGCAGGATTGAACTATTGAGTTGTGCTGTGCTCGCGCACTGCGAGCGGACGACGAGATTCGAACTCGCGACCCTCACCTTGGCAAGGTGATGCTCTACCAACTGAGCCACGTCCGCATGGTGCCTGGTGGGGCACCCGCCGCCTCTTCGGATCTCTCCGTTGCGGCGACGAGGAATACTCTACAGCATCGTTCGGGGTGGTCGCCCCACCCTTTCGGTCCGGGTGGGCGGGGCGACCAGGGGCTGTGCCCCGGGAGGGTCAGTTCGCCTCGGCGAACGCCTCGTACACGTGCTTGGGGATCCGGCCGCGGGCCGGGAGTTCCATGCCGCGGGACTGGGCCCAGGCGCGCACGGCGGCCGGGTCCGGGGTGAGCGCGGTGCGCCGGAAGGACTTTCCGGTGCGGCTCTGACGGCGGCCCGCGGCGACGAACGGGGCGAGGGCCTCCCGCAGCTTTTCCGCGTTGTCCAGCGACAGGTCGATCTCGTACGACTTCCCGTCGACGCCGAAGTGGACGGTCTCCGCGGCGGCGCCGCCGTCCAGGTCGTCGGAGAGCGTGACAACTACACGCTGAGCCATGGGTGTCAATCCTCTCGGGCAATTCGGCCGCCGGTTCGCGGGGTACGTACCGTGGCCTGATGTGCACCAACTCGCGCAAGCGCACACGGGCAGGCCTGGTGGCCCGCCGGATACGCAGCACTTGCCGCGACAGGTGGCCCTATTCTGCACCCGAAGGGGGTCGAAATCGAAGAGTCCGGCATTCTTTTCCGGATATTCACGAATCTTCGTGGGCCTCCCGGATACCGATGTGCGGGACGGGCCGATCTGTCCCCAAGTGCCGTATTCGGGTGTTCTTCGGGCGTCCACGCTCGGGGGCATGAATCACCGGAAACGGAGCGGTCCGGGCGGGGGGTCGGGGGCCCGGATCCCTTGTGGCGTAAGGGTCCTGGGTCTACGCGCGTCACCCTCCCCGGCCAGCAATGCTGCCCGAAACGGCCGGTAGTCTGGAGTTCCCCCGCCTCACCGAAGACACCACCGGGAGTGCCAGTGGCACGCGTCGTAGTCGACGTCATGCTCAAGCCGGAGATCCTCGACCCCCAGGGACAGGCGGTGCAGCGTGCACTGCCCCGTCTCGGATTCACCGGGATCACCGACGTCCGCCAGGGCAAGCGTTTCGAGCTGGAGCTGGAGGGCCCGGTCGACGACGCCGCGCTCGCCCGTATCCGCGAAGCCGCCGAGACCTTTCTCGCCAACACCGTGATCGAGGACTTCACCGTCCGGGTCGAGGAGGCGGCGAAGTGACCACCCGCGTCGGCGTCGTCACTTTCCCCGGCTCCCTCGACGACCGCGACGCCCAGCGTGCGGTCCGCCTGGCCGGTGCCGAGCCGGTCGCCCTCTGGCACCGTGACAAGGATCTCCACCAGGTCGACGCCGTCGTCCTGCCGGGCGGATTCAGTTACGGCGACTATCTGCGCTGCGGCGCGATCTCCCGCTTCTCGCCCGTGATGGAGACCATCATCGAGCAGGCGAAGCTCGGAATGCCGGTGCTCGGTATCTGCAACGGCTTCCAGGTGCTGTGCGAATCGCACCTGCTGCCCGGTGCGCTCACCCGGAACGACTCGCTGCACTTCATCTGCCGCGACCAGAAGCTGCGGATCGAGAACGCGGGCACGGCCTGGACCCGGGATTACTCGGCGGGCCAGGAAATCGTCATCCCGCTGAAGAACGGCGAGGGCCGCTTCGTCGCCGACGAGCACGTCCTGGACGAACTGGAGGCGGAGGGCCGGGTGGTCGCCCGCTACCTGGACGTCAACCCGAACGGTTCGTACCGCGACATCGCCGGCATCACCAACGCCGCCGGCAATGTCGTCGGCCTGATGCCGCACCCGGAGCACGCCGTGGAGCCGCTCACCGGTCCGACCACCGAGGGCCTGGGCTTCTTCACTTCCGTCCTGAAGCAGCTGGTGAACGCCTGATGAGCCTCGACACCGTCAAGAACGCCGAGCAGACCCCGGACACCGCCCAGCCCTGGGCCGAGCTCGGCCTCAAGGAGGACGAGTACGCACGCATCCGGGAGATTCTCGGCCGCCGCCCGACCGGCGCCGAACTCGCGATGTACTCGGTGATGTGGTCGGAGCACTGTTCGTACAAGAGCAGCAAGGTCCACCTGAAGCAGTTCGGCGAGAAGAAGCCGGATTCGGACGCGATGCTCGTCGGCATCGGGGAGAACGCCGGCGTCGTCGACGTCGGCCAGGGCTACGCGGTCACCTTCAAGGTCGAGTCGCACAACCACCCGTCGTACATCGAGCCCTACCAGGGCGCGGCCACCGGCATCGGCGGCATCGTGCGCGACATCCTGGCGATGGGCGCCCGCCCGGTCGCCGTGATGGACCCGCTGCGCTTCGGTGCGGCCGACCACCCGGACACCCGGCGCGTGCTGCCCGGCATCGTCGCGGGCATCGGCGGCTACGGCAACTGCCTGGGCCTGCCGAACATCGGCGGCGAGGTCGTCTTCGACTCCTGCTACCAGGGCAACCCGCTGGTCAACGCGCTGTGCGTGGGCGTCATGAAGCACGAGGACATCCACCTCGCGCAGGCCTCCGGCGCCGGCAACAAGGTCATCCTGTACGGCGCCCGCACCGGCGGCGACGGCATCGGCGGCGTCTCGGTGCTGGCCTCCGAGACCTTCGACGACACCAAGCCGGCCAAGCGCCCGGCGGTCCAGGTCGGCGACCCGTTCCAGGAGAAGCTCCTCATCGAGTGCACCCTGGAGATCTTCCGCGAGAAGCTCGTCAAGGGCATCCAGGACCTCGGCGGCGCCGGGCTGTCCTGCGCCACCAGCGAGCTGGCCTCGGCCGGCTCCGGCGGCATGCGGATCGACCTCGACACCGTGCACCTGCGCGACCACACGCTCTCGCCGGAGGAAATCCTCATGAGCGAGTCGCAGGAGCGCATGTGCGCGATCGTGGAGCCCGACAAGGTCGCCCGCTTCCTGGAGATCTGCGAGAAGTGGGACGTCATCGCCAACGTCATCGGTGAGGTGACCGACGGCGAGCGCCTGGAGATCTTCTGGCACGGCGAGCTCGTGGTGGACGTCCCGCCGCGCACCGTCGCCCACGAAGGCCCGACCTACCAGCGTCCGTACGCCCGCCCGAGCTGGCAGGACGCGCTGCAGGCCGACGCCCCCACCGCCGAGCGGCTGGCCCGCCCGACCACCGGCGAGGGCCTCAAGGCCGACCTGCTGAAGGTCGTGAGCCACCCGAACCAGGCCTCCAAGTCCTGGATCACCGACCAGTACGACCGCTACGTGCTCGGCAACACCGTGCTCTCGGTCGGCGAAGACTCGGGCATGATCCGGATCGACGAGGAGACCAACCTCGGCGTCTCCGTCGCCACCGACGGCAACGGCCGCTACGCCAAGCTGGACCCGTACACCGGCGCCCAGCTGGCCCTGGCCGAGGCGTACCGCAACGTCGCGGCCGGTGGTGCCAAGCCGCTCGCCGTCTCCGACTGCCTCAACTTCGGCTCCCCCGAGGACCCGGACGTGATGTGGCAGTTCGCCGAGGCGACCCGCGGTCTGGCCGACGCCTGCCTGACCCTCGGCACCCCGGTCACCGGCGGCAACGTCTCGCTGTACAACCAGACCGGCGAGGTCGCCATCCACCCGACCCCGGTGGTCGCGGTGCTCGGTGTCATCGACGACGTCACCCGTCGCACCCCGGTCGCCTTCGCCGAGGAGGGGCAGCTGCTCTACCTGCTCGGCGACACGGCGGACGAGCTCGGCGGCTCGGCCTGGTCGCAGGCCGTCCACGACCACCTCGGCGGCCTGCCGCCCAAGGTGGACCTGGAGCGCGAGCGGCTGCTCGGCGAGATCCTGATCGCCGCCTCGCGCGACGGCATGATCGACGCCGCGCACGACCTGTCCGACGGCGGTCTCGGCCAGGCGCTGGTGGAGAGCTGCCTCAAGGGCGGTCACGGCGCGCGGATCGTCGTGCCCGAGGGCATCGACCCGTTCGTCCTCCTGTTCTCGGAGTCGGCCGGCCGCGCCGTCGTGGCGGTGCCGCGCAGCGAGGAGCTCCGGTTCAACGACATGTGCACCGCGCGTGGCCTGCCGGCCGCCCGGATCGGTGTCGTGGACGGCGACAGCCTGGACGTCCAGGGGCAGTTCACCGTCTCGCTGGCCGAGCTGAAGGACGCCCACACCGGCGTCATCGAGGCCCTGCTGGCCTGACCGGCGCGCCTTCGAGGGGCGGGCGGTTCTTTCGGGAACCGTCCGCCCCTCGGCGTATGTTGGGCCCCATGCCTGCCAAGTCCCGTACGTACCAGCCGCAGAAGGTCCGCGCCGCGCTGGCCGCCCAGACCGGGGCGCTGCGCGCCGCCGTGGACGGTCTCACCCCGGAGCAGCTGGATCTGCCGACCAGGCTGGGGGACTGGCGGGTGCGGGAGCTGCTCGCGCACCTGGCCGTCCAGCTCGACTTCCTCCCCGTGCACCTGGACGACCCGCTGGAGGGGCGTCCGGCGCTGGACCTGCTGGGCTGGGTCTCGGCGGTCGGCACGGTCGCGCCGGCGCTGGACGCCCAGACCCGGGAGCGGGCGGCCGCCGGGTTCGGCGGGGACGCGGCCTCGGTGGCGGCCGCCTTCGGACGGGCCGCCGACGCGCTGACCGGGCTGCTGGAGCGGCCCGAAGCCGCCGACCCGGTACGGCGGTTGGAGATCCGGCTGGGCTCGATGCTGCTCTCCGACCTGCTGGTGACCAGGCTGGTCGAGACGGTGGTGCACGCCGACGACCTGGCCGACGCGCTGGGCCTCGCCGCCTTCCCGCACGACCGCCAGGCCGTCGCCGCCGTCACCCGGCTGCTGGCGGACGCCTTCGCCGACCGCGTCCCCGGCGGCGCGGTCGAGCTGCGGATCCCGCCGTACGCGGTCGTCCAGGCCGTTCCGGGCCCGAAGCACACCCGCGGCACCCCGCCGAACGTCGTCGAGACCGACCCGCTGACCTGGATCCGGCTGGCCACCGGCCGGACGGACTGGGCGACGGCGGTGGCGGACGCCGGGGTGTCCGCCTCCGGGGAGCGCAGCGACCTGGGGGAGCACCTCCCGATCCTGGGTTAGCCCTTGAGCTGGCCGGCCAGGGCTTCGGCGGCCTTGCGCAGCGGCTCGCCGGCGAGGGCCGGGTTCGGGGCGTCCTGGTCGGTGGTGTTCTGGTCGAGCATCAGCACCAGGTCGCCCTCGCCGTGGAGCGCGACCCGGGCGACGGCGGCCGTGCCCCCGCCCGGGGTGAGCTCGGTCTGCCCGACGGCGGGCCGGTGGGTGGAGAACTGGGACAGCTGGTCCACGCTGAGCAGCCCGGCGCGCGCGATCGAGGGGAGCATCATGCTGATGCCGTAGTCGTTCTTCGGCACGGCCAGCAGCTCGACGTCGACGGTGGAGGGGCCGACCGTGTACGAGCAGGTGATCTGGGCGTTCGGGGGAGTGGCCGGCATCTCGGTCATGGTCGGCGGGTGGGTGGCTCCCGAGGGCCAGGGCTGAGCCGGGACGCCGTCGCCGGCGTTGCCCTTGACGGAGTGTCCGTCCGTCACGGCGGGGGCGACGGCGCCGGTGATCCCGGCCTCGGACGCGGCCTTGGCGAAGTCGAGGCCGAACGGGCAGGTGCTGGACTTGCTCTTGAACAGGTCCAGGGCGGTCGACCGGACGCGGTCGTAGGAGAGCGCTCCACCGCTCGTGGCGGTGTCGGTCGAGGACGAGCAGGCGGCGGCGCCGAGCGTGATCCCGGCGATGGCGAACGCGGCGGTGAGCCTTCGGCGTTGGGCAGCGGTCATGATCGCAGGCTAGTGCGGGGCCGTCCCGTCCACTTGACGTTCAGGTCTCAACTCCGTTGCACTACGGGACGGCCGGGCCGCTCAGGTAGGTGCCGTCCGCCGAGTACGGCCAGGCGTTCGGCGCGCAGCCCTTGAGGCCGTAGATCTGCTGCATCATCGCGGGCGCGGGCTTGCCCGGGCCGGGGCAGGTCTCGTGGGCGTGGCCGATCCGGTGGCCGACCTCGTGGTTGACGATCAGCGCCCGGTACTCGTCCAGCGGGCCGCTGAACTGCGGTGAACCGGTGTTCCAGCGCTTGGAGTTGACGAGTACCTGGTTGCCGACGTTGCAGTTGACCTCGCCGTGGGTGTCCAGGCCGGAGGCGCCGCAGATCTTGTCGACGGTGGCCGGGGAGGCGATCTTCACGGTGAAGTCGTACGAGCCGCCGGCGACCAGCTGGAAGCCGTTCCTGTGGTCGTTGGTCCAGCCGCGCCGGTCGCCGAGGATGCCGTGGACCTGCGCGGCGGCGGAGGCGGCGTCGATGCCGATGCCGTCCTCGACCTCGACCCGGTAGCGGCGCACGGTGCCGCTGCCGACCGCCTTGGCGCTGGCGGGGGCGATGCTGAAGGTGCCGGAGCCCTTGGTGGGGCCGGGATCGGGCGCGGTGGGCGTGGCGGCGGGGGTCGCCGCGGGGGTCGTGGTCGGGGTGGGGGTGCCGGTGGGCGTCGGCGCCGCCGGCGCCGTGCCGGGTGACTGCTCGCCCGGCGGGGCGACGCGGGCCTGGGCGGTCGCGGCGGGGGCCGGGTCGTTTGAGGGGCGGTTCAGCGCGAAGCCGGCGACGGCCAGCAGCAGGACGGAGGCGGTCAGTGCCGTGAGCATGCTAGGGCTGATCCGGCGGCGTGACCCGCGTCGCCGCCGGCCGCTGCGAGCGTTCTTCGGTGGAGCGGCCCGCCTGCGGGCGGATCTGGCTGCGGGCACGAGCGACACTTTGGCATGCGAACGGGTGAATGTCTACATACCTGGTATGCAGCCCCGGTCCCCGGCGGCCTCCGCTGCCCAGCCCCGGGGATCGGACCAGATCCGGCAGTTGCGGGATCGTGGTCACCGTCCGGCACTGAGCGGCCCGCGGGGGCGGCCGATCACAGCGGGGCGGTTGACCCCTGGGCCTCGGATGGCAGACTGCACTGCATGGCGATTCACAAGAATCTTCTCGACGGCCCCGAACCGACCCTCCTGCCGGAGGACGAGCAGCCCTACCGGATGCTGGCGGAGGAGTCGGCCTCACCGACCCAGGTGGCGGCCGACTTCCCGGCCTTCTGCCTCGCCTGGGCCATGCTCGCCGACGACGCCTACGCGGCCGGTCGCTACGTCGAGTCGTACGCCTATGCCCGGACCGGCTACCACCGCGGCCTGGACGCGCTGCGCCGCAGCGGCTGGAAGGGCCACGGGCCGGTGCCGTGGGACCACCGCGGCAACCGCGGCTTCCTGCGCTGCCTGGCGGCGCTCGCCCGGGCGGCCGGCGCGATCAAGGAGACCGAGGAGGAGGCCCGCTGCTGGCAGTTCCTGAAGGACAGCAGCTCGGAGGCGTACGCGGAGCTCAAGCAGTAACTCAAGCAGTTGCCGGCCCAAGCGGCAGCGACCGCGGAGCTCGAGCGGTAGGGACCGCCGAGCCCGAGCGGTAGGACGCCCGAGCAGTAGGACCACATGACCGTGCCCCCGGCGGAGGACCGCCGGGGGCACAGCCGTTGTCACGCTCGTTTCAGCGGGCTCACTTCAGGCGCTTGCCGGCCGAGCGCAGCTGCTCGGCGGCCTCGACCACGCGGGCGGCCATGCCGGCCTCGGCCAGCTTGCCCCAGGTGCGGGGGTCGTAGGTGTTCTTCTTGCCGACCTCGCCGTCGACCTTCAGCACGCCGTCGTAGTTGGCGAACATGTGGCCGGCCACCGGGCGGGTGAAGGCGTACTGGGTGTCGGTGTCCAGGTTCATCTTCACGACGCCGTTCTCCAGCGCGGTGGCGATCTCCTCGGCGGTGGAGCCCGAGCCGCCGTGGAAGACGAAGTCGAACGGGTCGGTCTTGCCGTACTGCTTGCCGATCGCGTCCTGCAGCTCGCGCAGCAGCTCCGGCTTCAGCACGACGTTGCCCGGCTTGTACACGCCGTGCACGTTGCCGAAGGAGGCGGCCAGCAGGTAGCGGCCCTTCTCGCCCAGGCCCAGCGCCTCGGCGGTGCGCACGGCGTCGTTGACGGTGGTGTACAGCTCGTCGTTGATCTCGTGCGAGACGCCGTCCTCCTCGCCGCCGGTCGGGGTGATCTCGACCTCAAGGATGATCTTGGCGGCGGCGGCCTGGGCCAGCAGCTCCTGGGCGATGGCCAGGTTGTCGGCCAGGGTCTCGGCCGAGCCGTCCCACATGTGCGACTGGAACAGCGGGTTCTCGCCCTTGGCCACGCGCTCGGCGGAGATCGCCAGCAGCGGGCGGACGTAGCCGTCCAGCTTGTCCTTCGGGCAGTGGTCGGTGTGCAGCGCGACGGTGACGTCGTACTTGGCGGCGACGATGTGCGCGAACTCGGCGAGCGCGACCGCGCCGGTCACCATGTCCTTGTTGTGCTGGCCGCCCAGGAACTCCGCGCCACCGGTCGAGATCTGGATGATGCCGTCGCTCTCGGCCTCGGCGAAACCACGCAGGGCGGCGTGCAGGGTCTGCGACGAGGTGACGTTGATGGCCGGGTAGGCGAACTTGCCCGCCTTGGCCCGGTCCAGCATCTCGTTGTAGACCTCGGGAGTTGCGATGGGCATGCGATCCGCTCCTGTCGGGTTGCGGCGTACGGACGGTGCTGTCCGACGCTGTGTACGCCTTCGTGACGACTCCGTGCCGGCCCGCCGACGCGCGGCGCTGCGGTGTGGCTCTCCGGCACCAAGGTTCGAGGCGGCCTCCGCGGTACGACCATGAGGGTGGTGGGCCGACGCGGGGGCAGGACGCCGGTGCCATCTTCCCAGACTCGTGCCCGCAGGTCAGCAGGAGCCCGCCTGTCGGAACGTCGAGCCGGGATGCTCGGCCGGAAGCCGTCGCAGGGCTCGGCCGGAAGCCGTCGGCAAGGTACGCCCGCTATCCTGCGCCCGTGGACTACAACCTGGCCGTCAATCTGCTCGACGCCAAATCCCTGATCTCGTCCCTCGGCGCCATCGGGCTCATCGCGATCATCTTCGCGGAGACCGGCCTGCTGGTCGGCTTCTTCTTCCCGGGTGACTCGCTGCTGATCCTCGCGGGCGTCGCCGCCTCGAACGCCGCCTCCTCGGTGCTCGGCGACGGCGCCAAGCTGCCGATCGCCGTCCTGCTGGTCGGCTGCCCGATCGCGGCGATCGCCGGCGCCCAGCTGGGGCACCTGATCGGCGCCAAGGTCGGGCCGAGGATGTTCGACAAGCCCGATTCCAAGATCTTCCGCCGCGAGTACGTGGTGAAGGCGGAGGAGTACTTCAACAAGTTCGGCTCCGGCAAGGCCGTGGTGCTGGCCCGCTTCATGCCGATCATCCGGACCTTCCTGAACCCGGTCGCCGGCACCCTGGAGATGCCCGCCAAGACGTTCTTCCTGTGGAACGCCATCGGCGGTGTGCTCTGGACCGAGTCCATGCTGCTGATCGGTTACTTCTTCGGCGACGCGCTCGCCCCGGTGATCGACAAGTACCTGATCCCGGCGGTGCTGCTGATCGTCCTGCTGTCGATCTCGCCGATCCTGATCGAGGTCATGCGGGAGCGCCGCAAGAAGAAGGCGGGCGTCGCCGACACCGCCGCCGAGACCGCGCAGAGCGGCGGCGGGCGGCACCGGCGCGGCTGAGGTCGAACGGCTGGGTTCAACGCGAAGGGCCGGGCCGTTCCACGTGGAACAGCCCGGCCCTTCGCGTTGTCCGTTCGGGCTCGATGGGGTCAGAGGCCCAGGTCGTCCAGGTCGTACGCGGTCACGTACTCCAGGCCCTGCTCCTCGACGGCACCCGCGCCACCGCGCTCGACGATCACCGCGACGCCGACCACCTCGGCGCCCGCCTCGCGCAGCGCCTCGACGGCGGTCAGCACCGAGCCACCGGTGGTGGAGGTGTCCTCGACCGCCAGCACCCGGCGGCCCTTCACGTCCGGGCCCTCGATCCGGCGCTGCAGGCCGTGCGCCTTGCCCGTCTTGCGGACCACGAAGGCGTCCAGCTTCTGCCCGCGCGCGGCGGCGGCGTGCAGCATCGACGTGGCCACCGGGTCGGCACCCAGGGTCAGGCCGCCGACGGCGTCGTACTCCAGGTGCGAGGTCGCGTCCAGCATCACCCGACCGACCAGCGGGGCGGCCTCGCCGTCCAGCGTGATCCGGCGCAGGTCGACGTAGTAGTCGGCCTCCTTGCCGGAGGAAAGGGTGACCTTGCCGTGCACGACGGCCTTGTCCTTGATCTGTGCCAGCAGGGCGTCGCGGTCGTTGCTCATGAGCGTTCAGTCTAGGGCCTGTCCTCAGACCCCCGCCTGCCCCGCCGCGCGCGGCGCTTTCGGCTGAGGCCCTAGCGGCGGCGCAGCGCCCTCACCAGCACCACGGCGCCGCCCAGCAGTGCCACCGAGCCGCCGATCACCCACGGCACCGCGTTGCGGCCACCGCTGCCCGGCACCACGATGCCGCCGGCCTCGCCGCCCCAGCGGGACGCCGCCCGGGCCCGCGCACTGCGGGGCGGCATCGCCGGGGCGTACCGGCCACGCGGCGGGGCGTGGTCCACCTCCTCGGCCGAGCGGCCGACGATGCTGCGGCGGACCGGGCCGCTGAGCTCCGGCTCGTCCTCGTAGGCGAACAGCGGCTCGACGGGCACCTCCTCGGCGACCTCGTCCGTGCGGCCGCCGCCCTCGGCCCCGCCGTCCTCGCCGTCCTCGTGGTCGTCGGCGGAGCCGGTGGGGAGGCCGAAGCGCTCGGCGTCGGCGTCGGAGAAGGCGATCAGGTCGGAGAGGTCGTCGTCCAGGTCGTCACCGGGCAGGTCCTGGCGGTCCTCGATGGAGACCACCTCGGCCTGGGTCCCGGTCTCCTCCCCGGTCTCCTCCCCGGCTTCCTCGCCGGTCTCCTCCCCGGCCGACTCGTCCGCCGGTTCGGCGTCCTGGGAGGTGAGCGCGGCGGCGAAGCGCTCCAGCAGACGGCGGCCGGTGGCGTCGAGGGTCTCGGCGTCGAACTCGGTCAGCCGGCCGGTGGCGCTCAGATCGCCGGTGAAGCGGATCGCCGCGGTGCCCTCCTCGGCGCCGTCCACGACGCTGACCCGAACGGTGGCGGTCGCCTCGCCGCCGCCCCGGGCCTCCTGCCCCTCGGCGAGCACGGTGAGCACACCCTCCCGGCCCTCGATCAGCGACAGCACGCCCTTGTAGGTGATCGTGGAGCCGCCGACCCGCAGCTTCAGCCGCCCGCCGATCTCCTCGGCCGACCCACTCCCGACCGCCGCCGGCTCGGTGCTCAGCCCCGGCACACTCCGCGCCAGCAGCGCCGGATCCTGCAAGGCCTCCCGCACCAGCTCTGCGGACATCGGGACGACAACCTCATGCTCCATGTCAAGGAGCCTACCGACTGGGCCCGGCCCGGTCCCTACCTACCGCCACCCGACTTTCCCCCACCCCACCCATCACGGCCCGCACCCCGCTACTCCCGTCGGGAACAGGCCCTTTCGCTGCCGGGCGGGCCCGCCTCTCCTCAGCGCAGCCCCAGCAGGGTCAGTGGCGCCGGGGGGCGGGTGGGGCGGAGGGAGGTGAGGTGGGCGGTGGAGGTGCGGAGGGTGTCGGGGGTGAGGGCGCGGGGCGGTGGGGCGTCGGGGGCGAGGGCGAGTGGGGGTTGGGTGGCGGCGGCGAGCAGGAAGTCCTGGGTGGTGTCCGCGGGTCCGGGGCGACAGGTGGCGGTGGAGCTGCCCAGGACGGCGTACGGGGTGGTCCGCAGGCCCGCCGCGCGGAGGCCGGACTCGATCTGCCACAGGCCGCCCTCGTCCCCGCCGGCCCGGACGGCGATCCGGCCGCCGGGGGCGAGCAGCCGGGCCGCGAGGCCGTAGAACTCCTGGGAGTGGAACTTGACCGGCCCGCCGTCCGAGGGGGCGGGCAGGTCGGCGAGCACCACGTCGTACTCCGCGTCGGGCGCACCGCGCAGCCAGGCCATCGGGTCGGCCGCGATGGTGCTGACCCGGGGGTCGTCCAAGGAGTGGCCGGTGAGGTCGGCGAGCCCGGGGTCGGTGCGGGCGAGCCGGGGGAGGGCCGGGTCGGCGTCGACCAGCCGGACGGAGTGGACGCCGCGGTGCCGGAGCACCTCCCGCAGGGCGAGGCCGTCGCCGCCGCCGAGCAGCAGGACCCGGGTGTCCGGCCCGGCGGCCATGGCCGGGTGGACGAGTGCCTCGCTGCCCCGGTACTCGTCGGGTCCGCAGACCGTGAGTCGTCCGTCGAGGTAGAGCCGGAGCGGGCCCTCGGCGGGGCCGGTGAGCACGATCTCCTGGTACCGGCTGCGGGTGGCGAAGCGGATCTGGTCGCCGTAGAGGGCGTGCCGGGCGGCGCGTTCGATCGTGTCGGAGCCGACGGCGGCGGCCGCGAGCAGGGTGAGGACGACTGCGCAGCCGAGCCAGAGCAGGCGTCGTATCCGGGGGGCTGGTTCCTCGCGGAAGAGCCAGAGCACCACGGCGGCTCCGGCGACGGCGTTGACCGCTCCGGTGAGCAGGGCGCCGTCGCCGGGCCCGAGGCCGGGGAGGATGAGGAAGGGGAAGGCGAGGCCGCCGATCAGTGCCCCCACGTAGTCGGCGGCGAACAGGTCGGCGGCGGCGCGGCCGGCGTCCTCGCGGCGGATCCGTTGGATGAGGGTCATCAGCAGCGGGATCTCGGCGCCGATCAGGATGCCGATGACGCAGGTGAGGCTGACCGTCGCGGCCTGGTAGCGGCCGATCCAGGCCCAGCAGGAGTACAGGGCGAGGACGGAAAGTCCGCCGGTGAGCGCGAGGGCGCATTCGATCAGGGCGAAGGCGGTGGCGGGCCGGCCGGTGAGCCGTTTGGCGAGCAGTGAGCCGAGGCCCATCGCGAAGACCATCACGGAGAGCACGACCGAGGTCTGCGTGACGGTGTCCCCGAGCAGGTAGTCGCCGAGCGCCACGAGTTCGAGCTCGTAGACGAGTCCGCAGGCCGCACAGACGAACGCGGCCAGCAGGACGGCCAGGCGGGCGAGCCGGGGGCGGGATCGCAGCCGGGATCGACGGCGGGCGGGCAGGGGGGTGAGGCTTCGCCCGGTCAGGGGTGGGGTGCCGTCGTCGAGGTCCACTCGCGGGCGTGCGGGCGGACCGGCCGGATGGTTGATCACGAACAAACGCTAGGGGACGTGCGGGACGGATAGCTGCGCCCATCCGACGGACAGTGTGGGCCCTTGGATTGACGAACCGTTCCTGCGTACGATTCGTCGGCTCGCGCCGTGTGACGTATGACCGGATCGGTGCTCCCGCCCGGGCCTCGGGCGGTCACGCCCCCGACACCACCAGCGAGGAGCGGGTGCAGACCAGCTGCCCCTCCTGCGGGTAGGCGTGCCAGGTCCGCCAGAGCAGCCGGTCCGTGCCGCCCTGGGTGACCAGCGCGGTGAAGGCGCTCGGGTCGCCCGGGAAGACCCCGGCGAGGCCGCGCGGGTGCCCCTCGACCAGGGCCAGCAGTTCCTGGGCGCGGGCCGCGAAGTCGTGCGGGGGCAGGGCCTCGATCCGGGCGGCGAACTCGTACTCCCAGCCCCCGACCTGTTTGGCCACCCGGGCGGGCAGCGGGGTGCGGCGGCCGGGCAGGCAGGCGACGGTCTCCAGACAGCGGCCGGGGGCGGCGTCGATCACCACCTGGTGCGAGGCGCCCAGCAGGCGCAGCTGGAGGGTGCCGGGGGTGCCGGGGCGGCCACCGTCGAGTCTGAGGTCGCGGACCGCGAGCGCGGGCAGCGGTTCGCCGCCGAGGCACCAGGCCAGGTCACCGGCGCGGGTGTCCGTGTAGGAGGTCTGCAGTGTGGTGAGCATGCTCGGCTCCGCGTTTCAGCTCCGTGCGCGCCCGCCGAGCAGCAGCGAGTAGGCCTAGGCGATGGCGAGGCTGTTCGTGGCTGTGCGGCCCTGGGCGCGGCCGACCGTGGAAGGAAGGATTCCGGCTGGAGATTCAGCAGCAGAGAAGCACGAATACGCCGGGTCCGTCGGTGATTTACCCATCCTTGTCAAGCATTCACCGTTTCGAGCACACCTGCTTCCCGGCTCTGATCGACCCGGTGTGCGACTCTGCACAGCGCGCGCCCCTGCAACCGGCCTGTGCGCCGTGCGCGCCGGGAGTGCGCTGTCCGCGCGCTTTACGCGCCGCCGCCTTCCACGCACCGGGCGTGGAGGGCGGACGGGTGTGCCAGGGAGGTCGGCTGAATTGCCTCCTTGGCAGCAAATGAGCATGCCACCCAGGTGAGTTGATGGTCAGTCAAACCTGATGTCGGGCCAGAATTGCTTCCGTTCGAGGGGGCGCGCGAGCGCTCAGAGGCGCCGCAGTAGCGCTACGACCTCCTGGAGCACCTCGTCCTTTTTGCAGAAAGTGAAGCGGACCAGGCTACGGCCCGCAGAAACCGTCTCGGAGTGCCACGAGATCAGATAGCGTGCGCGGCTATGGGGGAGCTGATAGTGATCAGGCACGGCCAGACCGAGTGGAGCCTGTCGGGCCAGCACGCTGGACGGACCGACGTCGCGCTGACCGCAGCGGGCGAGGCTGCGGCCAGTGCTCTCGCTCCGAGGCTGGCCAACCGCCGTCTGGTTGCCGTGTTCAGCAGCCCGCTGAGCCGCGCCATGCGGACGGCTGAGCTCGCCGGACTGACCGGCGCCAAGCCCGATCCCGATCTGCTGGAGTGGGACTACGGCGGCTATGAAGGCATGACCGCAGAGCAGATCCGCGAGGCGAGGCCGGGCTGGGACCTGTGGCGCGACGGCGTCATCGCCGGTGACGCCGACCATCCCGGCGAGGAGCTCCGGCAGGTTGCCGCACGCACAGACGCGGTGCTGGACCGCATCCGTCCGCTGCTGAGCGAGGGCGATGTCGCCGTGGTCGCACACGGCCACCTGGCGCGCGTGCTCACCGTGCGCTGGCTCGGCCTCGACGCGTCCGCGAGCCGACTGCTCGGCCACCCGCATCCGGGCACTCTCAGCTTCCTGGCCACCGAAGACGGGCAACCCGTCATCTCCGCTTGGAACGTCCCGTAGGGCAAGGCCGCCGCGTCACATCTGACGTGACAGGCGCCGGAAGCAGATGAGTGCCGCGGCGCCGGCGGCGTCGGGGTCTCGCGGTTTGCGATCTCGGTCGGCGGGCTGTCGCGCGTGCGCCGGCAGGGGATAGATGTCGGTCGACACTGCCTGACAACCTGGCTAGGGTCGCAGGCGTGAGGATCAAGTTGAACGACGCTGCCCGCAGGCTTCTTGACGATGTGAATCCTGCGGTGCTGGCCACCTTGAACCCCGACGGCAGCCCGCAGACCTCGGTGGTCTGGGTCGCCCGGGACGGCGACGACCTGCTGCTCTCTTCGGCAGCCGGCCGCCGCAAGGTCACCAACATGGAGCGCGACGCGCGGGTCAGCCTGACGGTCTACGACCGGGCCGACCCGCTGCGATACCTGGAGGTGCGCGGCACCGCGACGGTGGCCGAGGACCTGGGCCGGAAGGTCGCTGTCGCACTGGCCGAGCAGTACGAGGGGCCCGGCGCGGGCAAGGAGTACCTTGAACTGCCGCCGGAAGTGGTGCGGGTGGTCGTCAGGATCGCCCCGCAGCGGCTGGTCGGCACCTTCGCCGACTGACTGATTTCAAGATGGCACAGGCTCCGTGATCGACATCAGGGAAATGCGACACACCTGGGATATCGACTCTCCGCCAGGCTGAACCAATAGCCCTACGGGCGGCCACCCGGCGGATGGCCGCCCGTAGAGCCTCGGTCAGGCCCGTGGGCGCAATGTCCAGGTACGCCTGCACCGGCTCGAAGAGCCCGTACGGCACGTACTCGGGGATCTCGGCGAGTGCCACCCACGCGAGGGCGTCCAGCTCGTCCGTGTCCACCGCCTCGGCGGTACCGCTGACGATCTCGCAGGCCGTGTACGGCATCCACCGGCCGGTCTCCGGGTGGACGCGCTCGCCGAGGAGCTTGATGGCGGCCCATCGCCGGTGCCACCTGTGCCCGCACCGCACTCCGGGCTGCCAGGACCGGGCTGGGTATCGGTCGGCAGGCGGCTCCGGCGGCAGGGCAGGCGTGCTGGTGAGACCGCCCTTGGGCGGCCTCACCAGCACCCGTCAGAGCTGCTGGAGCCGGGCCACAGCTTCGGTGATCACATCATCGCGCTTGCAGAAAGTGAAGCGGACGAGGGATCGACCGGCCTCGGTGTTGTCGTAGAAGACGACGTTGGGGATGGCGACGACGCCGCAGCGCTCGGGGAGGGAACGGCAGAACTCCAGGCCGTCCTTCTCTCCGAGCGGGGTGATGTCGGTGGTGATGAAGTACGTGCCCTCCGGGTGGAAGACCTGGAAACCGGCTGACGCGAGGCCGTCGGCGAGCAGATCGCGCTTGCGGAGCAGGTCGGCGCGGAACGAGTCGAAGTAGCTGTCGGGGAGCCGGAGGGCCTCGGCGACGGCGTACTGGAACGGGCCCGCGCTGACGTAGGTGAGGTACTGCTTGGCCGTGCGGACCGCCGAAATCAGGGCCGAGCCGGCCGTTACCCATCCAACCTTCCAGCCGGTGAACGAGAAGGTCTTGCCGGCCGAGGAGATGGAGACGGTGCGCTCGCGCATGCCGGGCAGGGCGGCGATGGGGTGGTGGCCGGTGGCGAACACGAGGTGTTCGTACACCTCGTCGGTGACGACCAGCAGGTCGTGCTCGACGGCGAGCTCGGCGATGGTGGCGAGCTCGTCGGGGTTGAGGACGAGTCCGGTCGGATTGTGCGGGGTGTTGATCAGCAGCAGCCGGGTGCGCGGGGTGATCAGGGTGCGCAGCTCGTCCAGGTCGGGGCGGAAGGACGGCGCGCGGAGGGTGAGCGGCACGCGGGTGGCGCCGGCCATGGCGATGCAGGCGGCGTAGGAGTCGTAGAACGGCTCGAACGCGATCACCTCGTCGCCCGGCTCCAGCAGCGCCAGCAGGGCGGCGGCGATGGCCTCGGTGGCGCCGGCGGTGACCAGCACCTCGGTGTCCGGGTCGTAGGTCAGGCCGTGGAAGCGCTGCTGGTGCTCGGCGACGGCCTGCCGCAGCTCGGGGATGCCGGGGCCGGGCGGGTACTGGTTGCCCCGGCCCTCGCGCAGGGCCCGTACGGCCGCTTCGCGGACCTCCTCGGGCCCGTCGGTGTCCGGGAAGCCCTGCCCGAGGTTGATCGAGCCGGTGGCCGTGGCCAGGGCCGACATCTCGGCGAAGATCGTCGTTCCCATCCCGGCCAGTCGGCGGTTCAGCAGCGGCCTGGTACCCATCGGTGGCTCCTCACGCGTCGTCGTCGCGCCCATCCTGGGACAGCCGGGGGCCGGGGACAAGGACGGCCCGCCACCGCGACGTGAGCGCGGTGGCGGGCCGTACGGGGGGAAGCGGGGTCAGGCCTCGTCGGAGCCCTCGTCCTCGCCCTCCTCGCCCTCGATCTCGTTCTGCAGGCCCAGGCGCTCGACGATCCACTGCTCGAAGCCGACCGCGGCCTGGGTCCAGTTCGCGGTGGTGGTGACGAAGTAGTCCAGGTTGACGCCGGTGCCCACGATCATCTGGGCCTCACCGATCAGACGGACCACGCCGTCCTCGTGGGTGTGGGTGTAGACCTTCGGCCAGAGGGTCTCGCGGTTCCACTCGTCGATCAGGTCGAGGATCTCGCCCTTCTTCTCCAGCGGGTACGCGCGGTCGTAGAAGGCGCGCACCGCGAAGAGCTCCTTCTGCTCGCCGCGGAACATGTAGTAGACGCGGAAGCCCTCCCAGGGGGCGGTGAGGTCGCCCTCCTCGTCCACGACGTGCTTGAGCTGCATCTGGTCGAGCAGCTGGGTGACCAGACCCTGGTCCGGGACGATGATCGGCGGAGGGCCGGCCGGCCGCCCGCCCTGGCCACCGGGCTGGCCGCCTCCGGGTACGCCGAAGGACGGGATGGACGACGGGTCGATGCTCATGGGGGTCCTCTTCCTCAGTGCACGTGGTGGCCGGCAATGAGAGGCCGCCCTTTCCACCTCCCATCCTGCCTCATTCGGGGCCTCGCTCACAGGGGCACCCGGGGGCGCGTCGATCTTCCTTCGGCGTGTGGCGGGCACCGGTCGCCCAGGGTGCCCGGCGGGCGGCGGCCGGGCGGCGCGCCGGGTGCGCGGGTGAGCCAAGTCACGCGCCCGGTGCGCGGGTTCGGCTGCCGTACCGGCCGGATGCGGTTAGCGTGCGACGGAACTCGCCGTTGGCAACGTCCTTATCCGATGGGCGAGTTGATGTTATTTGAGCTGAAGGGGGGAAGCGGGATGGAGCGTACGGTGACCGGGGAGGGTGCCTCGCTCGGGAGGCTGCTGCGGAACATCCGGCTGGAGCGGGGGATGACGCAGGAGCAGTTGGGGGAGGTGTCGGGACTGAGCGTGCGGTCGATCCGCGACCTGGAGCGGGGGGTGTCCTGCCCGCGGGTTTCCACGCTGCGGCTGCTCACCCAGACGTGGAACCTGCCGCAGGGGCAGGGGGCCGAGCTGCACCAGCTGGCGCGCACCTGGCGGGACCGCTCGCGGCGGCAGCGGCGGGGCGCGGCGGACTGACCGCGGGGAGCCGACCGGCCACGGGGAGTCGGCACGACGCGGTTCGGGCCGCTCCGCGCGCCTGAGCGCGGGGAGCGGCCCGTACCAGCCCGTACTGGCCCATACCGGCCCTTCCGGTGTTACTTCTCCAGCCGGCCCCGACCGCGGACGGTGAGGCGGTCGCTCGCCTCGTCCCGCTCGACCAGGACGGTGTCCCCGTCGTGCACCTGGCCGGACAGGATCGCCCGGGCCAGCTGGTCGCCGATCGCGGACTGCACCAGCCGGCGCAGCGGGCGGGCGCCGTACGCCGGGTCGTACCCGGTGAGCGCCAGCCAGTCCCGGGCGGCCTCGGAGACGTCCAGGGTGAGCCGCCGCTCGCGCAGCCGCTCGCCGAGGCGGGCCACCTGGATGTCGACGATCCGGCTGAGCTCGCCGGTGCCCAGCGGGTCGAAGACCACGATGTCGTCCAGCCGGTTGAGGAACTCCGGCTTGAACGCGGCCCGGACGGAGTCCAGCACCAGGGCCTTCTTCTTGTCCTCGGGGATGGCCGGGTCCACCAAGTACTGGCTGCCCAGGTTGGAGGTGAGGATCAGGATCGCGTTGCGGAAGTCCACCGTGTGGCCCTGGCCGTCGGTGAGCCGGCCGTCGTCCAGCACCTGGAGCAGGACGTCGAAGACCTCCGGGTGGGCCTTCTCCACCTCGTCCAGCAGCACCACGCTGTACGGGCGGCGGCGGACCGCCTCGGTGAGCTGGCCGCCCTCCTCGTAGCCGACGTACCCGGGCGGGGCGCCGACCAGGCGGGAGACCGAGTGCTTCTCGCCGTACTCGCTCATGTCGATCCGGACCATCGCCCGCTCGTCGTCGAACAGGAAGTCGGCCAGCGCCTTGGCGAGTTCGGTCTTGCCGACACCGGTCGGGCCGAGGAACAGGAAGGAGCCGGTCGGGCGGTCCGGGTCGGCGATGCCCGAGCGGGTGCGGCGCACCGCGTCCGAGACCGCCTGCACGGCCTCCGCCTGGCCGATCAGGCGCCTGCCCAACTCCTCCTCCATGCGCAGGAGTTTGGCGCTCTCGCCCTCCATCAGGCGGCCGGCCGGGATGCCCGTCCAGGAGGCGACCACATCGGCCACGTCGTCCGGGCCGACCTCCTCCTTGACCATCGACGCCGAGGCATCCTGGTCGGCGGCGCGATCCTGGGCGTCGGTGAGCTCCTTCTCGGCCGCCGGGATCTCGGCGTACATCAGCTTGGACGCCCGCTCGAAGTCCCCGTCGCGCTGGGCCCGTTCGAGCGCACCGTGCAGGTCGTCCAGCCGCTCCTTGAGCTCGCCGACCCGGTTGAGGCTCTTCTTCTCCTGCTCCCAGCGCGCCGTCAGCACGCTCAACTGCTCGTTCCGGTCGGCGAGATCGCGCCGCAGCCGGGCCAGCCGGTCGATCGAGGCCTGGTCCGACTCCTTCTCCAGGGCCAGCTCCTCCATCCGCAACCGGTCGACGGCGCGCTGGAGTTCGTCGATCTCGACCGGGGAGGAGTCGATCTCCATCCGCAGCCGGGAGGCCGCCTCGTCGACCAGGTCGATCGCCTTGTCGGGCAGGAAGCGGGAGGTGATGTAGCGGTTGGACAGGGTGGCGGCGGCGACCAGGGCGGCGTCCGAGATCTGCACCTTGTGGTGCGCCTCGTACCGGCCCTTGAGACCGCGCAGGATGGCGATCGAGTCCTCCACGCTGGGCTCGCCGACCAGCACCTGCTGGAAGCGGCGCTCCAGGGCCGGGTCCTTCTCGATCCGCTCGCGGTACTCGTCCAGCGTGGTGGCGCCGACCATCCGCAGCTCGCCGCGGGCCAGCATCGGCTTGAGCATGTTGCCCGCGTCCATCGCCGAGTCGCCGCCGGCGCCCGCGCCGACCATGGTGTGCAGCTCGTCGATGAAGGTGACGACCTGGCCGTCGGAGGCCTTGATGTCGTTCAGGACGGCCTTCAGCCGCTCCTCGAACTCGCCGCGGAACTTGGCGCCGGCCACCATCGCGCTGAGGTCCAGCGCGACCAGCCGCTTGCCGCGCAGCGACTCCGGCACGTCGCCGGCCACGATGCGCTGGGCCAGGCCCTCGACCACGGCGGTCTTGCCGACGCCGGGCTCGCCGATCAGCACCGGGTTGTTCTTGGTCCGGCGGGAGAGCACCTGGACCACCCGGCGGATCTCGTGGTCACGGCCGATCACCGGGTCGAGCTTGCCGTCCCGGGCGGCCTGGGTGAGGTCGGTGCCGTACTTCTCCAGCGCCTTGTAGGTGCCCTCCGGGTCCGGCGAGGTGACCCGGCCGCTCCCCCGGACGTCCTTGAAGGCGGCGAGCAGCGCCTTGGGCGTGGCGCCCTGCTGCACCAGCAGCTCGGCCACCGGCCCGCCCTCGGCGGCCAGGCCGACCATCAGGTGCTCGGTGGAGACGTACTGGTCGTCCAGGTCGTCCGCGCGCTTGCCGGCCTCGGTGAGCACGGCGAGGGTGTCCCGAGCGAGCTGCGGGGCGGCGACCGTCGAGCCCATCGCGCTGGGCAGCGCGGTCAGCTGGCGGCGCGCCTCGGCGTCGATCCGGGCGGCGTTCGCCCCGACCGCCTCCAGCAGGGGCCGGGCGATGCCCTCGGGCTGCTCCAGCAGGGCGATCAGGATGTGCACCGGCTTGACGTCCGGGTTGCCGTCCGCGCCCGCCTGCCGGATCGCGGCGGACAGGGCGTCCTGCGTCTTGGTGGTGAACTTGCTCGCGTCCACTGCTGGGGGATCCTCCCTCGTCGTCCTTCACTACTGCCACGTACAGCATGCACTAACTTGAGTCTATTCCGCTCAAGTTTTCATCGGGCCCGGGTTTCCCCCGGCTCGACCTTTCGCCGGGGTCGGGTTCCCCGGGGTCAGGTTCCCCGGGCTCAGGTTCCCCGGGCTCAGGTTCCCCGGGCTCAGGTTCCCCGGGCTCAACTCCTCCTCTTGGCGGTCCGGCCGTTCGTCCGCCGGGTCAGCCCCAGCAGCTCCCGGGCCGGTCCGCTCGGCCGGTGCCCGGCCGGCCACACCGCGCGCAGCGGCCGCCGCAGGTCCAGCTCCTCCGCCAGCGGCACCTCGACCAGCCGCCGGGTGGCCAGTTCCTCCACCACCGCCAGCTCGCTCAGGCAGACCGGCCCCGCCCCGGTCATCGCCGCCGCCTTCAGCGCGGTGGACGAGGCCAGCTCCAGCCGGGGCCGCGTCGCGCCCCCGTACGGTGTCAGCGCCATCTCCAGCACCTCCCGGGTGCCCGAGCCGGGCTCCCGGAGCACCAGCGGGGTGGCCGCCAGCTCGGTCCCGGTCAGCGGGGTGCGCCGACGCGCCCACGGGTGGCCGGGCGCCACCACGACCACCAGCCGGTCCGCCGCCACCACCGCGCCGGCCAGCCCGGGCGGGGTGGACGGGCCCTCGACGAAGCCGAGGTCGGCCTCCCGGGCCAGCACGTGCCCGGCGACCTCCGCCGAGTTCGCCGTCCGCAGCGTCACCGCCGTCCCCGGGCTGGCTTCGGAGAGCGCCAGCAGCCAGCCCGGCATCAGGTACTCGGCGACGGTCAGGCTGGCCACTACCCGCAGCTTGGCGTCCCGGCGTTCGCGCAGCGCGTCGATCCCGGCGTCCAGCGCCTGGGCCGCCTCCACCACCTGTCGGGCCCACTCGACCACCAGCCGGCCCGCCTCGGTGGGCCGGCTGCCCCGGGGCGAGCGCTCCAGCAGCGGGACGCCGATCTGCCGTTCCATGCCCTTGATCCGGGCGCTGGCGGTCGGCTGGCTGACGCCCAGCTCGGCTGCGGCCCGGCCGACGCTGCCCAGCCGGGCCACCGCGAGCAGCAGTTCCAGGGCGCCCAGTTCGGGGACGTGCGGGGAGAGAGCCATAGGTTCAGGCTATGTCCTCATAGGATCCGTGGCGCTACCGGCGGCCGGGCCGCCGGGCCAGGGTAGAACCATGTCCACCCTGGCCGATGTCCGCCCGCTCACCCGTCCCGCCCTCCGCACCCGGCTCCCCCGGTTCGACCTCGCCCAGCTCGGCCCCAACTGGTACGCCGCCGTGATGGGCACCGCGATCATCGCCAACGGCGCCGCCGCCCTGCCGGTCCGGGTGCCCGGGCTGATCGGCTTCGGCGAGGTGATGTGGGCGCTCGGACTGGCCGCCCTGCTGGTGCTGGCCGGGGCCCGGCTGGTCCACCTCACCCGGCACCGCGAGGCGGCCCGCGCCCAGCTGCTGGACAACCCGGCCACCGCGGTCTTCTACGGCTGCCCGCCGATGGCGCTGCTGGCGGTCGGGCTCGGCACCCTGCTGCTCGGCTCCCGGGTCATCGGCACCGGCCCGGCGGTCGCCCTGGACGCCGTGCTGTGGGGCGTCGGCACCCTGTACGCGCTGACCGTCGCCGCCGGCATCCCGTACCTGATGATCACCCGGCACCCGGTGTCCGCGCTGGAGGCCAACCCGACCTGGCTGCTGCCGGTGGTCGCCCCGCTGGTCGCCTCCGCCTGCGGCCCGGCCCTCGTCCCGCACCTGCCCGCCGGACTGCCCCAGCAGGCCCTGCTGTACGGCTGCTGGGCGCTGTTCGGGGTCGGCCTGCTGGCCACCCTGGTGCTGCTGCCGGTGGTGTTCACCGGGCTGTTCCACAGCAAGCCGCCCGCCCTGACGCTCACCCCCGCGCTGTTCCTGGTGCTCGGCCCGCTCGGCCAGTCCGTCACCGCGATCCACCAGTTCGCCGACGCCGCCCGCACGGTGCTGCCCTCCCTGGCGCCCGTCATGCTGCCGCTGGCCGAGCTGTACGGCACCGCGGTGATCGGCGTCGCGATGCTCTGGCTGGCCGTCGCGCTCACCGCCAACCTGCGGGCCCGCCGGGCCGGGATGCCGTTCGCGATGACCTGGTGGGCCTACACCTTCCCGATCGGCACCTGTGTCACCGGCGCCGCCGCGCTCGCCCGGCACACCGGCTTCGGCGGCTTCACCGCGCTGGCCGCCGGGCTCTACCTGCTGCTGGTCGTCGCCTGGGTGCTGGCGGCGGGGGGCACCGCCGCGGGGCTGGTGCGCGGGCGACTGCTGGCGCGCTGACCCGGCCGGACGCCCGGTCGGAGGAACGGCCCCAGCTCAGGAGCACGCCGCCCTTCTCAGGAGCACGCCGCCCTTGCAGGAACGCGCACCTTCAGGCTGACCGTGCACAGCCAACCGGCCGTCGCCGCCCGTACCCCACGCTGGCCTCGGGCTTTACCGGAATCCCGCCCGCCGCCCACGGCACCGCTCCGGCGCCGGGATGCAGGTAACTGCAAATGCGCGAACCTGCACTCGGGCGGCACTTGTCCACCGGGCGTCACGCTGTGAGGGTGGAGGCACGCCAAGGTCGCCGGGCAACCGCAGCCCGATGGTGGCGACTTGCTCTTCAGGTCTGACCGCGTGTGCGACGTTCCGCACGCGTGGAACGGGGGGGAAGAGCGCCGGCCGGGGTCCATGTGTGGTGATGGGCTCCGGATCCGGATCCGTCGTAGCGTCGCTGCTCCGCCTCGACGGAAGCGCCCGGGCATTGGCGTGCTGACGGCGGCCCCCGGGCACCCGGTGTGCGACGGCGCCCGGACCCGGGGGCCCGCCGTCCGACCGGTACCGTGAGCACACCCGGCATCCGGTACCGCGCACCCGCGACTCGCGCGTACGGGCAGGGGCAACACCAGGGGAGAGGCGTCCGGCAGGGAGAGTGTGACGTGACGGCGGAACCGGCGGTCACGCCGCACCACGCGGCACCCGTGGGCGGGGGACCCGACGAGGCGGCCCGAAAGCTCTACCTGGCGATCATCGCCGAAGGCGGCCGCATTCCCTGCGCCGACATCGGGGACACCGACCGCGACGCGCTCCGGCAACTCCTCGACATCGGCCTGCTGATGGCCAACCGGATGGATCGCTGCTACACCGCCGTCAGCCCGCGCTCGGTCAGCGACCGCCTCGGCGCCGAACTCCGCAGCGAGGCGACCCGCCTGCTGGTCCGCGCGGAGAACCTCCCGGGTGCCCTGGACACCCTCACCCGCGCCTACGACACGATGCCCCGCCCGTCCGGCCGCTCCGGCGGCGCGGTCTACGTCGAGGGCCACGTGCACATCCGTCAGCGGATCTCCCAACTGGTCTCCGACTGCCGCTCCGAGGTGCTGACCGCCCAGCCCGGCCACCGACCGGCCGACACCCTCCAGATCGCCCTCGCCCAGGACGTCCAACTCCTCCAGCGCGGCTGCTCGCTGCGCACCATCTACCAGCCGGTCGCGTTCGCCGACCCGCCCGCGCTCGCCTACGCCGAGGAGGTCACCCGGTACGGCTCGCAGATCCGGGTCCTCGACGAGGCCTTCCAGCGGATGATCGTCTTCGACCGCAGCGTCGCCGTCATCGCCGCCAACGACGACAACAGCACCGCCGCCTTCATCAGCGACCCGGCCGCCCTCACCTTCCTGATCGGCGCCTTTGAACGCGACTGGGCCCGCGCCGACACCACCGAGGCCGCCGGCTGCCTCGGCCAGAGCACCGCCCGCACCATCCCCGACCGGGTCGGCCGCCTGCTCGCCCGCGGCCTCACGCAGCGCGCCGTCGCCACCCGGCTGGGCCTGAGCGAGCGCACCGTCGCCGCCCACATCTCCCGACTGCGCGACCGCTACGGCGCCCAGACCCTCTTCCAGCTCGGGTGGCTGATGAGAGGCTCCCGCGATGACTGACGAGCCCGGCCCGGCCGAACGCGTCCTCCACCTCGCCGCCTCGACCTGGGCCTGCTGAAGCCGTACATCTCGGACGGGTCGCTCAGCGCGATCAACCCGCGCTCGGTCACCGCCCGCCTCGGCGTCGGCCTCCGGGCGGCGGGGACCCGCCTGTTGGTACAGGCCGAACAACTCCCGGACCTGTTGGGAGACTTGACCGCGGCCTACGACACCACTCCGCGGCGCCACGACTGCACCGGAGTCGTCCGGATCGTCGGGGGTGCCGGCTCGCTCGGGGGCTCACACAGCGGGCGATCGCCGGCCGCAGGGGGCTGAGCGAGTGGACCGTGGCCGGCCACATCGCCCGCCTGCGCGAACTGTACGACGCCGAGACGCTCTTCCGGCTCGGCTGGCAGATGAGGGGAGTCCGCGGTGCCTGAGCCGGTACTCGACCTGCCCGGGGCCGTTGTTCGCCGCGCAGCCCGGGCGGAGACAGCCGGGCTGCGCGGCGATCGGCGGAAGCAAGAGCCCGGAGGGGAGTCCGGGGGGTGCGCTCTGCTCAGCCGGTGGCGGCGCCGGTCGGCCAGTAGCCGGGGACGGAGGACTGCTGTCGGGGGACGTTGAACTGCTCGCCCGGCGCGGTCCAGAAGCCCTCGCGGAGGGAGAGCGCCATGCCGGCCCAGTCCAGGGCGGTCTCCACCGTGTGGTTGAGGGCCTCCTGCGACCAGGTGTCGTCGAAGACCAGCGGCAGGACGGGGGCGACCTGCTCGATGGTGGCGATCAGCGGGTTGTGGGTGATCGCCTCGTCGACGAGCAGGACGATCGGCTTCCGCAGGGCCGACGCCCAGCCCAGTTCCAGACTCACCCCGGCCGAGAGCGGCGCTCCGACGTAGGCGAAGACCAGGTCCGCGGACTGCAGGGCGCGGAAGTCGGACGGCACCCGGGGCTCGGGCGCGCGGCCGGCGACGGTCCAGGCGTCGCTGTGGTGCGCGCTGTACACGGCGGCGCCGCTGCGGAGCAGGGTGGTGCGGAGCGTCGTCAGCCGCGTCCGGCTGGCGAGGGTCACCACGCTGTCGGCCGGGCCGGTCAGCCGCATCAGCGGCGCGGCCAGGAACACACGTGCACGCCGACCCTCAGGGGCCTGGCTGTCGTGGTGACGCAGGTAGGGCTCAGTCATGTCGACTCCGGGGGAAGGCCGACCGGGTTTGGGATGCGGCGCCGGTGGGCGTTGAAAGTGGTTGCTGCTTCAAGTTGTCCGGTGCCCTGCTGTGGTTAGACTTTGACAGTACAGCAACAGTTTGGCCTGCCATTGCTGGACCATCGGGGGCGAACTGATCGTCTATCAGCGGTCACTGCCGAGTCCAGGTTTCGGCCCTGTCATCTGGATGCCTGGCAGGGAGATGACGCAGCCGTTCGAGGCCCGGGGCGTGACACCGCAACTCTGAGTGCGGCATCATATGGACTCCAGTGCTATTAGTGCGGCTCGCGGAGCTTACGGAAAGGGGCGGGCAGTTGTCCGGTATGTCCAGGATTATGCGTAAGGTCGCGTTCTCGGTCGCCATTGCGGCCACGGCCCTGGTCGGCGTCTGTGTCGTAGCGGGCGGTGCCGGGTCGCAGCCGGACCTGAAGGCGGACAGCGGCGCCCAAGCCCTTTCGACGGCTCAGCGTATTGCCGACGACATCAACTGGGGTTGATGGAAGCCTGCTCTGTCGGGCCGGATGTCGTCTTTGCGTGACCCTGACCGGGGCTTGACCTCGGGGTGGCTCATTCCGGTCTGTGTTGGGAGGAGCGGCCCAGCATGTAGCCGAGCTGGAAGAGGGAGTCGACGTTGTATTCCTCTCTCATCTCAGCTATGTGGCGCGCGAGAGTGCGTTCGCTGATCCCCAGTCGACGTGCGATGACGCGGTGATTGGTGCCCGACAGCAGTAGGTCGACAATTGTCTGTCGCAGTCTCGGGATGACTTCCTGGGGGATGGCAGTGTCGCCGTCGAACTCCAGAGCTCGACTCCAGTTGCGTTCGAAAACCTCCTCGACAAGGAAATTTATAACGCCTGGGTCGTGGATGAAGGCCGCTATGTCGTCGCCCTTCACCGGAATTATCGCGAGGCGCTTGTCGAGAATGATGAGCCGAGCGTACGGTTCGTCCAGGGTGCGAAACTGATAACCTTCCTTGGTCAGCCTGGAAACGTATTCGCGAGTAGGCTGATGGTGGCGCGTGCTTGCATTGTAAATGCTGCGCATCGTCGCACCCTGTTGCAGGCTCTTGAGGTCGCGCTCCATCCCTGCGGCGAGCAGTTCAGGAGGCCGCGGTCCCCCGGGCTGCATGGCCAGGCCCTCAGTTATCCCGGCCGCTGAGATCTGCTGGAGGCGCTGGTTGATGTGTGCCTTGCCTCGAACATATTCAATTGGTCCGCCTTCCTGATCCGGACTGTGAAAGGCTTCGGCCAGCTCGCTGAGGTCGGCGGGCAATGTAACGGCACGTGACAGCAGGTCGAGGGCCTGGTGCTGCCACGCGGTGCTCAGCCTGAATGACAGGCGGGCCGGATCGACTGCGATGAACAGGTCTGGGTCGCCGCCGTCGGGGACCAGGAGGCCTAGATCGAGAAGCTCGCGAAGGGCATCGCATTCTGCCGATTTCGCTTTCTCTGTCGTGCCGCCATTGTGGACAGTCTTGAGATACAGCGCTCGGGCATCGGGAGACAGTATTCGTGATCCGCCGGTCGGGAGACCTGGCTTTTCTCGTCCACTCACCTTCGACTCCCTGTCATCGACCGAGCAAGTAGTCATCGCTGTTGTCAGTTTTAACCGGAACCATCAATTGAGCTGCGCTGGCCGGCTATAGCCGACCATGACGCGCTTCGGTCCAGCACTCTCTCACATATCCGTCAGCCGCCGGCACCCCCCGAACAGGAGGGAGCCGGCGGCTGACGAGGTGAGCTGTGCCCCGGGTCAGCGCTTGGGGCGCCAGACGACGAGGGCGCTGGACTGGGGGGTGGGGGGCTGGTACGGGACGAGGTCGCGGCGGTAGGAGGCGTGGACGGCGGCCTCGCGCTGCTGGAAGGCGGTGGCGGCGCCTTCGAGCGAGTCGACCAGCTCGGTGATGCGGGCCTGGAGGGCGGTGACCTGGTTCTCCAGCTCGATGATCCGCTTGATGCCGGCCAGGTTGATGCCCTCGTCCTGGGAGAGCCGCTGGACCTCCCGCAGCTGCTGGATGTCGCGGGCGGAGTAGCGGCGGCCGCGGCCGGCGGTGCGGTCGGGGCAGACCAGACCGAGGCGGTCGTACTGGCGCAGGGTCTGCGGGTGCAGGCCGGACAGCTCGGCGGCGACCGAGATGACGTACACCGGGGTTTCCTCGGTGAGCACGTACTGCGGCGGGGCCGCGGCGGTGCGCCGGGTGCGGCGGTGGCCGTCACCGGGAAGGCCCTCGCCGAGGCCGGGGCCGATCGGGCTGTCGGGGGTCATCGGGTTCGGGGTCATCTGGTCGTCACGCTCCCTTCGCCGCCCGGAAGAGGGCGGCTCGTGGGTCGTCGGAGGCGGTGGCCTCGCGGTACTGCTCCAGGGCGTTCAGCGCGTCGCCGTCGACGTGCTGAGGCACCACGACCTCGACGGTGACGAGGAGGTCGCCGCGGGTGCCGTCCTTGCGGGTGGCGCCCTTGCCGCGGGCGCGCATGGTGAGACCGTTGGCGCTGCCCGGGGGCAGCTTGAGCTTGACGGCGGGGCCGCCGAGCGTGGGCACCTCGATGGTGGCGCCGAGGGCCGCCTCGGGGAAGGTGACCGGGACGGTGACGGTCAGGTTGTCGCCCTTGCGGCCGAACACCGGGTGCGGGTCGACGTGGACGGTGACGTAGAGATCGCCGGGCTGGCCGCCGCGCTCGCCCTGGGCGCCCTTGCCCTTGAGCCGGATCCGCTGGTCGGCCTGGACGCCGGCCGGGATGCGGACCTGCATGGTGCGGGCCGAGCTGGCCCGGCCGCTGCCGTGGCAGTCGGTGCACGGGTCGTCGACGATCATGCCCCGGCCGCGGCAGTCCTTGCACGGCTCGGAGAGCGCGAAGGCGCCCTGGCCGCGGCTGACGGTGCCGGCGCCGACGCAGGTCGGGCAGACCCGCGGGGTGGTGCCGGACTTGGCGCCGGTGCCGTTGCAGACGCGGCAGGGGGCCTGGCTGGTCATCCGCAGCGGGACGGTCGCGCCGTCCACCGCCTCCTCGAAGGAGAGCGTCACCTCGGTCTCGACGTCGGCGCCGCGCCGGGGCTGGGCCTGCCGGGTGCCGCCGCGGTTGAACAGGCCGCCGAAGACGTCGCCGAGCCCGCCACCGCCGCCGCCCTGGTTGCCGCTGAAGAGGTCGCCGAAGTCGAAGCCGTAGCTGCCGGTGCCGGGGCCGCCGGTGCGGAAGCCGCCGTTGGCGAAGAGGCTGCGGGCCTCGTCGTACTCCTTGCGGCGCTTCTCGTCGGAGAGGACGTCGTACGCCTCGGAGATGTCCTTGAAGCGCTCCTCGGCCCTGGCGTCGCCCTTGTTCGCGTCCGGGTGGAACTCGCGCGCCAGCTTGCGGTAGGTCTTCTTGATCTCGGTGGCGGTGGCGTCCTTGGGCACGCCGAGGACCTTGTAGTAGTCCTTCTCGACAAAGTCCTTGCCGCTCATGCGCCCACCTCGCTTCGCTCGGCAGCCGATTCGCGGCACGCGCACCTCTTGACGGTTCGCTCGCTGCGCTCGCTCACGGCCTCCGCCACCTCCCGATGTCCATCGTCACTGCGCTGTCAACAGCAACTGGCAGAAGAGCCGTTGACAGCGCGCTGCGGAGCCGGCCGCCGTGTTGGCCGGCGTACGACTCCGCAGCGCACTGGTTGTCAGCTGTCACAGGTTGTCAGCTGTCCGAGCCGCCGTCGGACGTGTCCGCGTCGGCGGACTTCGCCTCGGCGTCCGGGGCGGACGTCGTCTGGGTGCCCGGCTGGGGCTCCGCCACGGCGACCATCGCCGGGCGGATGATCCGCTCGCCGATGCGGTAGCCGGGCTGGAGGATCTGCACGCAGGTGTCCTCGGTGACGTCCGAGGAGTAGCTGTGCATCAGCGCCTCGTGCTGGGTCGGGTCGAAGGGCTCGCCCTCCTTGCCGAACTGCTGGAGGCCCAGCTTGGCGACGACCGTCTCCAGGGACTCGGCGACGGACTTGAAGCCGCCCGTCACCTCGCCGTGCTCGCGGGCGCGGCCGATGTCGTCCAGGACCGGGATCAGGGACTCCAGGATGTTGGAGACCGCGATCTCGCGGACGGTCAGCCGGTCGCGCTCGACCCGCTTGCGGTAGTTCTGGTACTCGGCCTGCAGTCGCTGCAGGTCCGCAGTGCGCTCGGCCAGCTCGCGCT
Source organism: Kitasatospora sp. NPDC023118 (assembly GCF_055560875.1). Classification (NCBI taxonomy): domain Bacteria; kingdom Bacillati; phylum Actinomycetota; class Actinomycetes; order Kitasatosporales; family Streptomycetaceae; genus Kitasatospora; species Kitasatospora sp. NPDC023118. Next base: position 372,811 of record NZ_JBVHHW010000003.1, read on the forward strand.
TGGCCGTGGCGAGGTCCTCGGAGTCCTCGCCGGAACCCGCCGCCGCGGCCTCCTCGGCAGCCTTGATCACGGCCTCCTCGGCGGCGGAGTCGTCGTCGGGCTTGCCGTCCTGCGGCTTGTCCGTCATGCCGCCGCACCGCCCTTGGGCTTCTCGTCGTCCACGATCTCGGCGTCGACGACGTCGTCCTCCTTGGCGTGGGTGGACTCACCGGCCGCGGCCGCACCGGCACCGGCGGCGTCGGCGTACAGCGCCTGGCCGAGCTTCTGGGCGGTGGTGGAGACCTTCTCCGAGGCCTCGCGGATCTTCGTGATGTCCTCGCCCTTCAGGGCCTCCTTGAGCTCGCCGATGGCGGTCTCGACCTCGGTCTTGACGTCGGCCGGGAGCTTCTCGGCGTTGTCGGCGATGAACTTCTCGGTCGAGTAGACGAGCTGCTCGGCGGAGTTGCGGGTCTCGACGGCCTCGCGGCGCTTGTGGTCGTCCTCGGCGTACTGCTCGGCCTCGCGGCGCATGCGGTCGACCTCGTCCTTCGGCAGCGAGGAGCCGCCGGTGACGGTCATCTTCTGCTCCTTGCCGGTGCCGAGGTCCTTGGCCGCGACGTGCATGATGCCGTTGGCGTCGATGTCGAAGGTGACCTCGATCTGCGGCAGGCCGCGCGGCGCCGGCGGCAGGCCGGTCAGCTCGAACATGCCGAGCTTCTTGTTGTACGCGGCGATCTCGCGCTCGCCCTGGTAGACCTGGATCTGTACGGACGGCTGGTTGTCCTCGGCCGTGGTGAAGATCTCGGAGCGCTTGGTCGGGATCGTGGTGTTGCGCTCGATCAGCTTGGTCATGATGCCGCCCTTGGTCTCGATGCCGAGGGACAGCGGGGTGACGTCCAGCAGCAGGACGTCCTTGACCTCACCCTTGAGGACGCCGGCCTGGAGCGAGGCGCCGATGGCGACGACCTCGTCCGGGTTGACGCCCTTGTTGGCGTCCTTGCCGCCGGTCAGCTCGCGGACGAGCTCGGCGACGGCCGGCATGCGGGTCGAGCCACCGACCAGGACGACGTGGTCGATCTCGGAGAGCGAGATGCCGGCGTCCTTGATCACGTTGTGGAACGGGACCTTGCAGCGCTCCAGCAGGTCCGAGGTCAGCTGCTGGAACTGGGCCCGGGTGAGCTTCTCGTCCAGGTGCAGCGGGCCCTCGGCGGAGGCCGTGATGTACGGCAGGTTGATCGAGGTCTCGGAGGACGAGGACAGCTCGATCTTGGCCTTCTCGGCGGCCTCGCGCAGACGCTGCAGGGCCATCTTGTCCTTGGACAGGTCGACGCCGTGGCCGGACTGGAAGACCTTGACCAGGTGGTCGACGACGCGCTGGTCCCAGTCGTCACCACCGAGGTGGTTGTCACCGTTGGTGGCCTTCACCTCGACGACCCCGTCGCCGATCTCCAGCAGGGAGACGTCGAAGGTGCCACCGCCGAGGTCGAAGACCAGGATGGTCTGGTCGTCCTTGTCCAGGCCGTACGCGAGGGCGGCCGCGGTCGGCTCGTTGACGATGCGCAGGACGTTCAGGCCCGCGATCTCGCCGGCCTCCTTGGTGGCCTGGCGCTCGGAGTCGTTGAAGTACGCCGGGACGGTGATGACGGCGTCGGTGACGGTCTCGCCCAGGTACGCCTCGGCGTCGCGCTTCAGCTTCTGCAGCACGAAGGCCGAGATCTGCTGCGGCGTGAAGTCCTTGCCGTCGATGTTGATCTTCCACCCGGTGCCCATGTGGCGCTTGACCGAGCGGATGGTGCGGTCGACGTTGGTCACCGCCTGGCGCTTGGCCACCTCGCCGACCAGGACCTCGCCGTTCTTCGCGAAGGCGACGACGGACGGCGTGGTCCGGGCGCCCTCGGCGTTCGTGATGACGGTGGGCTCGCCACCCTCGAGAACGCTGACGACCGAGTTCGTCGTGCCGAGGTCGATGCCGACCGCGCGTGCCATCGTAGATACCTCCACGGAAGAGTTGAGCTTTACGGGCTCAAGGATGCATGACTCGGCGGGGAGCGTCAACAGCCATGAGTGCGATCCGCTCAACTTTGCTGAGCCGTCGATCGGGTCGGACACCGACGACCGGGTTCACCGGGTTCACCGGGTCCGCCGGACCCCGCCCGGGCGCGATCGGGCGCGATCGGGTGCGTCGGGTGGGAGTCACGTGACTGCCGCCATAGCTTGGGAACCTTCTGGAGAACTGTTGACGACCGGTAATGTCCGGGCCGTCGGCCCGGCAAGTTACCGACCAGTACAATCACTTTAGAGAACAAGCAGACCCGCAGAACCGCAGAGACTGCTCAACCGCAAGCCGCAGGAGACGGAGAGCCGATGCAGCTAGCAGCGATCGTCATCTCGCTGGTCACATTCGTGATCGGCACCGCGCTCGCCCTTCGTGCGGCGTGGCACATCTTCAGGGTGGTGCTGGCCGGCTCGCCGGACTCCACCCGCTTCGGAAAGCCCGTCCAGCGCGTGAAGACCGTGGCGGTCGAGTTCATCGGCCACACCCGGATGAACCGCTGGGGGATCGTCGGCATCGCCCACTGGTTCGTCGCGGTCGGCTTCTTCAGCCTGGTGCTGACCATCGTCAACGCGATGGGCCAGCTGTTCGACGCCGAGTGGGAACTGCCGATCATCGGCGACTGGATGATCTGGCAGCTCTTCGTCGAGCTCGTCGGCACCCTGACCACGCTGGGCATCGCGACCCTGATGGTGATCCGGCTGATGAGCCTGCCGTCCAGGTCGGGCCGCAAGTCCCGGTTCGCCGGCTCGATCGCCTGGCAGGCCTTCTACGTCGAGTACACGATCCTCGGCATCGGCATCTGCATCCTGATGCTCCGCGCGCTGGAGGGCGCCCTGGCCGGCGTCGACTCGTACGGCCCGGAGCACCTGGTCTCGTACCCGATCGTCTCCGCGCTCAGCGGGCTGTCGCACGGCACCCTGGAGAACCTGGTCTACCTGTTCGCGACGCTGAAGATCTGCATCTCGTTCGCGTGGGCCATCACTATCGGCCTCAACCCCTCGATGGGCGTGGCCTGGCACCGCTTCCTCGGCTTCTTCAACATCTACTTCAAGCGCGAGGAGGACGGCGGCACCGCGCTCGGTGCGCTCCGTCCGATGACCAGCAAGGGCCAGCCGATCGACTTCGAGGACCCGGCCGAGGACGCCGTCTTCGGCGTCTCCCAGGTCGAGCACTTCTCCTGGAAGGGCATCCTCGACTTCTCCACCTGCACCGAGTGCGGCCGCTGCCAGTCGCAGTGCCCCGCCTGGAACACCGGCAAGCCGCTCTCGCCGAAGCTGCTGATCATGAGCCTGCGCGAGCACGCCTACGGCAAGGCGCCGTACCTGCTGGCCGGCGGCGGCAAGGACATGGAAGGCACCGAGCAGGCCACCGCGGAGCAGCTCAAGGACGTCCCGGCGAGCGCCATGGCCGAGGCCGAGCGCCCGCTGATCGGCACCGCCGAGGAGAACGGCGTCATCGACCCGGACGTGCTGTGGTCCTGCACCACCTGCGGTGCCTGCGTCGAGCAGTGCCCGGTGGACATCGAGCACATCGACCACATCGTCGACATGCGCCGCTACCAGGTGATGATCGAGAGCAACTTCCCGACCGAGGCCGGGACGATGCTCAAGAACCTGGAGAACAAGGGCAACCCGTGGGGCATGGCCACCAAGGCCCGCCTGGACTGGGTCAAGGAGCTCAAGAAGGAGACCGGCATCGAGGTGCCGGTGATCGGCGAGGACATCGACCCGGCCGAGGTCGAGTACCTCTACTGGGTCGGCTGCGCCGGCGCCCTGGAGGACCGCGCCAAGAAGACCACCAAGGCCTTCGCCGAGCTGCTGCACACCGCGGGCGTGAAGTTCGCGATCCTCGGCAAGGAGGAGACCTGCACCGGTGACTCCCCGCGCCGCCTGGGCAACGAGTTCCTGTTCCAGATGCTCGGCGCGCAGAACGTGGAGACGCTGAACGCCGCGCTGGAGGACGCCCCGACCAAGCGGATCGTGGCCACCTGCCCGCACTGCTTCAACACCATCGCCAACGAGTACCCGCAGCTCGGCGGGCACTTCGAGGTGATCCACCACACCCAGCTGCTGCAGCACCTGATCGACGAGGGCAAGCTCGTCCCGGTCAACCCGGTCGAGGGCCTGATCACCTACCACGACCCCTGCTACCTGGGCCGCCACAACAAGGTCTACAGCCCGCCGCGCGAGATCATGGACAAGGTCCCCGGTCTGCGCCAGCAGGAGATGCACCGCCACAAGGAGCGAGGCTTCTGCTGTGGCGCCGGTGGTGCCCGGATGTGGATGGAGGAGCGCATCGGCAAGCGGATCAACACCGAGCGCGTGGACGAGGCGCTGTCGCTCAACCCGGACATCGTCTCCACCGCCTGCCCGTTCTGCCTGGTGATGCTCTCCGACTCGGTCAACGGCAAGAAGAACGAGGGCGCGGCCAAGGAGCACCTGAAGGTGGTCGACGTGGCCCAGCTGCTGCTCGACTCGGTGAAGGCGACCCCGCCGGCCGAGGCCGAGGAGCCCGCGACGGTGGACGCGTAGCGACTGCTGTTCGACAGTTCTGCTACAACTGCCCGGCTCGGTGGACGCCGCCAACGCGCCCGCCGGGCCGGGCTTTCGGCGCCCCCGGCCGAGGCCCCGGGGCCGGGCGGCCGGGCGGAGAGTGACGCCGATCGCACGGCCGCCGGACGGGCATTCGGTCGGAAGGAAATACAGTAGGCGCCGGACCGGCCGCGAGGCCGGTCGGCCCGTTCCGGACGGGTCAGAAGACCGACGGAGGTATCGGCCCGCCGGGCCGGGCCGCAGAGACCACAAGGGGAACAGCGCAGACCATGACCGAGGCGATCATGCTCGTCGGTGGTAAGGGCACGCGACTGCGTCCGCTGACCACCCACACCCCCAAGCCGATGCTGCCCGTGGCGGGCGTCCCGTTCATCGCGCACCAGCTGGCCCGTGCCGCCGCAGCCGGGGTCACCCGCGTGGTGCTGGCCACCTCGTACCTGGCCGAGGTGTTCGAGGACCACTTCCAGGACGGCACCCCGTACGGCATCGAGCTGGTCTACCTGACCGAGCGCGAGCCGCTGGGCACCGGCGGGGCCATCCGCAACGCCGCCTCCGGGCTGACCTGCGGCCCGGACGATCCGGTCCTGATCTTCAACGGCGACATCCTCTCCGGGCTGGACATCGCCGCCCTGCGCGACGGCCACGTGGCCGCCGGGGCCGACGTCACCCTGCACCTCACCCGGGTCGAGGACCCGCGCGCCTTCGGCCTGGTCCCGACCGACGGGAACGGGCGGGTGCTGGAGTTCCTGGAGAAGCCGGAGACCCCGGAGCAGATCGTCACCGACCAGATCAACGCCGGCTGCTACGTCTTCACGCGTTCCGTCATCGACCGCATCCCGGCCGGCCGGGAGGTGTCCGTCGAGCGCGAGACCTTCCCCGAGCTGCTGGCCACCGGCGCGCTGCTGCGCGGTGTCGTCGACACCTCGTACTGGCTGGACCTCGGCACCCCGGCCGCGTTCGTCCGCGGCTCGGCCGACCTGGTGCTCGGCAAGGTCGACTCCCCGGCCGTCCCCGGCCCGACCGGCGACGCCCTGCTGCTGCCCGGCGCCACCGTCCACCCGGGCGCGGTGCTCAGCGGCGGCACCGTGGTCTCCGAGGACGCGGTGGTCGAGGCCGGTGCGATCGTCGAGGGCAGCGTCATCCTGCCCGGCGCGGTGATCGGCCCGGACACCCTGGTCAAGGACTCGATCGTGGGCGCCTTCGCCACCGTCGGCGACCGCTCGGCGCTGGACGGCGCGGTGATCGGCGACGGCGCGATCGTGGAGTCCGACAACGAGCTGCCCAGCGGCATCCGGGTCGCCTGCGGCACCCTGCTGCCGGTCGGCGCGGTGCGCATCTCGGCCGGCCCGGGCGGCTGCCCGGCCGGCACCACCGCGGCCGCCGCGGTGCACGGGCCGTCGGTCACCGCCCAGCGGTAGCGGCATCCCGGGGGGCTTTCGGACCCGTTCGTCTCAGGCTCGCTGCAAACCGGCCCCGGCTCCGTACGGGGCCGACGCGCGTTGGGCCGGACGGGTACCTTCGGAGCGTGGCTGGTAATCGATACGACAGCGGTCAGGGCGCCGACCGCCCGCACGGCGGATGGTCGGCCCCGCCACCGGCGGGGGCGCCCGGGGGGCACGGGCAGCCGGACGGGCCGGAGTACTTCACGGCCCCGCACCCGACGGCGGCCGGTGGTCCGGGTGGTCCCGCCGGCGGTTCCGGGGGTCCCGGGGGCACGGTCGGAGACGGGTACGACCCGTACGCGGCCGACCGGCCGGGCAGCACCCGCTCCTTCCCGGTCGGCGACCCGTACGGCCGGCAGCCGCCGTACGGTCACGAGCCCGGTCCGGGCCAGGACCGGGGCTGGTACGGCCAGGGCCCGGGCCCCGGCCACTACGACGGCGGCTACGGGCAGCAGTCGCCGTACGGCCAGGACCAGCACGCGCCGTACGGCCAGGAGCCGCAGCCGCCGTACGGCCAGGACAACGTCGCGGTCTACCGGGCCGGCGGCCAGTCCGCGCCGCACGTCGCCGGGCCCCGGCCGCAGTGGCGCGAGCTGTTCACCGGCCTCTTCCGCAGCCCGACCGCGATCTTCGACCGCACCCGCGACCACCAGGTCTGGCTGCCCGCCCTCACCGTCTCGCTGCTGTACGGCGCGCTCGCGGTGCTCGGCATCGGGCTGACCCACGACGACATCGTCAACTCGACCTTCTCCGTGGCGCTGACCGGCCTGCTCGCCGCCGCCGTCGGCTTCACCCTGGTCGGCGGGATCTTCGGCGCGGTCACCTACGCGCTGGCCCGCCAGCTCGGCGGCGACGGCCCGTGGAAGTCGACGGTCGGCCTGGCGGCGCTGATCGGCTGGCTGACCGACGCTCCCCGGCTGCTGCTGGACCTGGTGCTGCCCTCCGGCAGCGCGGTGGTCCAGGTCGTCGGCTGGGTCACCTGGATGTTCTGCGCGTACCTGCTGACCAGCATGGTCCGGCGGCTCCACGACCTGCCCTGGGGCAAGGCGGCGGCGGCTGCGGCGGTGCAGCTGGTCGCGCTGCTGGTGCTGATCAAGCTGCCGACCCTGGGCTGAGGGGCGGGAGGCACAATGGTGGGCGGGTCGGGCCGGTAGGCCCGGGCCCGCTCGACCTTGTTCGTCCACAGCCACCGGAGCCAGCCATGACCCTCCCCACCACCCACGTCAGCTTCCCGGCCGGGGCGGTGACCGGAGAGTCCCCGGTGCTCGCGGTGCACCCGCTGGCCGACGGCCGGTACGCCGTGGTGACCGGGGCGACCCCGTTTCACCCGCTCGACCACACCTGGCCCGACCAGCCGGCCGACCACGGCACCCTGACCGTCGACGGCGCCGAGCTGGCCGTGGTGGACTGCCTCACCGGCGCGGTCGGCCCGGACGGCGGCGCGCCGCTGGTCGGCGCCGAGATCCCGGTGAAGCGCGGGGACGAGGAGTGGTCCTGGCTGGTCCTGCACGTCCTCGACACCGACCCCGGCGACATCACGGGCCGCACCGCCGCCCTCGCCGTCGACGCCGGGCGCCGGGCCGCCCTGAGCGCCTCGCACAGCGGGTGCCACCTGCTCGCCCTCGCCCTGAACGCCGCGCTCGCCCCGCGCTGGCGCAAGGATCCGGGCCGCTCGGACGCCTTCGGCAACCCCGACTTCGACAGCCTCGCGATGGCGAGCTCGGTGATGGACACCGAGGCCAGCACCGACACCTACCGGCTCGGCAAGTCGCTGAAGAAGAAGGGCTTCACGGCGGACGCCACCGAGGAGTTCCCCGCCCTCGCCGACGCCCTGCCCGCCCTCACCGAGGCCGTCAACGCGCGGCTCGCGGCCTGGGTCGCGGCCGACGCCCCGGTCCGGATCGAGGTCCCCGGCCCCGAGCTCACCGCCCGCCGCCAGTGGCACTGCGAACTGCCCGAGGGCGGCGCGCAGATCTTCTGCGGCGGCACCCACCTGCACCACCTCGGCGAGCTCGCCGAACTGCGCACCGAGCTGCGGCTGTCCGAGGACGGCACCGAGCTGGTCGCGGTCACCAGCCCCAAGCGCGCCTGAGAACGCCGCGGGCGGCCACCCCTCGCGGTGAGGGGCGGCCGCCCGCCGTGCGTGCACTCTGCCGGGATCAGACCTCGGTGCGGTGGAAGTTCAGGAAGGAGCGGGACGGCGTCGGGCCGCGCTGGCCCTGGTAGCGCGAGCCGTAGCGCTCGGAACCGTACGGGTGCTCCGACGGCGAGGAGAGCCGGAACAGGCAGAGCTGCCCGATCTTCATCCCCGGGTACAGCTTGATCGGCAGCGTCGCGACGTTCGACAGCTCCAGCGTCACGTGGCCGCTGAAGCCGGGGTCGATGAAGCCGGCCGTGGAGTGGGTGAGCAGGCCCAGCCGGCCCAGGCTCGACTTGCCCTCCAGCCGGGAGGCCACGTCCTCGGGCAGCGTGATGACCTCGTACGTCGAGGCCAGCACGAACTCGCCCGGGTGCAGGATGAACGCCTCGTCGCCGTCCGGCTCGACCAGCCGGGTCAGGTCCGGCTGCTCCTCGGAGGGGTCGATGTGAGGGTACTTGTGGTTCTCGAACACGCGGAAGAAGCGGTCGAGGCGCACGTCGATACTCGACGGCTGGATCATCGCCGGGTCGAACGGGTCGATGCCGACCCGGCCCAGGTCGATTTCGGTCCGGATGTCCTTGTCAGAGAGCAGCACGGTTCGAGGTTACGTGCACGACGGGGCCCCGGACGAATCCGCCCGGGGCCCGTTACGTCCTTCCGACGGCCGTCAGGCCAGGAACTCCGCGGCCTCCGTCCGCATCGCCCGCGCCAGTTGCGCCGTCGACAGCTCCCGTACGTCGGCCAGCACCGAGCTCCTGAGCCGTCCGCACTGCGGACAGCGGATCAACCGCCCGGGCCCGAGCCGACCGGGACCGAGGTTCTGCATCGGGAACGTGGTGGTGCTGAACAGGTGCCCCTCGGCACAACGAACGACGGCGCGCTGCTCCATCGATCCCCTTCCCATCCCTAACCCAGTACTCACCCGTACTCATCGCGCCCCGGCGGCCAGGCCCCGGGACAGCGTCACATTAGGGGATGTTCCGGACATTCCACACCATGGCTCGCCGCCCCGACCCCACACCCACCGGAGCACTCACACGCGGCCCAAACAGTACGCCCCCGGCCCACCCCCACCCCGCTCCGCCACGGCCTCGGACCGGCCGTGCAACCACAGTCACGGATGGGGTACAGTGACACTGGATCGAGCGGTCTCTGACGGCTCATCAGGCGGGCGTAGTTTAATGGTAGAACATGAGCTTCCCAAGCTTAGAGCGCGAGTTCGATTCTCGTCGCCCGCTCCAGCAGTAAAGCCGCAGGTCAGCGACCTGCGGCTTTCGCATTGTCTGGACCAATTCGAACCGGCCGTGCCAGATCCGTGCCAGAAGGTCTCTGGCTGAGCAGTGCGGCGGTCGGTGAGCGGATGGTGCTTGAGTCCGACGCGCCGTGCGCGCGCCAATTTGAGGTGGGCCCGTCGCCTGGGTCGGTCAGCGCCGCCGCTCTGGTCGGGCGGCTTTGGGGCTGGATTCGTGATCCTTGGATATGTTTGACATCAAATATGTTCTGGGGCGGAGTTGGGTAACGCGGGCCTGGTGCACCAGGTGCGGATGCTGCGGGTGGGGGCCGGGGATCCGTCGGTGATGCTGGCGCAGTTCCGGCTCAGTGCCGTGCTGGTGCCGTTGTGGGGCGATGAGGCGGTGTGGACGGCGGACGAGGGGGGTCTGCGGTGGATCTTCGCGTTCTCGTCCGAGGAGGAGCTGGCGGCGTTCGTCCGGTCGAAGGAACTGCCGGTGGATGGGTTCCCCTACATGACGGTGCTGGGCAGTCGGTTGCTCGACGTCGCGGTGCCGGAGCTTGGTGTGCCCGGGGGGATCGCGCTGGACGTGGTGGGGAAGGAGCCGATGCTCTTTCCTCCGGTGCGGGGGATCGTGCCGGATGAGGTGGCTCTGGACGGGCCGGGAACGACGGGGGGTGTGGGCGTTGGGTGAGGGCTATCAGGCGGATCCCGAGGCGTTGAAGTTGGTGGCGGACGGCCTCAACGGGGTGATCGCCGAGTTGAAGTCGATCGGCATAGCCGGGATCGCGGAGGGCGGGCGCGGTTTCACCGAGCTGGAGCTGGGTGGGATGGAGGCCGGCGACTTCGAGCTGTCGACGACGTTCGGGGAGTTCTGCGAGCGCTGGAGCTGGGCGGTCAGGTCGCTGGTGGTGAAGGGCTCGGACATGGCGAGCAAGGTCGGCCTGGCGGCCGGCACGTACTACGAGCAGGAGCAGTACGCGAGCGGGCTGGCGAAGGACGTCGTTTCCGGCGTGTTCGGCAACCCGCACCTGACTGAGGAACAGGTCGAGCACGAGTCGTGGTCGCAGGTGTGGGCTGACAATCCGATCAACGACATTATGCATCCCGACTACTCCGGCAAGTCGTTCGACAAGGCTGGGGACGACATCAAGCAGCAGTGGCAGAAGGCGGCCCAGGACGCGGCCCGGAAACCCGGCCTGGTCAACATGACGCTGACCGCGACGGTCGGCCCCGTCCCGCCGGACCCGGAGAAGTGACGGCATGGGATTCCTCGACGACGCTGTGGACTTCGTCGACGATGCCGTCGACAGCGGGACGAAGTTCGTCGCCAAGGGTCTGCAGAAGGGCGGGCACCTGGCCGGGAAGGCACTCGACGCGGCCGGCCTGCACGGCGCCGGACAGACTGTCAGCGGCTGGGGCGACGATATCGCCGACGACGCCGGCCTCAAGGTCAAGGAACGCAACCTCGACCAGAGCGACGATCCGAAGGAACTGCTGCACGGCGACGCCAAACGGCTGAACGAGGTCGCCGGACACCTGCAGAAGTTCCACGACGCGTTCGACAAGGCCGGCCAGGGCCTGACCCGCCTGGACACCGGCCACTGGACCGGAGAGGCCGCCGACAACTTTCGCCGGGAGTTCGACCCCCAGCCCAAGCAGTGGCTGGCGGCGGCGGATTCCTTCGCGAAGGCCGGCACCGCCCTGTCCACCTACGCCCACACCGTCAGCTGGGCGCAGGACTAGGCCAAGGAGGCCGTCAGGATCTGGAAGGAGGCGCAGAAGAAGTCCGACGCTGCCGCGAAGTCCTTCATGAACGACGCGATGACCTACGACCTGCGGCTGAAGGCGTACAACGCGACGCCGGCCGACCAGCGGCAGGGCGACCCGCCGGCCAAGCCCGGCGAGTTCACACCCCCCGCGGACGCGGTCGCCCAGTTGAAGGAAGCCGAGGACAAGCTGGACGCCGCCCGCACCCAGCGCGACTCCGCCGCCCGCACGGCACTCGCGGCCGTCAAGGCGCTCGTGGAGTCCGCCCCGGCGATGCCGAGCCGCACGGAGATCCTCAAGGCCGACCTGATGGACACCGCCACGTCCGTCCCGCAGCTAGCCGAACACTTCGGCGGCGGCGTCGTCAAGAGCGTCGTCGACCTGAACAAGCTCCTGCGCAGCGTGAACCCGATCGACCCCTACAACATCACGCACCCCGCCGAGTACGTCACGGGCCTCTCCGGCCTCGTAGCCGGCCTGTCCACGACCGCCAACAACCCCGTCGAGGCCGTCAAAGGCCTCGTCGGCAGCGGCTCCGACCCGGCCGAAGCCGGCGGCAAACTCTTCGGCAACCTGCTGCTCGCCCCCGAAACCGGAGGCGGCAGTGCCGCCGCCACCGTCGCCGAACGCGAAGCCATGGCCGTAGCCGAGAACGCGGCCAAGAACACCGCCAAGGAAGCCGCCGAAAACGTTGCGAAGGAAGCGGCGGAGAAGGCCGCGCGTGACGCTGGCAAGACCGACGCAGCCGTGACCTCGGTTGACATCGATAAGATCGATGTCGGTGCACGCGGATACAAGCCTGTTTGGCGCGAGAGCAATGAGCCGTTGTGGCGCTACGATGACCGGCATCCCGACGAGATATTCGGGGAAGGGAGCCCCGGCTTCAAGCCGCAGGACAACGACAACTACAACCTCTGGGGTTATACGCAGAAAAACCGCGAGTCAATATTTGTGGGTACGACCCGCGATCCGGCCTATAGTCTTCCAAGGAATTTCAAGTACGAGATCGATGCCCCGGGCGGTATCGACATAAATAAGACGCTTGAGGATTTCGACTACAACCACGCCCACGAGAGCGAGATCGCCTTCCCTGGCGGCATCAAGGCAGAAAATGTCAAGGGCGCCTGGCGATTGGATGACAACAGGAACCCGGTCGAATGGATCCCGAACCCACGATATAGGCCCGCTCACGGGGTCAATCCATCCGCGCCTTAGTCTCAGGTGATCCGGCAACTCGATAAGTGGTTTGAAAGGTAGGGGAGGCAGTGCATTACGGCCCGGTCAACCCCCCGATCGCCGAGGCCCTACGTGCCGAGGCTCGCCGTCGGTGCGGGGGCTGGATTTACACGATCGATCCAGCTTGCGATCCGAACGGAGAAGTGCCCAGCTATGCGGTGATGGGGGGCTGGCAGGTCGACTCCAACGGAGAACTGGTTCGTTTTCGGCACAACCCGAACTACCGACCTTCACCGCAGTCGCGAGGCTGGTCGAGGCCGGAGAACGCAGCTGAGGAAGCGCTCCAGTGGGCGGCAGCCGGTTACGGCAGCGAGGAGGCCCTGAAGGCAGCACTTCTCGATTCCGACCTGCTTCTGTTCGCGCAGCCGGGTCACCTGACCCTCCACGTCGTACCGGGCGCGGACGGACCGGACATCCTGGAGGCGTGCACGTCGGAGCGCTACCTGCCGCCGCATTGGCCGGGAGCAATGAGGTTGACCGGGCGGCAGCTTACCGAGATGACGCGCGGGCTGGATCTGCGCATCAATCCGGGTGCCGTTCCCTCGGTCACCCTTTCCTTGGATGACTTGGCAGGCTGATAGGCGACCGGCACGCCCCGCTCAGTAGTATCTGGCCGCGGCCTTCACGGGCTCCCGCAGCGATTCGGGCAGGAGCGGGCTGTCTCGCCAGACCTCAAGCATCTCAAGAACGATTCGCCATGCCCGAGTTGCAGCCTGGACCGCTTCGGGCGTAGCCCGCTCCTTTCCGAGCAGAGCGACGTAGCCGATGGCCATCCGATCCCACGCGAGATAGATGGAGTTCACTGCTGGCCCGAGCTTCTGCCCGCGCCGCTCAAGTTCTGCTTGTCGTTCGAGGTTGCGCACGAAATCTCGCAGATCGCTGTACTGCGTTTCCGTGGGCAGGTAAGGCTCGTTGCTCATCGAAAGACCTCCATGGCCGGTCGGAGGCCATGAAGGATACTGAATGCATGACTGAGGCTGTCACGCGAATCGGTCAAGGGGCAGTCGGTAGCGCCTGGGACGGCGGGCGGAGCAGGAGCGAGGCGAAGGAAGCGAAGCCCGGCCAGCGGGAGGCTGTCCGGGCTCCATCCCTTGTAAGGGCGTCCGCCAGTAGGTGCCGAGCTAATCGGCAGTAGCAAGGCAGGCACGGTTCGCCCGATCACGGAGTCCTACCTTTCAGGCATGGGTTCGCACTGGTCACTCGGTGAAGGCGTCCAGCACGGCGTCCCACATGCCGGAGCCGGGGCCGGTGCCGTGGACCAGGACGAGGGTGTCGGGGCCGTCGCCGACGACGCGGTAGGGGATGCGGGCGGTGCCGACGGTGATGGTGGGCATGGCGGGGTTCCTCCTGGTCTGGTCCGGTTCGGGCTGGCCGACCGGGGGAGAAGTAAACTGCACGGTGCAGATCAGTGATTCAACTGCACCGTGCAGTGCAATTCGAGATGGAGGAACGGTGCGGAGCGGAACTGTCCGTGCCCGGCCACCGTCCAAGGAGTGACGGAATGCCTGCCCGGGTTGAACGCCGGGAGGAGTACGGAGGATCCAGTGCAGTCAGGTGGTGCCGAACTGAACCTCGGATGCCCGGACGGTTGTCGCGACGACTCCTCATCCGCGCCCGCCTGGTGGCCGGTGCTGGCTCCGGAGGTGACGGCCGATCAACTCGACGCGGCGGAACGCTGCGAGGCGCTGCTGCGGGAAACCGTGGACGCCGTCCGGCCGGCGCCGGCCTGGCGCGCGGCGGCGCCCCGGGCGGGCGCCCGACTGCCGTTGCCGGGGCGGGAGTCGGAGGCGCACTGGTACGTCACCCGGGGCCGGCACCTGCTCACCGTCGTATCGCCGTGCCGCCGGGCGGAGTTGGCGGGGGTGGTGGAGCGGCACTGGCGGCGGCGGGGGTGGACGATCACCTCGCTGAATGCCGGGCGGGATCGGACGGGGGTGGCCGCCGTCACCCGGGATGGGTATCAACTGGCGCTGGGCATCGGTGAGTTCGGTGAGATCGCGCTGACCGCGAGCTCGCCCGGGGTGGCCTGCCCGGAGCGGCCGGGGGCCGGCGGGTCCGCGCCGCTGCCGGACGTGCACTGCCCGTACTGGAGCGCGCTGATGTGATGCGGGGCTCACGGGGGAGGCGTGGAGCGAGTCCCCCCGGACCCGCTCCACGCCGCCTCGTCGCGCGGCTTCGGCGCTGCCGCTCCCCCCGACACCCCGGCAGTCCCGCCGTCCCCCCCCCTGGCAACACCCTCCGGCGAGAGCGGTCCGCACAGGCCCCGGCGAGCCCCCGCCTCCGGGGACGTCGTGGTCTCACGCTAACAAACCGCTTGGTTGGTTTGTCAATAGTGAGATCCACGAAAAATCCACAATCGTGGGGGCGGGTTCTGGTTGCTCCGACAGGCGTCCCACCAGGCGGTTGTGTGCCGGTCAGGATGGCGTACGGCGGCCGGGTGCGCGCCCGGGACCGGCCCGGCATGCGGAGTGCGGTGCCTGGAATCCGACATTCCGAGCATCATGGCAGCACACAGTGACACCGCGCGAGTGCCCAGCGCAGCCACCGCCTCTCCTGGCCGTGCGGCCGGCTCGGCGCAGCAGTCGGCGCTCCTTGGCCACTGCCACCGCTCCGGCCCGGGTGTCCACGCCCAACTCGTCGTAGATCCGGCCCAGATGGGTCTTCACCGTCGCCTCGCTGATGAACAGCGCCCGCGCGATCTCCCGGTTGCCCAGGCCCTGCGCCAGCTGTTCCAGGATGTCCTGCTCACGCTCGGTGAGCTGCGGCGCGGGCGCCCGCATCTGCGCCATCACCCGGGAGGCGACCGGCGGTGAGAGCACCGTCCGGCCCTGGGCGGCCGCGTAAACGGCGGCGGACAGCTCCTCCGGCCGTTCGGCCTTCAGCAGGTAGCCGGTGGCGCCCGCGGCGATCGCCCGGGTGATGTCGGCGTCGGTGTCCTCGTTCGGGTGAACACCGGGAGGGTCGTCGCAGAACAGGCGGTGACCCTTTGAAAAGCCGGTGTCGTTGTCAGTGCCGCGTGGCAGGCTTCCCGGTATGACGGCGTGGACCCTCAACGACATCGAACGTGCGATCCGCTCCTCCTGGGGTGTCGACACCTGTGCGCCCGAGGACCTGGCCCACTGGCGTCCCGACAATCCCGCCCGTGGCCAGTGCGGGGTGACGTCGCTGGTGGTGAACGACCTGCTCGGCGGCGAGCTGATGATGGGCGAGGTGCACGTCGACGGGGTCCGGACGGACCTCCACTGGTGGAACCGCTTCGCCACCGGCTTCGAGATCGACCTCACCCGCGAGCAGTTCGGGCCGGACGAGCTGGTCGGCCCCGGCCGCCCGGTCGCCCGGCCGGCCCGCCCCGGCCGGCTCCAGGCCCAGTACGAGTTGCTGCGCCACCGGGTGGTGACCGAGCTGGAGCGCGGGGCCGCCGCGAACCGCAGCCGTCGGCGTGCGCGCGTCTGCGCCTGACCACCCTGGGGCCTGACCACCCCGAGGCCTGACCACCCCGGCCTCCGAGCACCCCAGCGTCCGACGACTCCGGAACCGGACCACCCCGGCGCCGGGCCCACCCTGACGTACAGTCGGCCACGAACGGACGGCTACGGCGACGGGAGTACGCGGATGACCGGGACGACGACGGTCGGTTTCGTGGGGCTGGGCGCGATGGGGCAGGGCATGGCCGGCAGCCTGCTGCGGGCCGGCCACGCCGTACGGGTCTGGAACCGTTCGCCCGATCCGGTGGCCGCCCTGGTGGCCCAGGGCGCGGAGGCGGCCGGCACGGTCGCCGAGGTCTTCGCCGCCGACACGGTGGTCTCCATGCTTGCCAACGACGAGGCGTTCGAGCGGCTGTTGCTCGACCCCGGGCTGCTGGCGGGCGCGGGCGCGACCCTGCACGTCAACATGGCCACCGTCTCGCTGGCGCTCGCCGAGCGCGCCGAGGCGCTGCACGCCGAGCACGGCATCGGCTACGTCGCCGCGCCGGTCCTCGGCCGGCCCCCGGTCGCGGCGGCGGGCCGGCTCAACATCCTGGCCGCGGGCGCGCCGGAGCTGCTGGAGCGGGCCGAGCCGCTGTTCGCCGCGATGGGCGAGCGCACCTGGCGGTTCGGCGGCAGTCCCAGGCAGGCCAACACCGCCAAGATCAGCACCAACTTCCTGCTGGCCTGCGCGATCGAGTCGATGGCCGAGGCGTGCAGCCTGGCCGAGGCCCACGGGGTGCGGCCCGCCGACCTGGTCGAGATGCTCACCGGCACGCTCTTCCCGGGGCCGGTCTACTCCGGCTACGGCTCGATGGTCGCGGAACGCCGGTACGAGCCGGCCGGGTTCCGGCTGCCGCTCGGGCTCAAGGACGTCGGACTCGCCCTCGCGGCCGGGGCCGAGCGCAACGTCCCGCTGCCGTTCGGCGGCATCCTGCGGGACGCCTTCCTGGACGCGCTGGCCCACGGCGACGGGGACAAGGACTGGGCCGCCGTCGCCGAGGTCGCCCGCCGCCGGGCCGGGCTGAAGGACTGACCCACCTGCGGTTCTCCGGGGCGCGGGCGCGGAATAACCGGCGCGCGACGGGTGCTCACACCTCCGTCCGCAGCACCCGACCGGGGGAGTCTCCGATGTCCGACCAGCCGTCCGGCGCCGAGGCGCCACGCCGTTTCCTGTTCCTCGACGCGAGCGCGCGCGTCGGCGGCAACTCCGAGCGACTCGCCCGGCTGGCCGCCGAGTCGAGCCTGCCGGCCGGCGCGGAGCAGCGCTGGCTGCGGCTCGCCGACCGCCCGCTGCCGCCCTTCCAGGACCTGCGGCACACCGGTGACGGCCGCTACCCCGAGCCGGTCGGGCACGAGCGGACCCTGCTGGAGGCCACCCTCGAAGCCACCGACCTGGTCTTCGTCGCGCCGCTGTACTGGTACTCGCTGCCGACCACCGCCAAGCTCTACCTCGACTACTGGTCGGCCTGGTTCCGGGTCCCCGGCCTGGACTTCCGCGCCGCGCTTCGCGGCGGCACGGTCTGGGGCGTCACCGCCCTCGCCACCGGGGACGACAAGGCCGAGCCGCTCATCGGCACGCTCCGGCTGACCGCCGAGTACATGGGGATGCGCTGGGGCGGCGCGCTGCTCGGCAACGGCACCCGCCCGGGGGACGTCCTGCGCGACGAGCGGGCGCTGATCGCGGCCAAGTCCTTCTTCGCGGACTGAGGCTCCCAGGCCTCCCGCGGAGTGACGCATTCACGCCATCCGGGCCCGTGCGATACCGTCATCCGGACGTGTACCCGTCAGTCCGCGGTCATCTCCTGGCGAAGCGCAAAAGCCTTATGGACGGACGGACTTGGACGATTCGGGCGCTCCGGGGCCGGGTGTGGACCGCAGCACGGCACCTGCCTTCCGGAGTGGCTGGATCGTTCGGTACTCTCCGTCGGACTTTCAGCTTCGCGGGGGGTTTCGCGCCGTCTGCGGCCGCCCCCTCGCGCCCGGGCCTCGCCCGGACACTTCCGTGAGGTCTCCTTGTTCATACGTCGCAGTCTTGCCCTTGCCGGCGCCGCCGCGCTCGCGTCCTCGCTCGTGCTGGCCGGCGCCCAGGGCGCCATGGCCGTCGGTGTCACCGGCACCCCGTCCGCCGCCGCCCAGGCCGAGAAGGCGAGCCACCAGGCCCTCGACCTCTCGGTGCACGGCGTTCCCGGCACCTTCATCGCCGGTGGTGACGCCCGCGAGTTCACCTACCGGATCGACAACTCGACGAAGACCGACTTCGTCGCCTTCCCGCTGCTGAAGTTCAAGAACAAGGCGGGCACGCTCAAGGCGAAGGACCTCAAGCTCGAGTACCAGCTGCCGGCCTCGCTGCCCGGCGGCGGCACCTGGAAGACCGCCGTCATCGCCCCCGGTGGCGGCGACGGCGACGACAGCGCCGTGCTGATGTTCCTCGGCGACGTCACCGACGGCGGCGACGCCGCCGACGGCGCCCTGCTCTACCTCGCCCAGGGCAAGAGCGTCGACATCAAGGTCCGTGCCTCCTTCACCAAGGACACCCCGCTGGGCAAGGCCGGTGTCGTGCCGGTGGTCTACTCCGCCGACGCCAACGACGAGAACGACCACGGCGGCTTCAGCTGTGACGGGATCAAGGGCGCCGGCTTCACCATCAAGGCCGGCGGCGGCAAGCCCACCCCGACCCCCACCCCGACCAAGACCGGCAAGCCGAGCCCGACCGCGAGCAGCTCGCCCACGGCCAGCCATACGCCAACCTCCAGCGCGTCGCCGACCGCCCCGGCCACCGCCACCGCGACGGCCACCTCGACCCCCACCACCGAGCCGACGAAGCCCACCGCCGAGCCGACGACGCCGACCACGGCGCCGACCACCCCGGCCACCGGCACCGGTTCGCCGTCCGCCTCGCCGTCCGACTCCGGAGCGACCGGCGCCCCGGCGCCGTCCGGCGGCAGCAGCACCGACGCCCCGCAGCCGATCGACTTCCCGGTGCAGAACCCGACCGTCACCCCGCCGAAGATCACCCCGGGCGGTGTCACCAAGGCCAAGACCGCCGCCGCCAACGCGGACAAGTCCCTCGCCACCACCGGTGGCGGTGATCACACCACCGCGATCGCGGCCACCGGCGGCGCCGTCCTGGTCGCCGGTGTCGGCACCCTCGTGGTGCTGCGTCGTCGCAAGTCGGGCCAGCAGAGCTGACCCCGGGCGGAGCTCCGTGAGTGCCGCCGTGCCGCCCGGCCGTCCGTTCGTACGGACACCCGGGCGGCACGGACGGTACTTCTCCGTCACATAGGATGTCCGGCCGGAGGGGGCGGAACGGCGGGGAGAGGGACAGGTGCGGGTAGCACGCACGGCACAGGCCACCACCGACTACGAAGCCGCGACCGGGCGGATCGCGGGACTTCCGCTCCGCAGGCACCACGTCCTGCTGACTGCCTGGACGATCCTCTGGTTCTTCCTGGTCGAGCCCAGTGGCGGGTTCTCCTGGCACTACCTGCGCCAGGGCGAGCAGCTGCTCTTCAGCCACCAGGCCGACGGCGGCCTCTCGCTCTACGCCCACCACCCCGAGCTGCAGATCGGCCCGGTCAGCCTGGCCGCCGCCCGGCTCACCGCCCCGTTCTCACCGCACATCGGCCAGCTGGTCGCCGAGGCGGTGAGCGCCGGGCTCGGCCTGGTGATGCTGGTCCTGATCGGCCGCACCGCCGCCCTGTACTACCTGGGCACCGGCACCAACCACCGCCGGCTCCAGCAGCGCTTGCTGATCGCCGGACTGGCGTTCATCCCGATGTGGGTCGAGGTCTCGGTCCGCTTCGCGCACCTGGACGACGTCCTCGCGCTGTTCTTCACCACCCTCGCCGCGCACGCCCTGGCCCGCGGCAAGCCCACCCAGGTCGCGATCTTCCTGGCCCTGGCGGTGGACTCCAAGCCCTGGGCGATCGCCTTCGCCCCGCTGATCCTGGCCCTGCCCCGGCCCGCCTGGCTGCGCGCCGCCATCTGGTTCGGCGTCCTGGTGGCGGTTGCCTGGCTGCCGTTCTACCTGGGCAACCTGGACACCCTGGCGGCCGCCAAGTTCACCATCCCGAACCAGCCCGCCTCCGCGCTGCGCTGGTTCGGGGTCACCGACCCCTCCACCCCCTGGTGGGACCGCCCGACCCAGTTCGCGCTCGGCATCGGCCTCGGCTGCGTCGCCGTCTGGCGCGGCCGCTGGCCGGCCGTGGTGCTGCTCGGCGCGGACGCCCGGATCCTGCTCGACCCGAGCGTCTACACGTACTACACGGCCTCGATCCTGCTCGGCACCCTGCTCTGGGACGCGGTCGGGCAGAAGCGGCTGGTCCCGTGGTGGAGCTGGATCGCGCTGGCCGCGCTGTACGGCGGCACGCTGTTCCTCCCGTCCGACCCGGCCCGCGGCTTCGTCCGGCTCGCCTTCGTGGTGATCTCCGCCGGGTACGTGCTGTTCTGGCCCACCCAACGGACCCGGCGACCCCGCCCCCCGGCCCAGGGCGGCGACGGACGCCGCCGGACCGCCCGGCGGCGCGAGCGGGTACTGGCCGGCGCCGGCACCTGAGACCCTCCGCGGCGACGGCTTGACCCTCACGCGACGTGAGAGCGGAGGGTTGTGGTCAGCACCAGGGAGGAAACCCGGATGAACGAGAACCAGGGCTACTCGGTCGGTGCCGTGGCGAAGATCGCCAAGGTCACCGTCCGCACCCTGCACCACTACGACGAGATCGGACTGCTGTCCCCCGCGGGCCGCACCCGTACCGGCTACCGCCGGTACGTGGACGCCGACCTCGACCGGCTGCAGCAGATCCTGTTCTACCGCGAGCTCGGATTCCCCCTGGAGGAGATCGCGGCGATCCTGGACGACGACTCGGTCAGCCCGAGCGAACACCTCCGGCGGCAGCACCGACTGCTCACCGACCGGATCAGGCACCTCCAGGAACTCGCCACCGCCGTCGAACACGCCATGGAGGCACGCAGGATGGGCATTCAGCTGACCCCGGAGGAGAAGTTCGAGATCTTCGGCGAGGGCTACCGGGAGGAGTGGGAGCAGGAGGCCGAGCAGCGCTGGGGCGACACCGAGGCCTGGGCCGAGTCCCAGCGCCGCACCGGCGGCTACACCAAGGCCGACTGGCAGCGCATCCAGAGCGAGATGACCGAGCTCAACCACCGCCTGGTGGAGGCGGTCACCGCCGGCGAGCCCGCCGACGGCACCGCGGCCATGGACCTCGCCGAGGCCCACCGGCAGCACATCTGCCGGAACTTCTACGACTGCACGTTCACCATCCACCGCGGTCTGGCGTGCCTGTACGTCTCGGACCCGCGCTGGACCACCACCTACGAGGACCTCGCCCCCGGCCTGGCGCAGTGGCTGCACGACGCCATCCTCGCCAACGCCGACCGGAGCGAGAAGGCGTAACCGCCGCCACGGGGGAGCCGGCGGTACGGGGGAGCCGGCGGTACGGGGGAGCGGCGGCCACGGGGGAGCCGCCGCCACGCCGGGAGGCGGCGGCACAGGGGAACCGGCGGCTACGCCACCCCGCGCCCGAAGGAGCGCCGGTAGGCGGTCGGCGAGGTGCGCATCACCCGACCGAAGTGGTGGCGGAAGGTCGCCGCGCTCTCGAAGCCGACCGCCGCGGCGATCTCCTCCACCGTCCCCTCCGGGGACTCCAGCAACGACAGACTGGCCGCGATGCGCTGGGTGACGACCCAGCGCATCGGGCTGGTGCCGTTGCGCGCGGTGAAGTGCCGCAGGTACGAGCGGTCCGACATCCGGGCCGCCCGGGCCAGCACCGAGACGGTCAGCGGGTCGGCCAGGTGGTCCAGCGCCCACTGCATGCTGCGGGCGATCCCGTCGTCCTCCTCCTCGACCGGCCGGACGGCGGCCTCGATGAACTGCGCCTGCCCGCCGTCCCGGTGCGGCGCCACCACGAAGCGGCGGGCCACGCTGTTGGCCACCTTGGCGCCGTGGTCCCGCCGGACCAGGTGCAGGCACAGGTCGATCCCCGCGGCGCTGCCCGCGCTGGTGAGCACGTCGCCGTTGTCCACGTACAGCACGTCCGGGTTGACCAGCACCTTCGGGTAGCGCTGCTGGAGCAGTTCGGCGTACCGCCAGTGGGTGGTCGCCTCCCGGCCGTCCAGCAGCCCGGCGGCGGCCAGCGCGAAGGCGCCCGAGCAGATCGACACGATCCGGGCGCCGCGCTCGTGCGCCGTCCGCAGCGCCCCGACCAGTTCGGCGGACACTTCGCCGCTGAAGGCGTTGCGCACCCCCGGGACCACCACGGTGTCGGCGGCCGCCAGGTCGTCCAGCCCGTACTTGGCGGTCAGCGCGAAGCCGCCCACCGCGTCCAGCTCCGTCCCGGGCCGGTCGGCGCACACCTTCAGCCCGTACCAGGGCGCGGCCAGCAGGCCGCTCAGCTCCGGCCGTGCCAGCCCGAACACCTCGACCACCACGCCGAGTTCGAACGGTGCCATGCCCTCGAAGGCGTACACCGCGACATCGTGCACGGGCTCCGGGCGACGGCCGATGACGACGGCCACCGGGCGCGGTCGGACGCCCGCGCCGGCCGCGCTCTCGACTTGCTGTCCGGCGTGCTGCTCGGCCATGCGAACCCCCTGCTCACGGGTGGCGGAATCCCGGTGAGTGTAGCCGCCGCGGCCACCCCGGAACTTTCCGCGAATCCCCCTGCAACCTCCACGCCCGTCACGCGTCCATTGCTACGGGGGCGGAGAGAACCGGGCCGAGGGCGGCTGCGAGGATCCCCCCGATCGCGATCTTGATCAGGTGACCTGACGGTCCGGCGAACGCCGTCACCGTCCCGGGGGAAAGCAGACCGCACATGTCCATGGCCATCGGGCCGATCGCCGCGCCGGCGGGGCGGCGCGGCTTCTCCGTTCGCGGTGTGGTCGCCGCGCTGTTCGGCGCGCAGGAGGCCGGCGAGCCGACCGCCGGCCTCAGCTCCGACCAGCAGGCGGCCCAGCGCCGCTCCGGCTTCCGGCTGCTGCGCGGAGGCCGCAAGCCCGTGGAGGACCGGCCCACCCTGACCGACCTGTACCACGCCCACCGGCTGGGCCTGGTACGGATGGCCGTGCTCCTGGTGGACCACCAGGACCTGGCCGAGGACGTCGTGCAGGAAGCTTTCACCCAGCTCTACCAGCGCCACGGCGAGAACCTGGACGACCTCGACAACGCCCTCGGATACCTGCGGACCGCGGTGGTGAACGGTGCCCGCTCGATGCTGCGCCGTCGCAGGACCGCCCGGGAGTACGTGCCCCCGCACGAGGCCGACGCGCCCTCCGCCGAGGACCACGCGGTGCTCAACGACGAGCACCGGCGAGTCCTCGTCGCCCTGCAGGAGTTGACCCCCCGCCAGCGTGAGGTGCTGGTGCTGCGCTACTGGTCCGACATGTCGGAGGCGCAGATAGCCGAGACCCTGGGACTCTCCCGGGGTGCCGTGAAGTCCACCGCCAGCCGGGCCCTGGACGCCTTGGAAAAGCACCTGGAGAAGGTTCGATGACCGACAAGCTCCCCCGCCCGGGCGGCGGTGACGACGACGGATCGGCCGGGACCCCGATGGAACGGCTGCTCCGCGAGGCGATGAACGCCCGGGCCTCCATGGTCACCGCCCACGACCTGCGCCCGGCCGCACCCCCGAAGGACCGGATCCGCAGGCTGCGCCCGCTGTACCTGACCACCGCGCCGATCCTCGCCCTGGCCGCTTCCCTGGCCATCGGCGTGCTCGCCTTCCACGGCGACCCGGTCGCCAAGCAGGACGTCCCCCC
>NZ_JBVHHW010000004.1:0-67556 GCF_055560875.1 Kitasatospora sp. NPDC023118
GACGGGTCAGCGTCCTGTGGGCCCTCCTGCGCGACAACCGGGTCTTCACCCCCGATCCGGCCGCGCAGACGGCTTGACTCAATCATTGAGACTCCTCCGCGGTGCCCGCGTCGATCGCCTGCGAGGCGTCCAGGGCGAAGGAGTGCGCCGGGTTCCAGTGCAGCAGCACGGCGGCGCCGGGGACGATCCGGGCGTCGCGCTCCATGTTTTGCTCGAAGACGGTGACCTCCTGGCCGCCGTCGGTGCGCACCAGGTACTGGGTGGAGACGCCGATGAAGCTGGAGTCGACGACGGTGCCGGCCAGCGTGTTGCGGCCCTCGGCGGCCTTCTCGGAGCCGTGGGTGATGGTGATCTTCTCCGGGCGCACGCCCAGGTGGACCCGCTTGGCGTCGGTGGCGCAGCGCGCCTTCGGCACGGCGAGGCGGGTGCCGGCCACGGTGAGCAGCAGGTCCTCGCCCGCGCCGCCGGTGACCTCGGCGGGCAGCAGGTTGGACTGGCCGAGGAAGTTGGCCACGAAGGTGGTGGCGGGGTTCTCGTACAGCTCGGCGGGCGCGCCCAGCTGCTCGACCCGGCCGCCGTTCATCACCGCGATGGTGTCGGCCATGGTCATGGCCTCCTCCTGATCGTGGGTGACGTGCACGAAGGTGATGCCGACCTCGGTCTGGATCCGCTTGAGCTCCAGCTGCATCTGGCGGCGCAGCTTGAGGTCGAGGGCGCCGAGCGGCTCGTCCAGCAGCAGCACCTGGGGGTGGTTGATCAGCGCGCGGGCGACCGCGACGCGCTGCTGCTGGCCGCCGGAGAGCTGGTGCGGCTTGCGCCGCGCGTACTGGCCGAGTTCGACCAGCTCCAGCATCTCGTCGACCTGCTTCTTGACGTCCTTCCTGCCGCGCCGGCGCAGGCCGAAGGCGACGTTCTCGAAGATGTCCAGGTGTGGGAAGAGCGCGTAGCTCTGGAAGACGGTGTTCACCGGTCGCTTGTACGGGGGCAGGGCGGTGACGTCCTGTCCGCCGATCAGGACGGTGCCGCTGGTGGGCTCCTCCAGGCCGGCGATCATGCGCAGGGTGGTGGTCTTGCCGCAGCCGGAGGCGCCGAGCAGGGCGAAGAAGGAGCCCTGGGGGACGGTCAGGTCGAGCGGGTGGACGGCGGTGAAGGAGCCGTAGGTCTTGCCGATGCCGGTGAGGCGGACGTCGCCGCCGGCCGCGTCGCGCAGCTGGTCTGTCATGGGGTGTCTTCCTGGGTTTCTCGGCCGTGAACGGGGGTCAGGCGCCGATGAGCTTGGAGAACTTCTGCTCGAAGTCGCTCTCCTCGCTCTCGGTGAGCGTGCGGAACACGTGCGCCTTGCCCGCCATCTCGGGGGTGGGTACGACCAGCGGGTTGGCCGCGCTGTCCGGGGCGAGGGTGGCGAGCTCGTCCTTCATCCCGGTGACGGCGGAGACGAAGCCGATGCCCGCGACCAGCTGCGCCGCGATCTTCGGCTGATAGTAGAAGTCGATCAGCTTCTCCGCGTTCGTCTTGTGCCGCGCCTTGGCCGGGACCAGCATGTTGTCGGTCGAGGCGAGGTAGCCCTTCTCCGGGATCACGAACTCGATGTCCGGGTTGTCGGCGCGCAGTTGGATCAGGTCACCGCCCCAGGCGACGCAGGCCGCGATGTCGCCGGAGGAGAGCTCCTGGCCGTAGTCGTTGCCGGTGAAGCGGCGGATCTGCTTGCTGTCGACGGCCTTCTGCACCCGGGCGATCGCGCCGTCGTAGTCGTCCGCGGTGAACTTGGCCGGGTCCTTGCCCAGGTCCAGCAGGACCATCCCGATGGTGTCGCGCATCTCGGACAGGAAGGTGACCCGGCCCTTGAGGTCGGGGTCGTCCAGCAGCTGCGAGACGCTGGTGACCTCCCTCCCCTTGGTCGCCTTGCGGTTGTACGCGACGACGGTCTGGATCCCGGCCCACGGGTAGGAGTAGAGCCGGCCCGGGTCCCAGTCGGGGGCGCGGAAGCGGGCCTCGATGTTGGTGATCGCGGTGGTGACGTTCGCCGGGTTGAGCTTCTGCGCCCAGCCGAGCCGGATCAGCCGGGCGGCCATCCAGTCGGTGAGCACCATCAGGTCGCGGCCGGTGTCCTGGCCGGACGCGAGCTGCGGCTTGATCTTGCCGAAGAACTCGACGTTGTCGTTGACGTCCTCGTTGTACTTGACCTCGATGCCGGTGGCGGCGGTGAAGGCGTCCAGGGTGCCGTGCTTCTGCTTGTCCTTCTCGTCGGTGTCCACGTACAGCGGCCAGTTGGAGAAGTCGACCTCCCTCTCGCCGTCCGAGAGGTCCTTGGCGGCGCCCGCGGTCGAGTCGCCGGTCGCCCGGGGGGCCGCCGGGATGCCGCAGGCGGCCAGGGTGCCCGCCCCGGCGGTCAGCGCGGCGGCGCGCAGCAGGGTGCGGCGGCCGACCGCGGCCCGACCGCCGGTCAGACTGCGTTCCCAGGCCCTGCGGACCGGTTCGGGCAGACCGTCGGTGAGCTCGTTGAACGCCTTGAACGCCATGGATCGGGCCTCCTGGGGGGAATGGGGGTGCGTGGGGGAAGCACCCCGGTCCGGGGGTTATCTGTCGCCGAAGACGGTGCGGTGCCAGTCCTTGCGGGCCACCGCGGTGGTGTCGAACATGACGTGCTTGACCTGGGTGTACTCGTCCAGCGAGTACTGGGACATGTCCTTTCCGTAGCCGGACGCCTTGTACCCGCCGTGCGGCATCTCGCTGATGATCGGGACGTGGTCGTTGACCCAGACGCACCCGGCCGCGATCTCCCGGG
The DNA here is from genome assembly GCF_055560875.1 of Kitasatospora sp. NPDC023118. Classification (NCBI taxonomy): domain Bacteria; kingdom Bacillati; phylum Actinomycetota; class Actinomycetes; order Kitasatosporales; family Streptomycetaceae; genus Kitasatospora; species Kitasatospora sp. NPDC023118. The sequence continues at coordinate 2,786 of NZ_JBVHHW010000004.1, forward strand.
TGGCGCGCAGCGAGCGGTGCACGTTGCCGGTCCAGGCGGAGGCGGCCAGGCCGTACGGGGTGTCGTTGGCCAGCCGCAGGCCCTCGTCGTCGCCGTCGAAGGGCAGCACGACCAGCACCGGGCCGAACACCTCCCCCTGGACCACCTCGCTGTCCTGGGCGGCGCCGGTGATCAGGGTCGGCGCGTAGTAGGCGCCCCGGGTGAGGTCGGTGCCGTCGTGGCCCCGCTCCGGCGCGGGGCCGCCGGTGACCACGGTGGCGTAGGAGCGGGCGCGCTCCACGAAGCCGGCCACCCGGTCCCGGTGGGTGTACGAGACCAGCGGGCCGAGGTCGGTGTGCGGATTGCGCGGGTCGCCGATCCGGATCGCCGCGTACAGCTCGGCCACCCCGGCCACGAAGGCCTCGTACAGCGGGCGCTGGACGTAGGCGCGGGTGGCGGCGGTGCAGTCCTGGCCGCCGTTGATCAGCGAGGCGGCGACGGCGCCGTGCACCGCGGCGTCCAGGTCGGCGTCGTCGAAGACCACGAACGGGGCCTTGCCGCCGAGTTCGAGGTGGGTGCGCTTGACGCTCGCGGTGGCGAGCTCGGCGACCCGCCGGCCGACCGCGGTGGAGCCGGTGAAGGAGACCATCGCGACGTCGGGGTGGGCGACCAGGTGCTCGCCGGCCGTGCGCCCGGCGCCGGTGACCACGTTGACCACGCCGTCCGGGATGCCCGCCTCGGTGCAGGCCCGGGCGAACATCAGCGAGGTCAGCGGGGTCAGCTCGGCCGGCTTGAGCACGATGGTGTTGCCGGCGGCGATGGCCGGGAGGATCTTCCAGGCGGCCATCTGCAGTGGGTAGTTCCACGGCGAGATCGAGCCGACCACGCCGATCGCCTCGCGCCGCACGTAGGAGGTGTGGTCGCCGGAGTACTCGCCGGCCGCCTTGCCCTCCAAGTTGCGGGCGGCGCCGGCGAAGAAGGCGGTGTTGTCGATGGTGCCGGGGACGTCGAACTCGGTGGCCAGCTTGACCGGCTTGCCGGTCTGCGCGGTCTCCACCCGGGCGAGGTCCCGCGCCGCGTCGGTCAGTACGGCGGCCAGCCGGGTGAGTGCCTCGGACCGGGCGCCTGGGGTGGCGGAGGACCAGCCGGGCAGGGCGGCCCTCGCGGCGGCGACGGCGGTGTCCACGTCGGCGGCGGTGGCCAGCGTGACCTGCTCGACCACGCTGCCGTCGGCGGGGTTGACGACCTGGAAGGGTGCGCCGCCGCCCCGGCTCTGACGGCCCGCGATGTACTGCGCGCCCGCGCCGAAGTCGGTCAGGTCCATCTGGTTCCTCCAAGTGCCGGCGGTCCGACCGCACGCTGCGGGTTGGCGCTTCCGCCGCGGGGGTCTGCGGTCCCGCTGACCTTGCCCGTTGCGGGGTTGACGTGACAAGGGTCACTTCGGCAGTCTCAGCGCGAAGGGCCTTACAGAGTGCAAGGCCCTTCGGAGGGCAACAGGTCGTCGCCGCGATGGATGATTTACCTGACACTCTGGTCCCCCTGCTCCCGTTCCCTCCCCGGCCTGGAGGCCCGCGATGCTTCCCACCGTCGCCCGCGTGCTCGACCTGGAGGTGATGCGGCGCGGCCTGCCCCAGGTGGTGGCCGGCGCCGACCGCCTGGAGCGGCCGGTCCGCTGGGTCCATGTGAGCGAGCTGCCCGACGTCGCCGGGATGCTCCAGGGCGGCGAGCTGGTGCTGACCACCGGCATCGCGCTGCCCGAGGACCGCGCGGGCCTGGCCCGCTACGTCCGCGACCTGGACGAGGTCGGGGTGGCCGGCCTGGTGGTCGAGTTCGGGCGGCGCTACTTCGACTCGCTGCCGCGCGCCCTGGTGAACGCCGCCGAGCAGTGCGGGCTGCCGCTGATCACGCTCCGCCGCGAGGTGCGCTTCGTCGCCGTCACCGAGGCCGTGCACGCCCTGGTGGTCAACGCCCAGCTGGAGCAGCTGCGGGTCTCCGAGTCGGTCCACCAGGTGTTCAACGAGCTGGTGGTGGAGGGCGCCGAGCCGCCCGAGGTGATCCGCCAGGTGGCCCGGATGGCGGGCGCTCCGGTGGTCCTGGAGAACCTGGCCCACCAGGTGCTCGCCCACGACAGCGCCGGACGCCCGGAGGCCGAGCTGCTGGAGGACTGGGAGCGCCGCTCGCGCGGGGTCCGCCCGCCCGGCCGCACCGGCCACGACCCGCGCAGCGGCTGGCTGGTGACCACCGTCGGCGCCCGCGGCCAGGACTGGGGCCGGCTGGTGCTGGTCCAGGATCCGGGTCCGCTGCCGGAGGGCGAGACCCACCCGCACGCCATGCTGCTGGAGCGCGGCGCCTCGGCACTGGCGCTCAACCGGCTGGTGGTGCGCGACCGGGAGAGCCTGGAACGGCAGACCCACCGCACCCTGCTCTCCGGCATCCTCACCCACGCGCTGACCGTCTCCGAGGTGGCCCTGCGCGCCCAGGCGCTCGGCGTCCCGCTGGAGGGGCGCCGACTGGTCGGCGCAGTGCTGCGCCAACGCCGCGGGCCGATCCCGGCCGCACTGGAGGCCCAGGCCCGGCTGCGCGACTTCACCGAGCTGGCCGCCGGCGCGGTCCGGTCCTGCCGGCTGTCCGCCCTGGTCGGCGCGCTCGACGACGAGGGCGTGGGCCTGCTGATCGCGCTCGGCGCCCAGCAGGACGAGCACGCCGCGCTGGACTCCTTCTCTGCCACCCTGCGCCGGATGTCCGCCGAGGCCGGCCGGGAGGGCGCCGACGCCCCCGGCCCGGTGGTCGCGGTCGGCTCCTCGGTCGGCTCGGTCCGCGACGCCCGGCGCACCCTGCTGGAGGCCGCCCAGGTCGCCGACGCGGCCCTGCACGACGCGCCCGGCGGCGGCCGGACCGCCTCCTACTACCGGCTGCCCGACGTCCGGCTGCGCGGCCTGCTCCACCTGCTGCGCGACGACGCCCGCCTGCAGACGTACGTGGAACGGGAGTTGGGCCCACTGCTGGCCCACGACGCCGAGCACAACGGCCAGTTGGTGCAGATGCTGCGGATCTACCTGGAGCAGGGCCGGAACAAGTCGGCGGCGGCCGACGCCGCGCACCTGTCCCGGCCGTCCTTCTACGACCGGCTGCACAAGGTCGAGCGCATCCTCGGCGTCGACCTCGACCAGGTGGAGTCCTGCCTGTCCCTGCACGTGGCGCTGCTCGCGCTGGACGCCGTACGGCGCTGACCCGCCGGGCTCACACCCCGGTACCCCTCACACTCCGGTGATGCGCCCCCAGACCTTGTGCAGCTCGGGCCGCTCGGCCGAGGTGACGTCGCGCATGCCGTGCAGCCGGGCGCGCATCTCCTCGGTCGGGAACACCAGCGGGTTCTCGGCCAGTTCGGCCCGGTCCTTGTCGCCGCTGTCCGCCAGCACCGCACGGGCGGCCGGCACCGGGCAGATGTACTGGACGGCCGCGGCGAGCTCGGCGGCCACCTCGGGCTGGTAGTAGTAGTCGATCAGCAGCTCGGCGTTGCGCTTGTGGACGGCCCGGTTGGGGACCATCAGGCTCTCCGCCCACAGCTCGCCGCCCTCCTCCGGCACCACGAAAGCGATGTCCGGGTTCTCGGCGGTGAGTTGGACGGCGTCGCCGGAGTAGGCCTGGCAGGCCACCGCGGCGCCGGAGGCGAGGTCGCTGGTGTAGTCGTTGCCGGTGAAGCGGCGGACGTGGCCGGTGTCGACCATCTTCTGCACCAGGTCCATCGCCCGGTGCGCGTCGTCGTCGCTGAAGGCGGTGATGTCCGCGCCCTGGGAGAGCATCAGCAGCCCGAGCGCCTCGTCCAGCCCGGCGAACAGGGTGACCCGGCCCTTGAGGTCGGGCGCCCACAGGTCGGCCGTGGACCGCAGCTCCCGGCCGAGCGCCTTGCGGTTGTACGCGATGCCGGTGATCCCGGACTGCCAGGGCACGCTGCGCCTGCGCCCGGGGTCGAAGGCCGGGTTCGACAGCTGGGGGTCCAAGTTGGCGGTGACGTTGGGCAGGTTGGCCCGGTCCATCGCCTGCACCCAGCCCAGCGAGACGTACCGCCCGGCCATCCAGTCGCTGATCACCATCAGGTCCCGGCCCGGGTCGGCGCCCTGGGTGAGCACCGGGCTGATCTTGCCGAAGAACTCGTCGTTGTCGTTGATGTCCTCGGTGTACGTGACCGCGATCCCGGTCTTCTCGCTGAACGCGTCCAGGGTCGGGCGCCTGCCCTGGTCGTCGGTGTCGATGTACTGCGTCCAGTTGGAGAAGTTCAGCCGCTTGTCGCTCTCCGAGCGGTCCGGCGCCGAGCGGCGGTCCTCGGCGACGTACGCGGACGGGATGCCGCAGCCGGTCAGCGTCCCGGTGCCGAGCAGCGCGGCCCCGCCGAGCACGGAACGTCGGCGTATGCGCGCGGGGCCCTGCGGGCGGTCGGGGGCGGGGCGGCGGGTCAGGGTGGAACTACTCGACATGTGAGGCCTTCCGGAGCGTGGGACGGCCCCGGACACGGGTGCCCGGGGCCGTCCTGATAGGTACGTCAGACAGCGTGCGCGTCGGTCAGCGACAGCACCTCGTCCAGCACCGCGAGGCCGGTCTTGGCCTCCTCCTCGGTGACGGTGCACGGCGGGACGACGTGGAAGCGGTTCATGTTGACGAACGGCCAGAGCCCGCGCTGCTTGCAGGCGGCGGCCAGCTCGGCCATCGGCGCGTTGTCGGCGCCCGCGGCGTTGTACGGGACGAGCGGCTCGCGGGTCTCCCGGTCCCTGACCAGGTCGAGCGCCCAGAACACACCCAGACCGCGCACCTCGCCGATCGAGGGGTGCCGCTCGGCCAGCTCGCGCAGACCCGGGCCGAGCACCGTCTCGCCGATGTGCTTGGCGTTCTCGACGATGCCTTCCTCCGCCATCGCGTTGATGGTGGCCACCGCCGAGGCGCAGGCCAGCGGGTGCCCGGAGTAGGTGAGCCCGCCGGGGAACGGCCGCTCGGCGAAGGTGGCGGCGATCTCGGCGCTGATCGCCACGCCGCCCAGCGGCACGTAGCCCGAGTTGACGCCCTTGGCGAAGGTCATGAGGTCCGGGACGACGCCCCAGTGGTCGGCGGCGAACCACTCGCCGGTGCGGCCGAAGCCGGCCATCACCTCGTCCAGGATGAACACGATCCCGTAGCGGTCGCAGATCTCCCGCACCCCGGCCAGGTATCCCGCCGGCGGGATCAGGATGCCCGCGGTGCCGACCACCGTCTCCAGGATGACCGCCGCGACCGTACCTGGCCCCTCGAAGGCGATCACCTGCTCCAGGTGCTCCAGCGCGCGCTCGCACTCCTGCGCCTCGTTCTCGGCGTGGAAGTTGGAGCGGTAGGGGTACGGGCCCCAGAAGTGCACCACACCGGAGACGCCGGTCTCGTTGGCCCAGCGCCGCGGGTCGCCGGTGAGGGCGATCGCGTTGGCGGTGGCGCCGTGGTACGAGCGGTAGGTGGACAGCACCTTCTGCCGGCCGGTGTGCAGCCGGGCCAGCCGGATGGCGTTCTCGACGGCCTCGGCGCCGCCGTTGGTGAAGAAGATCTTGTCCAGGTCGCCCGGGGTGCGCTCGGCGATCAGCCGGGCGGCCTCGCTGCGCGACTCGACCGCGAAGCCGGGGGCGATGGTGCAGAGCTTCGCCGCCTGCTCCTGGATCGCGGCGACCACCTTCGGGTGCTGGTGGCCGATGTTGGTGTTGACCAGCTGCGAGGAGAAGTCGAGGTAGCGGTTGCCGTCGTGGTCCCAGAAGTACGAGCCCTCGGCGCCGGCCACCGCGAGGGGGTCGATCAGCGCCTGGGCGGACCACGAGTGGAAGACGTGCGCGCGGTCGGCGGCCTTGACGGCCTGGCCGGTGGCTGAGTCAGCGGTGGGGATGCTCATGCCGGTAAGGCTAGGGCCGCCGGTCCCCGAAGTGCAGTTTCATCCTGTCAGTCGGTCACCCGACCCGCCGACAGGGTGCAAAGCGACAGGGCCCGGGTCGAAAGACCCGGGCCCCTTGTCTGTTCAGATGAGTTTGACCGAGATCAGATCGCGGTCATACTGCGCTCGATGGTCACGACCCGCTAGATCGCGGTCATACCGCGCTCGACGGTCACGACCCGCTAGATCGCGGTCATACCGCGCTCGATGGTCACGACCCGCTAGATCGCGGTCATGACGTGCTTCACGCGGGTGTAGTCCTCGAAGCCGTACGCCGACAGGTCCTTGCCGTAGCCGGACTTCTTGAAGCCACCGTGCGGCATCTCGGCGACCAGCGGGATGTGCGTGTTGATCCAGACGCAGCCGAAGTCCAGGCGGCGCGACATCCGCATGGCGCGGGCGTGGTCCTTGGTCCACACCGAGGAGGCCAGCGCGTACTCGACGCCGTTGGCGTACTCGACGGCCTGGTCCTCGTCGGTGAACTTCTGCACGGTGATGACCGGGCCGAAGACCTCGTTCTGGATGATCTCGTCGTCCTGCTGCAGGCCGGAGACGACGGTCGGGGCGTAGAAGTAGCCCTTGTCGCCGACCCGGTGGCCACCGGCCTCGACCTTGGCGTGGGCGGGCAGCCGCTCGATGAAGCCGGCCACCTGCTTCAGCTGGTTGGCGTTGTTCAGCGGGCCGTACAGCACGTCCTCGTCGTCCACGCCGCCGGTCTTGGTCTCGGCCGCGGCCTTGGCCAGCGCCTCGACGAAGGCGTCGTGGATCGACTCGTGCACCAGCACGCGGGTGGCGGCGGTGCAGTCCTGGCCGGCGTTGAAGTAGCCGGCCACCGAGATGCCCTCGACGGCCTCGGCGATGTCGGCGTCCTCGAAGACCACGACCGGGGCCTTGCCGCCCAGCTCCAGGTGGACGCGCTTGACGTCCTTGGAGGCCGACTCGGCGACCTGGATGCCGGCCCGGACCGAACCGGTGATGGAGGCCATCGCCGGGGTCTTGTGCTCGACCATCAGCTTGCCGGTCTCGCGGTCACCGCAGATGACGTTGAAGACGCCGGCCGGCAGCTCCAGTTCCTTGAGGATGCCGCCGATGATCTCGGCCAGCAGCACGGTGGAGGCCGGGGTGGTGTCCGAGGGCTTCAGCACGACGGTGTTACCGGCGGCGATGGCCGGGGCGAACTTCCAGACCGCCATCATCATCGGGTAGTTCCAGGGCGCGACCTGGGCACAGACACCGACCGGCTCGCGGCGCACGATCGAGGTCATCCCGTCCATGTACTCACCGGCGGCCTTGCCCTCCAGCAGGCGGGCGGCACCGGCGAAGAAGCGGATCTGGTCCACCATCGGGCCGATCTCCTCGGAGAGGGTCAGCGCGCGGGGCTTGCCGGTGTTGCGCACCTCCGCGTCGACGATCTCGTCGGCCCGCGCCTCGACCGCGTCGGCGATCTTGAGCAGCAGCTTCTGCCGGGTGCTCGGGGTGGCATCGCGCCAGATCGGGAACGCGGCGGCGGCCGAGGCCATGGCCGCGTCCACGTCAGCGGCACCGGACAGCGGCGACGTCGCGTACACCTCGCCGGTCGCCGGGTCGACGATGTCGAGCGTGCGGCCGTCAGCCGCGTCGACGAACTCACCGTTGATGTAGTTGCGCAGCGTGCGAAGGTCGCTCACGGGTCTCTCCTCGGTCTGGGCCTGCGGCGTTGCAGATTCCGGCGCCATGGTACGTCGACGGATCCGGCCTACGAAGGGTGCCGAGTGGCCGGGCCCGAAGCGGCGCGGTCCACTGGTGGCGGAACGCACGCCGTCCTGCGGGGGCGCGCGCGTACCGTGCCAGGGTAGCCGCAAGACTGCCGGTATCGACAGGCTGGAGTCGCATACGCGATGAAATCCGCATGGGATTTCCAAGATCGCGACGAAATCAGCAGTTTCCACGCTTGCGAACAGGGAAACGATCAGGCACAGTGGCCGCGTGGCCAACCGCGACCGGAACGCGAGCGTTCCCCTCGATGCCGCCTCCAAGGCGATCATCGAGCAGCTCCAGGAGGACGGGCGCCGCCCGTACGCCGCCATCGGCAAGGCCGTCGGCCTGTCCGAGGCAGCCGTACGGCAGCGCGTCCAGAAGCTGCTCGACCAGGGCGTGATGCAAATCGTCGCCGTCACGGACCCGCTCACCGTCGGCTTCACCCGCCAGGCGATGGTCGGCATCCGGGTCGAGGGCGACATCGAGCCCGTCGCCGACGCGCTGGCCGCCCTCGACGAGGTCGACTACGTCGTCTGCACCGCAGGCTCGTTCGATCTCCTGGCCGAACTGGTCTGCGAGGACGACGAGCACCTGCTCGAACTGATCAACAAGCGCATCCGCGCGCTTCCCGGCGTGCGGAGCACCGAGAGCTTCGTTTACCTGAAGCTCCGGAAACAGACCTACACCTGGGGCACCCGATGACAGCCGACCCGGCGCAGAAGGACCTTTCCAAGACCGCCTACGACCACCTGTGGATGCACTTCACCCGCATGTCGTCGTACGAGAACTCCCCCGTGCCGACCATCGTCAAGGGTGAGGGCACGTACATCTGGGACGACAAGGGCCGGAAGTACATCGACGGCCTGGCCGGCCTGTTCGTCGTGCAGGCCGGTCACGGCCGCACCGAGCTCGCCGAGGTCGCCGCCAAGCAGGCCAAGGAACTCGCGTTCTTCCCGATCTGGAGCTACGCGCACCCCAAGGCCGTCGAGCTGGCCGAGCGCCTGGCCAACTACGCCCCGGGCGACCTGAACAAGGTCTTCTTCTCCACCGGTGGCGGCGAGGCCGTCGAGACCGCCTGGAAGCTCGCCAAGCAGTACTTCAAGCTGACCGGCAAGCCGACCAAGTACAAGGTCATCTCCCGCGCCATCGCCTACCACGGTACCCCGCAGGGCGCGCTGTCCATCACCGGCCTGCCGGGCCTGAAGGCCCCGTTCGAGCCGCTGGTGCCGGGCACCCACAAGGCCCCGAACACCAACATCTACCGCGCCCCGCACTACCTCGAGGGCCCCGACGGCACCGTCGACCCCGAGGCGTACGGCCGCTGGTGCGCCGACCAGGTCGAGGAGGCCATCCTCTTCGAGGGCCCCGAGACCGTCGCCGCCGTCTTCGTCGAGCCGGTGCAGAACGCCGGTGGCTGCTTCCCGCCGCCGCCCGGCTACTTCCAGCGCCTGCGCGAGATCTGCGACCGCCACGACGTACTGCTGGTCTCGGACGAGGTCATCTGCGCCTTCGGCCGCCTCGGCACCATGTTCGGCGCCGACAAGTTCGGCTACGTGCCGGACATGATCACCTGCGCCAAGGGCATGACCTCGGGCTACTCCCCGATCGGCGCCACGATCATCTCGGACCGCATCGCCGAGCCGTTCTACAAGGGTGACAACACCTTCCTGCACGGCTACACCTTCGCCGGCCACCCGGTCTCCTCGGCCGTGGCGCTCGCCAACCTCGACATCTTCGAGCGCGAGGGCCTGAACCAGCACGTGCTCGACAACGAGTCGCGCTTCCTGGGCACCCTGAGCAAGCTGCGCGACCTGCCGATCGTCGGCGACGTCCGCGGCAACGGCTACTTCTACGGCATCGAGCTCGTGAAGGACAAGGCCACCAAGGAGACCTTCAACGACGAGGAGACCGAGCGCGTGCTCTACGGCTTCCTCTCGAAGGCCCTCTTCGACAACGGCCTGTACTGCCGCGCCGACGACCGTGGCGACCCGGTCGTCCAGCTGGCCCCGCCGCTGATCTCCGACCAGTCGACCTTCGACGAGATCGAGCAGATCCTGCGGACCAGCCTCACCGACGCGTGGGCGAAGCTCTGATCCCCTGAGCCCTCTTCCCCACCCTCCGCCGAAGGGCGGCCCCGATCCCCGGGGCCGCCCTTCGGCGTCCGCGCTCCGATGACCCGCCAACATCACAGTCGCACGACCAAACATGCCTGAATGCGGGTGATTTGCCCGTGATGGACCAGTGCGCCGCAACCACGCGAGGCCCCGGTCGTTCTAATCTGACGACTGTCATATCCCTGCGGCACCCAGGATGGAACCTCATGTCAGCGGCACCGCCTGACAACGACGTGCTGTGGGCCCGAGGGATCGTCAAGTCCCACTACGGCACCCCCGCGCTGCGCGGCATCTCGATCGGCGTCCGCGACGGCGAGGTGCTCGCCGTCACCGGCCCGCGCGGCTCCGGCAAGAGCACCCTGCTCGGCTGCCTCTCCGCCCAGCTCCCGGTCGACGAGGGCGAGGTCTGGTTCAACAGCTCGCCCGTGCACACCCTCGGCCGCGCCGGCCGCGAACGGCTGCGCCGCGACCGCTTCGGCTTCGTCGGCTCCGAACCGCACCTGGTGCCCGAACTGACCGCCCGCGAGAACGTCGCCCTGCCGCTGCTCCTCGCCGGGGCCGGCAACAAGGCCGCCTACACCGCCGCCGACGAGTGGCTGGAGCGCCTCGACGTCGGCGAGATCGGCCGGCAGCGCCCCGACCAGCTGGTCCAGAGCCAGCGCCAGCGGATCGCCGTCGCCCGCGCCCTCGCCCCGCTGCCGCCGGTCGTCTTCGCCGACGACCCCACCGCCCCGCTGCACCGCGAGGCCGCCGACCAGGTGCTGCGGATACTGACCAGCGCGGCCCGCTCGCACCAGCTCACCCTCGTCCTGGCCACCCACGACCCCGAGCTCGTCCGGTTCGCGGACCGCGCCGTCGCCCTCGTCGACGGACGGCTCACCGCCCCCGCCGCCCCTGTCCCGCGCGGCATCGCCGCCCCGGGGACGACCGGTGCGTCCGCCGTCACGGCCACCCGCCACTGACGACGCCCAGCCGCTGAAAGAGTCGACGTGTTCTACCTCCGTCTGGCCCGGGGCTACCGGGTGCCCGACCTCGGCCGCTGGCTGCTCACCGCACTGGCCGCCGCCGCCGTCGCCGCGTTCCTGCTGCGCTCCCTCGGCCGGGCGCTGAGCGAACCGCTCGGCGGCACCGACGCGCTGGTCCGGCTGCTCTGGTGCCTGCCCCCGCTGGCCGCCGTCGCCTGGTTCGCGGCCGTCGCCGCTCGCTCGGTGCCCGCCCGGCGGCCCGAGCGGATCGCCGGACTCACCGCCGCCGGGGTCGGCTCCCGCCGGATCCGCACCCTGATCGCCGGCGAGGTCGCCCTCGCCTGCACCCTCGGCAGCGTGCTCACCCTGCTGCTCTTCCTGGTCCTGCGCAACGACATCGCCGGGCCCTCGCTCGCCCCCGACCTCGGCATGGGCGTACCGCTGCCGGCCGCCGCGCCCGTCACGCTGCTCGCCTTGGTCCCGCTCACCGCCGGCATCGCCGCCGCCTGTGCGGTGCCCGTCGCCGACACCCTGCCCGGCGGCCGCGCCCGCGGCCGGAGCGGCTTCGGCGCCTGGCGGATCGCCCTGCCGATCGGACTGGTGGTGATCGGCGCCGCGCTCGAACTCATCGCGCTGCGGCCCGACGCCGAGTCCGACGGCCGCCCGATCCACCTGCCCGCCGGACTCGGCACCACCAGCACCGCCGCTCTCGGCGGCTGGGCCGCCAGCGCGCTCGGGCTCGCACTGCTCACCGGCCCGCTGCTCGCCTGGACCGGACGGCTGCTCGCCCTCGGCCGGCCCACCCCGCTGCGGCTGCTCGCCGGTCGCGGCCTGACCGCCCAGGCCCGCCGCCTCGGCCCGCCGCTGGCCGTCCTCACCCTCGTCGTCGCGCTGGTGCTCACCACCATCCGCTACTGGATCGGCACGCCCGACAGCGCCGACGCGCTGCCCGCCGTCGAGGCCTGCCTGGTGCTCGGCTGCGCGGCCGCCGCGGTGGTCTCCCGACTGGCCGAGGTCCGCACCGACCGGCGCGAGGTCACCGACGCGCTGCTGCGCCTCGGCACCTCGCCGCGGCTGCTGTTCGGCGCGGTCCTGCTGCGCACCCTGGCGGTCGGCACCACGCTGCTGCTGACCGGCGGGGCGACCGCCGCGCTGGCGGCCGCCGGGCTGCGCTAGCCGGTCCTCTCGTAGTGGGGCTCAGCTCGTAGTGGGGGCTCAGCTCGTAGTGGGGCTCAGCCGGCCGCGGCGAGCTGGCCGCAGGCGCCGTCGATCTCCTGGCCGCGGGTGTCGCGGACCGTCGTCGGCACGCCGTGGGACTGGAGCCGGCGGACGAACTCGCGCTCGTCCTCGGGCCGGGAGGCCGTCCACTTGGAACCCGGGGTCGGGTTCAGCGGGATCAGGTTGACGTGTACCCGGTGGTTCTTGATCAGCCGGCCGAGCAGGTCGGCGCGCCAGGCCTGGTCGTTGATGTCCTTGATCAGCGCGTACTCGATGGAGATCCGGCGGCCGGACTTCTCCGCGTAGTTCCAGGCCGCGTCCAGCACCTCGGCGACCTTCCACCGGGTGTTCACCGGGACCAGCTCGTCGCGCAGCTCGTCGTCCGGGGCGTGCAGCGACAGCGCCAGACGGCAGCTGAGGCCCTCGTCGGCCAGCCGGTTCATCGCCGGGACGAGGCCGACGGTGGAGACGGTGATGCCGCGCTGGGACAGGCCGAAGCCGTCCGGCGCCGGGTCGGTCAGCCGGCGGATCGCGGCCAGCACCCGGTTGTAGTTCGCCAGCGGCTCGCCCATGCCCATGAAGACCACGTTGGACAGCCGCGCCTCGCCGCCGGGGATCTCGCCGGCCTTGAGCGCGCGCATCCCGGCGGCGATCTGCTCGACGATCTCGGCGGTGGACAGGTTGCGGGTCAGCCCGGCCTGGCCGGTGGCGCAGAACGGACAGTTCATGCCGCAGCCGGCCTGCGAGCTGATGCACATGGTGACCCGGTCCGGGTAGCGCATCAGCACCGACTCGACGAGGGTGCCGTCGAACAGCTTCCAGAGCGTCTTGCGGGTGGTGTCGTCGTCACAGGAGACGTGCCGCACCACCGACATCAGCTCGGGCAGCAGGCTCTCGGTGAGCTTCTCCCGGCTGGCAGCGGGGATGTCCGTCCAGCTCGCCGGGTCGTCGGACATCCGGCCGAAGTAGTGGTTGGCGAGCTGCTTGGCGCGGAACGGCTGCTCGCCCAGCTCGGCGACGGCCTCCTTGCGCTCGGCGGGGCTCAGGTCGGCGAGGTGTCGCGGGGGCTTGGCACCGCGCGGCGCGACAAAGGTGAGTTCTCCGGGCTTAGGCATGGTTGTTCCAGTGTCGCAGACGCGCGGGGGCCCCGGACGCCTGGCGTCCGGGGCCCCCGCGCTGAGCTGTCTGAGCCGTCGCGCTAGCTGCCGACGAAGGCGGCCAGCAGCAGCCAGACCACCGGGGCGGTCGGCAGGAGCGAGTCCAGCCGGTCCATGATGCCGCCGTGGCCGGGCAGCAGCGTGCCCATGTCCTTGATCCCGAGGTCGCGCTTGATCATCGACTCGCCCAGGTCGCCCAGGGTCGCGGTGACCGCCGCGCAGCCGCCCAGGATCAGGCCCTGCCACCAGCTGCCGTCGTCGATGATCAGCTGCATCAGCAGGGCGCCCGCCAGCATCGACAGGCCGATGCCGCCGGCCAGGCCCTCGCGGGTCTTGCCGGGGCTGATCGTCGGAGCCAGCTTGTTCTTGCCGAACTTGTAGCCCACGGCGTAGGCGCCGGTGTCGCTGCAGATCGTGACGATCAGGAAGAGCACGATCCGCTGGGGGCCGTCGTCGGCCGCCAGCATCATCGCCACGAAGGTGGCCAGGAACGGCACGTAGAAGGCGGTGAACACACCCGCCGTTATGTCCCGCAGGTAGTTCTCCGGCGGTGCGGCCATCCGCCAGACCATCACCGCCAGCCCGGTCAGCGCCAGCGAGGCGGCGGCCCACTCGACCCCGGCCCAGTAGCCGGTGGCGACCATCGCGACGCCGCCCACCACCAGCGGGACCAGCGGCACCTTGATCTGCTTGCGCTCGGCGAGCCGGGACGTCAGCTCCCAGCTGCCGACCGCCACCGCGGCCATCACGACCACGAGGAACAGCGCCTTGACCACGAACAGCGAGGCGACGATTACCGCGCCGAGGCCCACCCCCACACCTATGGCGGCCTGGAGGTTACGGCCACCGCGCTGCTTGCGCGGCTCCGGCTGCGGGGCGGGCTGGGCGGCCACGGGTGTCTCCTGCCCTGGGTGGGACGACGGCACGAAGTGGGGCTGCCCGGCCGCCTGGTGGCTCTGCGGCGGCGCGGGATGCACCGGAGCCCCCGGGTACGGCTGGGCGCCGGGACCGGGGGCGGGGGTGACGTCGTCGGTTATCGCGCGCAGCACGACCGTCTCCGTCACGCCCGGCGACGCCGTCTCGGGCTGCTCGTCCCGGAACAGCGGGCCGCCGCTCAGCCGACCGGCCTCCCGGGCCGGGCCCGCGTCGGGATCGGCCGGCTGGCCGGGGACCGCCGGCTGACCGTGCGCCGCGTGCTGACCGGGGGTCGCCTGCCCGTGGTGCGATGCCGACCGGCCCTGGGTGGGGCCCTGGTCGGGCACACCGGGGTGCGGACCGGGACCGGCCGGTACGGGAGGCATGACCTGAGTGTCCTCCGCGTCTCCGCCCCAGTACACCGGAGGCTGCTGCGAGTGATCCGAACGGAGGGCGGGGCCACCCGGGACAGCGCCCGGCCCGCCCTGATGGGCTGCCTGGCCGGGGTGTCCCTGGGCGGGGTGCCCGGGGACGGCGGGTCCCGGAGCGGCATGCCCCGGGACGGGCTGTCCCTGGACCGGCGCCGGGTGCTCGCCGTACCCCGGCGTCGGCTGGGCCGACGGCCGGGGTGCCTGCGGCTGCGGCGCCGGGCGGTAGGGCTGGAACTGCTGGTCGGACGGGCCCCAGTAGCCAGGGGCGTCAGGGGCGTCGTTCATCAGACCTCGAGCAGCTCGGATTCCTTGTGCTTCAGCAGCACGTCAACCTGGGCCACGTACTTGGCCGTGAGGTCGTCGAGCTCCTTCTCGGCGCGGCGGCCGTCGTCCTCGCCGACCTCGCCGTCCTTCACCAGCTTGTCGATGGCGTCCTTGGCCTTGCGGCGCACCGAACGGATCGAGACCTTGGCGTCCTCGCCCTTGGTACGGGCGATCTTGATGAACTCCCGGCGGCGCTCCTCGGTGAGCTCGGGCAGCACCACCCGGATGATGGAGCCGTCGTTCGACGGGTTGACGCCCAGGTCGGAGTCGCGGATCGCCTGCTCGATGGCCTTCAGCGCGGTCTTGTCGAACGGCGAGACGACCGCCATCCGGGGCTCCGGCACCGAGAACGAGGCCAGCTGGTTGATCGGCGTCACGGCGCCGTAGTACTCGGCGACGATCTTGGCGAACATCGCCGGGTGGGCACGGCCGGTTCGGATGGCCGCGAGGTCGTCCTTGGCGACGTTGACGGCCTTCTCCATCTTCTCCTCGGCCTCGAGGATGATCTCGTCGATCACTGTGGTCTCCCTGTCCGGTTCATCTGCTGTTGTCCCGACCGGTGTCGGCATCGGGGCCGGTCGCGGCGGACGCCGTCCCGTACGGCTGGTTGCTGCTCAGGCCCGGACGGAATCCTGGCTGATGAGTGTGCCGATCTTCTCACTCTTCACCGCACGCGCGATATTGCCCTCCGCCAGCAGTTCGAAGACCAGCATCGGGAGGTTGTTGTCCTTGCACAGCGTGATAGCGGTGAGGTCGGCGACCTTGAGGTCGCGCGCGATGACCTCGGAGTACTCCAGCGCGTCGAACTTCACCGCGTCCGGGTTGGTCCGCGGGTCGGAGTCGTAGACGCCGTCCACGCCGTTCTTGCCCATCAGCAGGACGTCGGCGTGGATCTCCAGGGCGCGCTGGACGGCCGTGGTGTCGGTCGAGAAGTACGGCATGCCCATACCGGCGCCGAAGATCACCACACGGCCCTTCTCCAGGTGCCGGACGGCCCGCAGCGGCAGGTACGGCTCGGCGACCTGGCCCATGGTGATGGCGGTCTGGACCCGGGTCTCGATGCCCTCCTTGACCAGGAAGTCCTGCAGCGCCAGGCAGTTCATCACGGTGCCGAGCATGCCCATGTAGTCCGAGCGGGCCCGGTCCATCCCGCGGACCTGCAGCTCGGCGCCCCGGAAGAAGTTGCCGCCGCCGATGACCACCGCGACCTCGGTACCGGCGCGGACGACCGTGGCGATCTCCCGGGCGATCGCGTGCACGACGTCCGGGTCGACGCCGAGCCCGCCGCCACCGGCGAAGGCTTCACCGGACAGCTTGAGCAGCACCCGGCGGCGCGAGCCCGCCTTGGGGTCCTGCGCGGTCTCCTGCGTCTCCTGCATGGACTTCTCCTTTTTGCACCTGCTGGCTCACAGGCCTGGGTGTGCGGATACCCGGCCTGCGCGTACACGCGAGGAGGCCACTGCCGCGGGAACCGGTTCGGTGTCCTGCACGGCAATGGCCTCCTCGTCGTTCATGGTGCCGAAGCGGCCCGCCCATGGACGGTTGGCGCTGGGTGAGCCCGTTCGGCGTTCCGCCCGCCCTGGTCAGCGGGCGGGGGCGGTTCCCAGCCTAAAGGGGGCCGGGACCAGGTGGAACGTGGCTCAGGCGCCGACGCGGAAGCGAGCGAAGCGCTTGAGGGCGACGCCGTTCTCCTCGAGGACCTTGGCGACGGTCTTCTTGTTGTCCTTCGCGAAGGCCTGCTCCAGGACGGAGTTCTCCTTCACGAAGCCGGTGACGCGACCCTCGACGATCTTCGGCAGGGCGGCCTCCGGCTTGCCCTCCTCGCGAGCGGTGGCCTCGGCGACGCGGCGCTCGTTCTCGAGCTCCTCGGCCGGGATGTCCTCGCGGGACAGGAACTTCGGCGCGAAGGCGGCGATGTGCTGCGCGACGTCCTTGGCGACCTCGGCGTTCTCCTTGTCCAGCTCGACCAGGACACCGACGGCCGGCGGCAGGTCGGGGCTGGTCTTGTGCAGGTAGACCGCGACGAAGCCGTCACCGTCGAACTGGGCGAAGCGACGGAAGACGATCTTCTCGCCCAGGGTCGCGTTGGCCTCGTCCACGAACTGCTGGACGGTCTTGCCGGCCTCGATCTCGGAAGCCAGGGCGGCCTCCAGGTCGGCCGGGGCGGTCTTGGCGACGTGGGCGGCGATCGCGTCGGCGACCTGGACGAAGTTGTCACCCTTGGCGACGAAGTCGGTCTCGCAGTTCAGCTCGACCAGAACGCCGGACTTCTTGTCCTCGGCGATCAGCGCGGCGACGGCGCCGTTGGAGGCGTCACGGCCCTCGCGCTTGGCAACACCCTTCTGGCCCTTGATGCGCAGGAGCTCGACGGCCTTCTCGACGTTGCCCTCGGCCTCGTCCAGGGCCTTCTTGCAGTCCATCATGCCGGCGCCGGTGAGCTCACGGAGCTTCTTGACGTCCGCGGCGGTGAAGTTCGCCATGGTGTGAATCTCTTCTCGCGTCTCGCGTGTCTGCGTGGGGATGCGCCGGGACCGATGGTTCGGCCCCGGCGCGGGAGAGAGGGGCACCTACCGGTGTCGCACCGGCGGGCGCCCCTCACCCTTGGTGCGTCAGGCCTGCTCGGCCGGAGCCTCGGTGGCCGGAGCCTCGGCGGCGGGGGCCTCCTCGGCCTTCTTCTCGCCCTCGATGAGGTCCTTCTCCCAGTCGGCCAGCGGCTGGTCGGCACCCGGCTCGGCCTTGGCGTCGCCCTTGGCGACACCGGCGCGGGCCTTCAGGCCCTCGGCCACGGCGTCGGCGATCACACGGGTCAGCAGGGTGACGGAGCGGATCGCGTCGTCGTTGCCCGGGATCTTGTAGTCGACCTCGTCCGGGTCACAGTTGGTGTCGAGGATGGCGACGACCGGGATGTTGAGCTTGCGGGCCTCGCCGACCGCGATGTGCTCCTTCTTGGTGTCCACGATCCAGACAGCGCTGGGAACGCGCTGCATGTCGCGGATACCGCCGAGGGTCTTCTCCAGCTTGTCGTGCTCGCGCTGGAGGACCAGGAGCTCCTTCTTGGTCAGGCCGGAGCCGGCCACGTCCGAGAAGTCCAGCTCGCCGAGCTCCTTCAGGCGCTGCAGACGCTTGTAGACGGTCGAGAAGTTGGTCAGCATGCCGCCGAGCCAGCGCTGGTTCACGTAGGGCATGCCCACGCGGGTGGCCTGCTCGGCGATGGCCTCCTGGGCCTGCTTCTTCGTGCCGACGAAGAGGACGCTGCCGCCGTGGGCAACGGTCTCCTTGATGAACTCGAAGGCGCGGTCGATGTAGTTCAGCGACTGCAGCAGGTCGATGATGTAGATGCCGTTGCGCTCGGTGATGATGAAGCGCTTCATCTTCGGGTTCCAGCGGCGGGTCTGGTGACCGAAGTGGACGCCGCTCTCCAGCAGCTCCCGCATCGTGACGACGGCCATTGCCGTGCTCCTCAGGTGTTACGGCCCGGCTGCGGCGCTCCCGTGAGGTTTTCCCGTCGGGCAACCGCCTGCGGCCAGGTCAGGCTCGGTTTTGTCCGTGGCGGCCAGGTGACAGCCACGCCTGACGCCCCGATCGTGCCGAGCCGCTTCCACCCGCTCGGTCCGGGGACCGGTCGGGCTCGGCGGACCGAGCGGCACTCGCACCTGGCGGGGCCGCGGAAGAACCGCGTCCGACCACCGGTGGCGGGGCGTGCGAAGTCGACCCGGTGGACCGGGTCGCGTGTGAAGTGTACGGGAAGCCCCGAGGGGCGAGCGACTTCGCAAGCGACGGAGGGCCTGCGGAGGGCCTGGGAGAAGCCTGGGAACGGTCGCGACGGGTGGGTCCGCGACGGCGGGAGAGCAGTGCGGGCCGAGTGCGCGTCGGCCGGCTGCCTGCCCGCGGTTCGGTGCTCGCATGCCGTTTGTACACCGGATGGCGGCGTCCGTACACCCGTTGGGGGGACGGCGGTCGGGGGCGGGGGCGGTTTGTCCACAGGAATCCGGAACGGGGTGGTGTGGGGGCGGGCGTGGGATCAGCCTCGGGGCATGACTGGGCTCAGTGGGGTTCGAGGGGTGTCCGCCGTGTCCGCCGCGTTCACCGTGCTTGCCGTGTTCGGCGGGGTGGTGCTGGTGCTGGCCGTGGTGGCGGCACTGGTGCTCGGATGGCCGGGCGGTGCGGGGGCGGCGGCCGCCGCGCCCGGTGCGGACGGCCCGGGTGGCGCTTCCGGTCGCGGAGCGGTGGCGCGGGCCTGGCCGACGGGCGGGCCCGATGGAGTGCTGAGGCGGTTCGAGCCGCCGGCGAAGCCCTGGGCGGCCGGGCACCGGGGAGTGGACCTCGCCGCCGCGCCCGGGGCCGAGGTGCGGGCGGCGGCCGACGGGGTGGTCGCGTTCTCCGGGCTGGTGGCCGGGCGGCCGGTGCTGACCGTCACCCACCCGGGCTCGGGGACTCCGCCGCTGCGGACCACCTACCTGCCCGTCACCGGCGCCGTCCCGGTCGGCACCGCGGTGGCCGCCGGGCAGGTCATCGGGCAGGTCGCCCCGGGCGGGCGGCACTGCGGCGCGCGGGACTGCCTGCACTGGGGGCTGCTGCGCGGCGGCCGCTACCTCGATCCGCTGGCCCTGCTCGGCGTCGGCGCGGCGCGACTGCTGCCGCTGGGCGGGGCCGAGCGGGCGGATGGCTCCGGGTTGCACGGGCCGGCTGCGGGCGGCCCCGTCGTAGGCGGTGGCCCTGTTGTGGGCGGTGGCCCTGTTGTGGGCGGTGGTTCGGGCGTAGCTAGATGACTGATGCCAAGGGGTTTAGTGGTCGTAGGCGGTCAGCGAGCGCATGACGGGCTGGCCTGTGTGGTCGTTGTGCCAGATCGCGGCGGTCAGTGCGAGGATCCGCTGGAGGACGCGGACCATGACGCCGCCGGGTGTGCGGCCGTGGTGTCGTTCGAGGTCGAGCTGGCCCTTGAAGGTGTCGTTGACGGACTCGATGACCTGCCGTAGCGGCTTGAACAGCTGTGATCCGGCCCGCACGGATTCGCCCTTGCGGGCCGGTCGCAGGAGCCGGATCTCCAGCTCGGCGAGCTCACGCTCGAACGCGGCGCCGTAGTAGTTCCTGTCCCCGATCAGGGTCTGGCCGGGCCGGGCGGCCACGAGGGCGGTCTCGGTGTCCAGGATGTCCAGCAGGGTGGTGCGCTCGTCGGCCTTGGCGCCGGTGAGCACGAAGGCGACGGGCAGGCCGTGCAGGGTGCACACCAGGTGCAGCCGCAGGCCCCAGAAGAACCGCGAATGGCTGGCGCAGTAGCCGTACTCGGCCCATCCGGCCAGATCGGAGCGCTTGACCGTCTCGCGGGAGCGTCCGCATTCGATCGGGGTGGAGTCGACCACCCAGACGTTGTCCGTCCACAGGCTGGTGTCGGTGGCCAGTGGCCGGTTGACGCGGGCGATCAGGTCCGCGCTCTTGCGCAGGCACCGGTTGTAGCCGCACTGCCCTGGAAGGTACGGGAACAGGTGCTGGAGGTTGGAGTGGGCGTAGCGGATCCAGCGGCGCTCGGAGACGAAGCCGAGCAGTGCTTGCATCACCGACAGCGTGACCAGTTCGGCATCGCTGAGCTGCGGTTCGATGCCGATCTTGGGACGCCACGGCGCCAGATGCGGCGATTCCTTCAGCAGGTCGTCGGTCTTCACGTAGAGTGCGGTCGCGAGGGAGTCCAGATCAGGCGTCACAACCGATCTTTGGACTCCCTCGCTTCATGTCATGCGTGCCAGCGAGCCCTTGGCATCAGTCATCTAGTGGCCCCGTCGTGGGTGATGGTTCAGGCGTGGGCGGTGGCTCAGGCGCGGGCGAGGCCGTGCAGCGCCAGGGCGACGGCGGCGTCGGCGATCGCCTCGGGGGTCTCGGCCTGGCAGCCCGCGCGGTCCCCGGCTGCCAGCTGCTCGGCCCTGCGGACGGCCGCCTCCACGACCCCCTGCAGCAGAGCCCCGGCAAGCCGGGGCTGTTCGTGGCCGAGGTCCTCCAGCGCCTGGACGACTGGGCCGATCAGTCGGCCGTGCGCCGCCCGGATGCGCTCGCGCGCGGCCTCGTCAAGCTCCAGCGCCGAGATCGCCACGACCGCGCGGTGCCTCGGGTCGGCGGCCAGCGCCAGCTGGCCCCGGACATATGCCTCGATCCGCTCGGCCGCGGTGTCGCAGCTGTCCATCCCGGCCTCGATCTCGGCCGCCCAGAGCGGGAAGTCCACCTCGCAGAGCGCCTCGACCACGGAGGCCCGGGAGCGGAAGTACTCATAGACCGAGGAGCGCGCCAGCCCGGTGTGCGCCGCGAGCGCGGGGAAGGTCAGGGCCTCCATGCCGCCCTCGGTGAGCAGGGTGCGGGCAGCGTCGAGGAGGGCTGCCCGCTGCAGCTGGCGATGCTCGGCCACCGTGGCCGCTCGGATCTTGGGCACGCCCCCACTGTACGGAGCCCATACCTGCGGCCGATACGGTGCCGCGCGTTCGGACGAGGTACCGGCCCGCCGGGTGGATCCGGCGTGCGCTACCGGACGTCCGAGAGCTTGGCACGCAGCTGGAGGACGGACTTGGTGTGGATCTGGCTCACCCGGCTCTCCGTCACCCCCAGCACCTGTCCGATCTCGGCGAGGGTGAGTCCCTCGTAGTAGTAAAGGGTCACCACGGTCTTCTCCCGCTCGGGGAGGGTGTTGACCGCCTGGGCCAGCAGCCTGCGCAGCTCGCGGTCCTCGGCCACCTCGACCGGGTCGTCCGCGCCGTGGTCCTCAAGGGTGTCCATCAGGCTCAGTCGGTCACCACCCTCGCCGACCGGGTGCAGCAGCTCGTCCAGGGCCACCACGTTGGCGAGCGACAGCTGGCTGAAGATCGCGTGCAGGTCCTCGATCGCGATGCCCATCTCGGCCGCGACCTCGGGATCGTACGGCGTCCGGCGCAGCCGGGCCTCCAGCGTCGCGTACGTCCGTTCGACGGCCTTCGCCTTCTGCCGCACGGAGCGGGGGATCCAGTCGAGGGCGCGCAGTTCGTCGATGATCGCGCCGCGGATGCGGCTGATCGCGTAGGTCTCGAACTTGATGGCGCGGTCGATGTCGAACTTCTCGATCGCGTCGATCAGCCCGAAGACCCCGGAGGAGACGAAGTCGGCCTGCTCGACATTGGAGGGCAGACCGACACCGACCCGGCCCGCGACGTACTTGACGAGCGGTGAGTAGTGCAGGATCAGCTGCTCGCGCAGCCGCTGATCGCCGGTCTCCTTGTAGGAGCGCCAGAGCTCTTCGAGCGCGCTGCGCCCCGGGGTGCCGGGCGGGGAGGTGGCGTCCGGTGGGGAGGTGACGCCCGGCGGGGAGGTGACGCCCGGGGTGGGGGCGCTGCCGGGCGCGCGGTCGGCGGTCGCGCCGCCTGCCGCGCCCGCCTCACCGGCCGCCCTGTTGGCGTGGGCCGGTTCGGTGTCGCGGGCCGCGTCCGCGGGCTGGCCCGGTACCACCGTCGGCCGGCCGCCCTGGCGCGACAGACCTCCCATCGTCCCCGCCGACTTGGACGGGAACTCGGTCGCCGGTCGCCGCTCGGTCCGCGGCCCTCCCGAGGACCGAGCGCCACCGGTCACTCTGTGTCCGGGAATGTGTGTGGGCATACGTTGGTCTGCGCCGTTCTGCCGAGTCATGTGCTGATAGGGAAGGCAGGTGGAGCGTAGCGTGACCGACTCACTGCAAAGCGCTACCGCCACTCGGTGGTCCCCCGATCCGGTGGCGTTCGCCCACCGGATCCGGCCACGCGAGCGGAAGAACCGGATCAGCAGGTCAGCCGGGCCGTCCCGGCGCGCCCTCCCCAGGCGCACGTGCGTTCTCCTTCCCGACGGTCACCCCCTTCTCCGCACCACGCGCCAGTGCGCACCTTGCCGCTCCACGAAACCGAGCGACGTCAACTCGTAGAGCCGCTGCAGGGCTTCGTCCGGCGAGAGTCCGGACTGACGGGCCAGCCGCTCGACCGGGGCGCCCTCCGCCGTGGCCGGGACGGCCTCCAGCACCCTGGCCACTGCGGGCTCCAGCAGGTCCCGTGGCAGCACCGGACCGCTGCGCTGTGGCGCCAGGTCCTCCCCGATCGCCCCGATCAGCTCGGTGATCTCGGCCGCGTCGGTGACCAGGGTGGCGCTGCCGCTGCGAATCAGGGCGTGCACCCCGGCGGAGAGCTCCGAGGTGACCGGGCCGGCCACGCCCATGGTGTGGCGGTTGAGGTCCCGCGCCCGTCTGGCCGTACTGAGGGCTCCGCTGCGCACGGCCGCCTCGACCACCACGGTGCCCCGGGTGAGCGCCGCGATGACCCGGTTGCGGAGCACGAAGCGGAACCGGTTCGGGTGCTCCCCCGGCGGGAGTTCGCTGACCAGCAGGCCCTGGACGCCGATCCGCCGGATCAGTTCGGCGTTCCCCTTCGGGTAGGCCACGTCGACCCCGCAGGCGAGCACGGCGATCGTCATCCCACCGACGGCGAGCGCCCCTCGGTGGGCGGCCGCGTCGATCCCGTAGGCGGCTCCGGAGACCACCACCCACCCGCGCTCCGCCAGCTGGGCCGACAGCTCCCCCGCGACGTGGGCGCCGTAGGCCGTGCAGGCCCGGGAGCCCACCACCGCCACCGAGCGCAGGGCGAGCAGCCGCAGTGATCCGGTGCCGCTGGTCCACAGCCCGATCGGGCGTCCGTCGCCCAGGTCGTCCAGTTGGCTGGGCCATTCCGTGTCCCCCGGAATGATGAAGCGTCCGCCGACGGCTCGTACCCGTTTCAGGTCGTCCGCTGGGTCGAGGCCGGGCAGCCGAGCCTGGTAGGCGGCCAGCCGGGCCGCATCCAGCCCGGGGTGGTCGGGGACGGTACCCGCCCGAATCGCCCGGACCACCTCCACGGCGGAGAGCTGGCCAAGCCAGCGGCCGACCACCGCGTCCCCCGGTTCGCTCAGCCGGTTGAGCAGGACGCGGGCGAGACGCTCCGGATCGGGGACGGCAGTGGTGTCGGGCTCCGCCGCGATGCCGGCCGCGGCTGCGATGTCCAGCGCGGCTCCGGCCTCCGGACCTGCCACGGTCTCCGGCACGGCTCCGTTGCCGACCCCCGCCGTCCGGGGTGCTTGAGGGTTCCTCAACAGCCGGTTCATGCCGCGTCCTCCTCCTTCGCCGGGGGTTGCTCCCGCTCCTGCGGCCAGTCGTCGTCCGGGCCGCTCCGGCGCTGGGCCGGGATGCCCCGGAGCCGGCCGAAGGGGCGTTCGGTCAGCGGCAGGCCCTGCTCGACCCCGGTGCGCATGACCAGGGCGGTGCGCACGTCCCGCTGGTCCGGCCGGTCGCGGCCGGCCAGATCGGCGACCGTCCAGGCGACCCGGAGCACCCGGTCCAGGCCTCGGGCGGTCAGCAGGCCGCGCTCCAGCTGGCGCGCGGCGTCATTGAGTGCGCCGGGCGCCAGCTGCCAGCGGGTGCGCAGTTCGTGGCCCGGCACCTCCGCGTTAGTCCGCCACGGGGTGTGCTCCAGCCGGGCCGCCGCCCGCTCCCGCGCGGCCAGCACCCGGGCCGCGACGGTCTCGGTGCTCTCCGCCGTGACGTCCCGCTCCATCAGCTCGACCCTGGTCACCGGGGCGACCTGGACCTGGAGGTCGACCCGGTCCAACATCGGGCCGGAGATCCGCCCTTGGTACCGGCTGACCATCGCGGGCGTGCACTCGCAGCCCTCGCCCCGCCGTGAATACCGGCCGCACGGGCAGGGGTTGGCGGCCAGGCAGAGGAGGAACCGGGCCGGGAGCCGGAGCGATCCGGCCGAGCGGGCGATCACCACCTCGCCCGACTCCAGCGGCTGGCGCAGCGCGTCGAGCACCCGCACCGGGAACTCCGGTGCCTCGTCCAGGAAGAGCACGCCCCGATGCGCCAGCGAGACCGCCCCCGGTCTCGGCAGGCCGCTGCCGCCGCCGACGATCGCGGGCATCGTGGTGGAGTGGTGCGGGGCGCAGTAGGGCGCGGTGTCGATCAGTGGGCGCCCGGCCGGGAGCAGGCCCGCCACCGAGTGGACGGCGGTGACCTCCAACGCCTCCTTCTGGGTCAGCGGCGGGAGCAGCGAGGGCAGCCGCTCCGCCAGCATCGTCTTGCCCGCACCCGGCGGCCCCTTCAAGTAGAGGTGGTGTCCCCCGGCGGCGGCGATCTCCAGCGCCCGCCGGGCCTCGTACTGGCCGGCCACGTCGGCCATGTCGAGGCGGAACGCCCGGTCGTCGGGCAAGCCCCGCACGCAGGCGCTGGGCAGCATCAGGCCGGCCATCAGCGGATCCGGTCGGCCACCGATCGGGTCGGGCGGCTCCTCCGGCGCCGTCGCCCCGGTCAGGACGGCGACCAGCTGGCGCAGACTGCGGACACCGATCACCGTCACCCCGGGGACGAGCGAGGCCTCGGGCGCGGTCTGCTCGGCGACCACCACCCGCTCGTACCCGGCGTCGGCGGCGGCCAGCACCGACGGCAGCACCCCGCGGACCGGTCGCACCCGGCCGTCCAGTCCCAGCTCGCCGATGAGCAGCAGGTCGGCGATGGAGGACGGGTCGAGCCGCTCGGCGGCGGCCAGCACGGCGCAGGCCACCGCGAGGTCGAAACCGCTGCCGCTCTTGGGCACCGAGGCGGGGCTGAGGCCGACGGTCAGCTTGCGCTGCGGCCAGGCCTCCCCGCTGTTGCAGACCGCGGCGCGGACTCTGTCGCGGGCCTCGGTGAGTGCCTTGTCGGGCAGGCCGACCAGGGTGAACGCGGCCACCCCGGGCTCCAGATCGGCCTGGACCTCGACGATCACTCCGTCGACCCCGACCAGCGCGACGGAACAGGTTCGGGCGAAGGCCATCTCAGACCACCCCCCGCAGGTGGTCGACCAGAGCCGCACCCCGCGCCCGGTTGACCACGGCCACCAGGTCGATCCGCACCCCGCCCGGTGGAGCGGGCGGCCATTGCGGATCGGCCGGACCGGGGTCGTACCCGGGCCCGGCGAGCCGGGCGAAATGGCCTGGCCAGCGTTCGGCCATCCAGCGCTCGGCCAGGCGTTGCAGCCGGGCGGCCTTGGCCCGGCCGATGGCCTCGCTGGGTTGTTGGAAGCCCCGCTCGGAGCGGGTCTTCACCTCGCAGACCGCGACGGTGTCGCCGTCGAGGGCGACGATGTCCAGCTCGCCCTCGACACAGCGCCAGTTGCGGTCCAGGATGCGGAGCCCGGCCTCCGCGAGGCGGCGGGCGGCGACCCGCTCCCCGTAGCGGCCGAGCCCGTTCTTGGTGTTGCGGTCCGGGCTCTTCCCGGTGCCCGCCCCGGCTGCGGCCGCGTTCGGTACGGCCTGGTCCTGCACGACGGTGTTCTGCACGGTGACCACCTCCGCCGAGGAGGCTGCACCACCGTGCGCGACGAAGCCGGGGAATTCCCTGGCCCTGTGGATAACTCGGCCCTGTGGATAACTTTTGTCACCCGCAGGAGTGAGAAGCCCCCGTCGCGCGAAATTCGGCTGGACAACGCGGGACGGAGTCGTCCAACGTCAGTTCCCGAAGCCGGGCTCGTCCGAGGGCAGCTCCAGATCGCTCTTCGCGAGTTCCTCGATGTTCACGTCCTTGAAGGTCAGCACCCGGACCTTGCGGACGAACCGGGCCGGCCGGTACATGTCCCAGACCCACGCATCCGCCATCGACACCTCGAAGAACACCTCGCCCTGGACCGAGTGCACCTGCAGCTCGTAGTCATTGGTGAGGTAGAACCGTCGCTCGGTCTCGATCACGTACTTGAACAGGCCGACGACGTCCCGGTACTCCCGGTAGAGCTTGAGCTCCATCTCGGTCTCGTACTTCTCGAGATCTTCGGCACTCATCCAGGCGTCCCCTCAACTTGTCACGTCCACCCATTGTGGACCACCGCACCCACGCTCAGAGCCGTACCGGATCGACCGGCGGGCCCTCTGCCAGCAGCCGCCCGAGGAAGTCCACCAGTCCGGCCGGATGGACCGTCTCGGCAGTCCCCCGCAGTTCCTCGACCGTCCACCAGCGCGCCGCGAGCAGCTGGGCGTGTTCGTCCTCGCCCATACCCGAGTGGTCCAGACCCGTCTCCGTGGTCCGGGCCAGGTGGAACCACTGCTCCTGCTCGTAGCGCTGTCCCTGAAAGGAGAACGACACCGTGCCGTACGCCACCAAGGGCCCCAGGTCCACACCTCGCAAGCCGGTCTCCTCCGCGAGCTCCCGTTCGGCGGCCTCGCGCACGTCCTCCCCCGGCTCCAAGCCGCCCCCGGGCGTGAACCACCACGTCTCCCCGGGCACGGCCGGATCGGCGCCCAGGAAGAGGAGGATGCGGTCCAGCCCGTCCAGCAGCAGGATCCGCGCCGCCCGGCGGCGCTGTGTTGTCACGGCAGCGCTCCACGCTCCTTCCGTACGCATCGGTGGCGCTATCGATCCTGCCACCCGACGCGTCCGTCCGGGGCGATGTTCGGCAGAGCGGCCCGGCCGTCGACGGCCGCGCTCAGGAGCTGCGCCCCCGGCGAAGCCTGCGGGCCAGGCCGGCCACCCCGCCCACCGCCGAGGTCACGACGATCAGCGCCGCGCCCGCAACGCTGGCGTAGGCGGCCGGCTCCAGCGGCCCGGGCTCGCTGGCCTTGGGGCCCGCGAAGGAGTCGAAGGCCGTGGTGCGGTCGAGCAGGCCCATCCGGCCGAAGGGCTGCAGGGTGGCCTCGACCCTGGCCTCGACCTCGGTGGTCGGGATGCTCCCGCCCTCGACCTCCAGGTGGGTGCGGGAGTCGAGCGAGCCGACCCGGTTGTCGCCGAGCAGGAACAGCCGTCCCTGCGGCACCGTCGCGCTGAACGACTCGCCCTGGCGGCCCTGGGTCGCGAGGTAGGGCTCCTCCACCGGCTGGCCGTTGACCGTCAGCCGGTGGTCACTGTCGGTGGTGGCGACGGTGTCCCCACCGACCGCGACCACCCGCTTGACCATGAGTTCCCCGCCCCAGGCCTGGTCGCGGAAGACCACCACATCGCCCCGGCCGATAGCACCGCCGTCCACCTTCCGGGCGAGCACGGTGTCCCCGGCCTGGAGGGCCGGGGACATCGAGGCGGTGGGGACCTTGTACGGCCGGTAGTCGACCGCGATGAGGGCGAAGCCGCCGATCATCAGCACCAGCCCGAGTGCGAGCGCGATGCCCTGCAGCACCGCGGCGGGCCCGCGGCGGGGAGGGGCGGGAGTGGTCGGACGGTCGGCCGACTGTTCCACGACACTGCTCATCGACACCGTCCACCTCAGGCCGACCGGAGAACACCACTGGCACGCCGGTGGCTCGGGCGCGAACGCCGACGGGCCGTGGCACGTCCGAGCAGATTACTCGTCGGTACCACGGCCCGCGCAAGAGCTGGAGACGACCCGGTGGAGCTCAGGACTCCTTCCGGCGGTCCGCCCGGGTCCCGACCCGACGCACCAGCGGAAGCAGGACGACGGCACCCACCGCACCGGCCGCGGGAGGCACCATCGGCAAGGTCTCCGCCAAGTCTTTCTGGTCGAAGGTGTCCGGCACCGGCAGCGTGGACCAGTGGCCGATCGGCCAGGCCACCACAAAGGCACGCCCGATCACGTTATCCACCGGCACGGCCCCGCCACCCGGCTGGTCCATGTGGAAACGGGAGTCCAGCGAGTCCGCGCGGTGGTCTCCCATCACCCAGATCCGGCCGTTCGGCACCCTCACCGGGCCGAAGGGCTGAGTCCCGCAGGGGGTGTTGCCCTGGTAGATGTACGGCTCGTCGAGCGCGACGCCGTTCACCATGACCGGCCCGTCGCCCTTGCACTCGACGGTGTCCCCGCCGACCGCGATGACGCGCTTGATCAGGTCCTTCTCATTGGTGGAGGGCATCAGGCCGATGAAGCTGAGCACGTCCTGGAAACCCCGGACGAAGGAGTTGTTGCTCCGCTGGGACGGCTCGTCGTTCAGCCAGCCGCCCGGGTCGTGGAACACCACGACCTCACCGCGCTCGGGCTCGGCCCCGAACCAGGGGGTCAGCTTGTCCACCAGGACGCGGTCGCCGACCTGCAGCGTGTTCTGCATCGACTCCGACGGAATGGAGAACGCCTGGACGAAGAAGGTCTTGATCACCAGCGCGAGGATCAGCGCGATGCCGATCAGGATCGGCAGCTCCTTCAGGAAGGACCGCTGCTTGTGCGGCTCGGCCGGAGCCTCCGACTCCGACTCCTCCGCCGGCTCGGTCCCCCGCCGCAGGGGCTCCGAGGAGTCCTCCGGTCCGGTGCCATGCTCGTCGGCGGTCTGAGCGGTCGTGTCATCGACCGCGGCCGAGGGCGCCGAGGAATCAGCGGACCGGGTCACCCGGCCACCGCCCGGGCGCTCGGGTTCCCCGGCGCCCGAACGGGCACCGATCACCAAATCCCCCACAACGTCTCCTCCCTGCTGTGCGGACGCCCGCGCGCCCGCGCTCAGAGTGCCGCACAGCGGGCACCACGCTCGCCACGACCATGAACGCATCAGGGCTGCCCACAAGGGGCTCCCCTGACACCAACGCGGCCTCGGCGCACAGCCGGGATCCCGGCCGCACCTGCACTTCTCTATCACTCCAAGGCATCCGGCTCGCGGTTCCACACGCGCGGCCCGGCCGTTCAACGGCCGGAGCGGCTCACTCGGGAGGCCGTCCCCGGTCGGCGAATGACGAGCGGCAGGATGCCCAACAAACCCATAACGAGCGGAGGTTGCATTGGAACCGGCCCAACGCCCATCGATTTCGGCGCAGTTCCGCCGGGCGGCGAAGCCCCGGCAAGAGAGGAGAGTGAACTCGGCTCATCGAGTTGATGGAAGCGGTCCAGCGGCCAGGCGATCACGAACGCGCGACCGACCACACCGCTCAGCGGGATGGTCCCCTGCCCCGGATTGCCCATGTGGAAGCGGGAGTCGGCGGAGACGTCGCGGTGGTCACCCATGACCCACAGGCGCCCCTTCGGCACCGTCACCTTGAAGGGCTGCCGGGACGGCGGGTTGCCCGACGCGAGGTACGGCTCCGCCACCGCGCGGCCGTCGACGCTGAGCCGGCCCTGCGGGTCGCAGCACTCGACGGTATCCCCGCCGACACCGATGACGCGCTTGATCAGGTCCTGCTCGTTGTCGGACGGCAACAGCCCGACGAAGGTCAGTACGTGTTTGGCCGCGCCCAGCACCGGACCGTCGTCGGACGGCTTGTGATCGTTCTCCAGCCAGCCGCCCGGGTCCTTGAACACCACCACATCGCCGCGCTGCGGCTCACTGCCGAACCAGGGGGTCAACTTGTCCACCAGCACCCGGTCCCCGACCTGGATGGTCTGCTCCATCGAGCCCGAGGGGATCACGAAGACCTGGATCAGGAAGGTCTTGATCACCAGCGCCACCAGCAGCGCCACCAGGATGATCAGCGGGAACTCGCGCAGCAGCGAGCGCTTGCGCCGACGGGCCGCGCGTCGGGCGCTGCGGCGGCGCTCGGCGCGGCGGCGCTCGGCACGGCGGCGCTCGGCACGGCGGCGGACCGGCGGGGCAGGGTCGGGCCCGGCACCGCCCGGTCCGGTGTCACCTTGCTCCGGGGCCGGATGGTCGGCGACCCGCCCCCTACCTCTGGTCCCCATGACCACCCGTCCCCGCAATCGCAGCGAAGGCCGCAGGCCGGTCCAGGCCGGTCCAGCGCGAGAACGGGTAGACCAGCCAGTCCGCCCGGCCGATCACCTTGTCCTCGGGCACGAAGCCTCCGCCGGGCTCGCCGAGGTGGTCGCGGGAGTCCCGGGAGGCGCTCCGGTGGTCGCCCAGCACGAACAGCTTGCCGGCCGGCACCACGATGTCGAAGGCCACGTCGGACGGCTGGTCGCCCGGGTCCAGGTAGGAGGTCTCGTCGACCGGCACGCCGTTGACGGTGATCGGCTTGCCCGGGCCGGTGCTGGTCACCCGGTCTCCGCCGACGCCGATCACGCGCTTGACGTAGAGCGTGTCCCCGGCCGGGGCGAGCCCGAGGTCCCGGCCGAGCGAACGAAGGTTGTCCCAGAAGCCCGGCTGCACGGCCGACTCGGGGAGGAAGGAGCCCGTCCCGTCGAAGACCACGACATCGCCCCGCTGGGGGTGGCCACCGAAGGCGTAGGCGAGCTGGTTGGCGATCAGCCGGTCACCGGGCCGCAGGGTGTCCTCCATCGAGCCGGAGGGCACCGTGAACGGACGGGCGACGAAGGCGTTCACCAGGAGCACGGCCGCCAAGCAGATACCGACCAACAACAACAGGTCCCGCGACCGCGGGTGCCCGGACTCCTCGTCCGGCTCCTCGCCCTCGCCTTCGCCCGGCTCCGCACCCTCGTGCCGCTGCTCGCCCTCACACGAGTCCTCGGCCTCACGCGGCTCCTCGGCGAGGACACCGGTACCGACGCTGACACCCGCACCCGCAGCAGAAACCGCCGCGGAAGCCTCCCCCGAAACACCCCCGGAAACGACCGCGGACCGCGACAGCGAGTCCGCACCGGTGGGTGCGGGAATGCCGTCGCGGTCCGCGGGTGGTTCGTGCGTGCTCATCGGGGGCTGAGCTTACCTTGCGGCCGCCCGGCCCTTCAGAGCGCTCCGATCCCCCGGCGTGGCCGGGGGCCGGTGGATCAGCGGTCGCGCTTCTCCTTGATCTTCGCGGCCTTGCCGCGGAGGTCACGCAGGTAGTACAGCTTGGCGCGGCGAACCGCACCGCGGGTCACGACCTCGATCTTCTCGACGACCGGGGTGTGCACCGGGAAGGTGCGCTCCACGCCGACGTTGAAGCTGACCTTGCGGACGGTGAAGGTCTCACCGACACCGGCGCCGTGGCGACGGATGACGACGCCCTGGAAGACCTGGACACGGGAGCGGTTGCCCTCGATGACCCGGACGTGGACCTTCAGGGTGTCACCGGCGCGGAAGGCCGGGATGTCGCTACGCAGCGAGGCCGCGTCGACAGCAGCGAGCTTGTTGCTCATGTTGCTCTCCATCGCAGGCGCCACGGGCCGCCCACGGAAGTTCGTCACAATGGGGTCTGCTGCGGGCCGCGTCGGCTGACGGCGATCCCCCCGTGGCGGGGGCGCCGGTCCACGTGCCCCCTACGGGAGGGGACCAGCGACAGACAGCAGCCGCCTATTCTTCCACACCACCGGCCACGGACCGAAATCGGCCGAGCTCCTCGTCCCAGGCCAGGCCCAGGGCGCTGAGCGCCTGGCGGTCCTTCTTGTCGAAGGCGCCGTACTGCCAGCGCTCGACCAGGTCGGGCCGGTTGGCCAGGGTGCGGGCGAAGGCCTGCTCCCGGCGCCAACGGGCGATCTTGCCGTGGTTGCCGCTGAGCAGCACGTCCGGCACGGTCCGGCCGCGCCACTCGGCGGGCTTGGTGAAGACCGGGCCCTCCAGCAGGTCGGCCATCGCGCCGGGGGCGAAGGAGTCGTCCCGGTGGGACTCGGCGTTGCCGAGCACGCCGGGCAGCAGCCGGGCGATCGCCTCGACCATCACCAGCACCGCGACCTCGCCGCCGGCCAGCACGTAGTCGCCGATCGAGGCCTCGACCACTGGCATCCGGGTGGCCGCCTCCTCGATCACCCGGCGGTCGATGCCCTCGTACCGCGCGGGGGTGAACGCCAGCCAGGGGCGGCCGGCCAGCTCCTGGGCGAGCTCCTGGGTGAACGGGCGCCCGCTCGGGGTGGGCACGACCAGCGTGGGCAGCTCGCCCTCGGGTCCGCCGGCGACGACCGCGTCCAGCGCCTCGCCCCACGGCTCGGGCTTCATCACCATGCCGGGGCCGCCGCCGTACGGGCTGTCGTCCACCGTGCGGTGCACGTCGTGGGTCCACTCGCGCAGGTCGTGGACGTGCACGTCCAGCTGGCCTCGGGCGCGGGCCTTGCCGACCAGCGAGATGTTCAGCGGCTCCAGGTACTCGGGGAAGATCGTGACGACGTCGATCCGCATCCCGGACTGGACGCCCGCAGCGGCATCCCGGCCGGAGCCCGGACCGGCTCCCGGACCGGCATCGGGAACGACACCCGGCCCGTCGACCTGAGGGGTCTGCTCGCCGGTCACTCCGACTCCCCCGGCTTCGCCGAATCACCGGACTCGCCGGACCCGCCCGCCTCGCCGGGCTCAGCCGACGCCTCAGCCGCCGCACCGGCGACCTCGGCCTGCTCGGGGTCGATCAGCCCGGCCGGCGGGGTGATCACGGCCCGCTGGTTCTCCAGGTCGATGGTCGGCACGATCTGGCTGACGAAGGGCACCAGCACCTCCGTCCCGTCGGCCTTCTTCACCGTGAGCAGGTCCTGGTACGGGAGGTGGACCACCTCGGTCAGCTCGCCGACCGGGGTGCCGTCGAGCAGCACCACGTCGAGGCCGATCAGCTGGTGGTCGTAGTACTCCTCCGGGTCCTCGGGCCGCTCCTCCGGGTCGACCTCGGAGATGAGCAGGGTGCCCCGCAGCGCCTCGGCCGCGTTGCGGTCCTTGACGCCGGCGAAGCGCAGCAGCAGTCGGCCGCTGTGTACCCGGCCGGACTCGATGGTCAGCGGTCCGGCCGAGGCCGGGTCGGTGAGCAGGACGGCACCGGGGCCGAGCCGGAGTTCCGGCTCGTCGGTGCGGACCTCGACACTGACGTCCCCCCTGATGCCGTGGGCGCGGCCGATCCTGCCGACGACGAGCTGCACGGTGATCGTTCTCCTGGAGTTGCTGAGCGAGAGGGCAGAGACAGGTAAGCAGAGCAGCCGGCACGTGGCGGCGCGTGGCACACGCGCCGCGGGAGCCAGCAAAAAAGGCCGACCGGGACGACATGCGTCCCGGTCGGCCTCAAGCCCGACGGCTGAACGAGCAGCTGCGTCAGCGAATGTTGTCCACGTCGACCAGGTCGACCCGGACGTTGCGACCGCCGAGGGCGCCGACCACGGTGCGCAGAGCGCGCGCCGTGCGGCCGCCCCGGCCGATCACCTTGCCGAGGTCATCGGGGTGCACTCGCACCTCGATGGTGTTGCCCCGACGCAGGTTGCGCGAGCGCACCTGCACCTCGTCGGGGTGCTCGACGATGCCCTTCACCAAGTGGTCGAGGGCGTCCTCGATCACGATCAGGCCTCGGCGGCGGCGTCGGCCTCAGCCTCGGCCTTGTCCGACTTCTTGGCCTTCGGGGTGATGGCGACACCGGTGGTGGCGTCCTCGAAGCCGGCGACGGCCTTGGCGAACAGGTGCGAGAAGTCCTCGACCTTCGGCTCGGCGACCTTCAGCGGCTCCGGAGCCGGCAGGCCCTTGAACTTCTGCCAGTCGCCGGTCAGCTTCAGGATGGCGAGCACCGGCTCGGTCGGCTGGGCGCCGACGGACAGCCAGTACTGGGCGCGGTCGCTGTCGACCTCGATCTTCGAGGGGTTGTAGGTCGGCTGGTAGATGCCGATCTCCTCGATCGCGCGACCGTCACGCTTGGTGCGGGCGTCGGCGACGACGATGCGGTAGTGCGGGGAGCGAATCTTGCCGAGACGCTTCAGCTTGATCTTGACTGCCACGGGAGTGGATTCTCCTGGTGTTGACGTGGGTGAGCGTCCTCGCCATCCGCGTGGGGTTGCGGGGCGGGGCGTTCAAGGGACACGCCAGCCGTAGGAGAGAGGGGTCCTGCCCGGCTGCCGAGTACTCAGCTGTCCATTCTGCCATACCGGCGAGGACGGTCTTCACCCGACCTCCGCGGACTGAGCTGCTCAGAGCACCGGGGACAGTGGCACTCAAGGCCCGGAACCCAAGGTTCAGGGCTCGACCGGGAGCCCCCGCTCCCGGTCACAGCCCACAGACTCACCGACTCCGACCGTCCGATCATCCCGGTCGCACCGACTGCCCGCACAGTCGCCGACCGGTCCCGGCCGACCGGTTACGCGATCTTGAACGGCTGCTGGCACGCGCCGCAGACGATGGACGCCTGCGCCAGCACGGACGGCACGACCCGGACGTTGCGTCCGCAGCCGCAGACCGCCTTGACCCGGACGCCGCCGCCGGAGGACCCGTGCCGGGCGGCCGGGCCGCGGAAGGCTCGGTTGGCGCCGTCGCCGGCCACCGCTTCCTGGTGCGCGCCGAGGGCGCGGTCCAGGCGCTCGATGGTCTCGGCGTAGCGCTCCTGCGTCTCCTTGAGCATGGTCACCTGGGAGAAGCCGCTGCTAGCGTGCGGCTCGACCGGGTGCGCCAGGCCCAGCTCGGAGGCGAGCATCAGGAAGCGCCGGTTGTGGTAGCGGCCCGCGCGCGAGGTGTCCCGGATGTCCCGGGCCGCGGCCAGACCGTGGGCAGCCTCGTGGAGGAGCCGCTCGAAACCGAGCCGCGTGCCACAGGCCGAGGAGGACTCGCCGATCAGGGCCTCGGGCGAGGCCAGGTCCGGGAGGTCCTGGTGGTAGGCCTGGATGTCACTCCAGGCGGCGGCCAGTTCGGCCGCGAGGACGAGGGGCTGTGTCGTGCTCACGCTAGACCAACGATGCAGGGCGAGCCGATGTTCCGCATGTTCCCGTTCTCCGGGAATTCCCAGGGAACTCCCAGGAATGCGCGACTGTGCGCGAATTGCGCGTTCCGGATCTGACGCAAGACCAACCCCCTGCCGGTTTCGGCCCGCCGCAGAGTCGACGGGCCTCGTGAATTCCGTCCGAGGGGCGGGCTGTCGCCCCAGGGACGTACGGCCCGTGGACCCGCCGAAGTTGACAGGGCCACGGGCCGTACACCGTACCGCTATTCCGTTAATACCGGCAGTTGACCGGCCAGTAGGGATGTCGGGTGTCGGTGGTCCCCCGGGAGCGTTACCGGATTCTTACCAATCCGCATTCCGGGCAAATGTCGCCGCTAACGGTCATCGCCTGCGGGTGACAGGCATCAGTACGCACGCGCGACGATCGCGATATTGCCCTCCTGGTCGTCCGACTGCGGCACCGAACCGTCGGCCGCGACGATGCAGCGCACCGTGACGCCCTGCTCGGACAGCTTGGCCTCGCCCTCCGGGCCGAGGTCGGCCCAGGAGATCCGGCCCCAGCCGGTCGCGGCGGCCTCGACGGCCTCGTCGAGGGTCTTGACGTCGACGGTGCGGGCCTCGCGACGCTCGCGGGACTGGCGCAGCAGCAGCGCCTGGTCCTCCTCCAGGATGCCCGGCAGCAGCGCGGCCAGGGCGTCGATGGCGACCGGCTCCTTGCCGCCCGGGATGCGGCGGGCCAGCATCGCGGTGCCGTTCTCCAGGTCGCGCGGGCCGACCTCGATGCGCAGCGGAACGCCCTTGAGCTCCCAGTCGACGGCGCGGCGGCCGAACGGGGTGTCGGTGCGGTCGTCGACGACGGTCCGGATGCCGGCCGCCTCCAGCGCGGCACCGATCTCGCGGACCTTGGCGATGACGGCGTCGTCGCCCTTGATGGCCAGCACGACGGCCTGGACCGCGGCCAGGCGCGGGGGCACCCGCAGGCCGTTGTCGTCGCCGTGGGACATGATCAGGCCGCCGACCATGCGGGTCGAGACGCCCCAGGAGGTCTGCCAGACGTGCTCGCGCTCGGCGCCCTGCAGCTGGTAGGTGGTGTTGAACGCCTTGGCGAAGTTCTGGCCCAGCTCGTGGCTGGTGCCCATCTGCAGGGCCTTGCCGTCGCCCATCATGCCCTCGAGGGTGAGGGTGTTGATGGCGCCGGCGAAGCGCTCCTTGGCGGTCTTGCGGCCGAGGACGACGTCGATGCCGAGCACATTGGTCATGAAGTCGCCGTAGACCTGGGTGTGGATCATCGACGCGTACTCACGGGCGTCCTCGTAGGTGGCGTGGGCGGTGTGCCCCTCCTGCCAGAGGAACTCGGTGGTGCGCAAGAAGACGCGCGGGCGCAGCTCCCAACGGACCACGTTGGCCCACTGGTTGATCAGCAGCGGCAGGTCGCGGTGGCTCTGCACCCACTTGGAGAAGTACTCGTTGATGATCGTCTCGGAGGTCGGCCGGACGACGACCGGCTCCTCCAACTGCTTGCCGCCGCCGTGGGTGACCACCGCGAGCTCGGGCGCGAAGCCCTCGACGTGCTCGGCTTCCTTGGTCAGGTAGGACTGCGGGATGAACATCGGGAAGTAGGCGTTCTGCGCGCCCGCCTTCTTGATGCGCGCGTCCATCTCCTGCTGCATCCGCTCCCACAGGCCGTAGCCGTACGGTCGGATGACCATGGTGCCGCGCACCGGACCGTTGTCGGCCAGCTCGGCCTTGTTGATGAGGTCCTGGTACCAGCGGGGGAAGTCTTCCGCCTGGGGGGTGAGAACGGGTGCCTTAGCCATGGGCCGAATCGTACGGGGCGCGGCCCTCCGGTTTCGAATCGGTATCACACCCGCGGCAGTGGTACGGCACCCGCAGGGGGCGCACGACCGCGACACGCGCGCACCACCCTGCACCCCTCTGGACGCCGGGCCCGACCCGCTGTTCGCTGGAGTGGGGCGGGACTTTGGGGGAGCCGTAGCAGCACACCGAAGGACCGGATGGGAGGCCGCGATGGCTTCAGCTCGGACGACCGGCACGACCGTACGACCAACAGGCGCACGATCGCACCACCCGCAGCCCGGGGCCGCCGCGCCCGCGCGGGCGCGCGACTGGGCGGAGATCCAGGAACGCATGCTGGTACCGCTCTACGAGGCGGTGTACGACCGCCTGGAGGTCGGCCCGGCGAGCAGCGTGCTGGGACTGGGCTGCCGGTCCGGACTGGCCCTGCTGCTGGCGGCCGGACGGGGCGCCCAGGTCGCCGGGCAGGAGCCGCGGGACGAGCTGCGCGAGCTGGCCCGCAACCGTCGGCTGCGGGTGTGTGCCGGGTCCCGGCCGACCGCCGCCGTCCCCCGCTCGGCCCATTCCCTGGTGACCGTTTTCGACCAGCTGCCCGGCGCCGCCGAGCCCCGCGCGGTGGTCGCCGAGGCGGCCGGGCTCACCCTTCCGGGCGGGCACGTGGTGCTCGCCGCCTGGGGTCCGCCGGAGCGCTGCCAGAGCGCCCCGGTGCTGGACGTGGCCCGCCGGAGGGCGGGCCGGACCACCGCGCGCGACCCGTTCGAGCTGAGCGCGCCCGGCACGCTGGAGGACCTGCTCGCCCCGGCCGGCCTGCGCCCGGCCGGCAGCGGCCGCGTGAGCTGCCCGTTCGCCTACCCGGACCTCGACAGCGCGGTCCGCGGCCTGCTCTCCACCGGGCTGTTCGAGGCGGCCGAGGAGTTCTCCGGCGCCTCGCTGGTGGCCAAGGAGCTGGAGGAGGCGCTGCAGCCGTACCTGCGCCCGGACGACACGGTCCGGATGGAGAACGTCTTCCGCTACCTGGTCGCCGAACGGCCGCGGTAGGGCGTTCGCAGAGAACGACCGCGCCAGGACCAGGCGGAGACGGAACCGGGCGGGAACGGAACCGATCGGAAACGGAAGCCGGACAACGGAAACCGGGGGCGCCCGCCATCTCGGCGAGCGCCCCCGGCACCGACTTCACGCCTGGTCGAGCGCCTTCCCGTCCGACCCGCCGTCCCCGTGCCCGTGCCCGTCCCCGTTCCCGTCCCTACCCGAGCCCGAGGCGGAAGCCGAGCCCGAGCCCGAAGCCGGCTCCGCATCCGAGTCCGAGGCCTCCCGCGGCACCCCCGCCGCCCGGTACGCCGCCTCCTCGTCCAGCGTCTCCGCCTCCAGCAGCGCCGCCGCCAGCGCGTCCAGCCGGTGCCGCTGCTCGGTCAGCAGCCGCACCGCGTCCTCGTAGCACTCGGCGACGATCCGCCGGGCCTCCTCGTCCACCGCGTCCAGCGTGGTCGGCGCGGCCGAGAGCCCGTACGCGCCCTGCGCGTCCGCGGGCACGGCAGTGAGCCGCCCGACCCGCTCGCTCATCCCCCATCGCCCGGCCATCCCGCGCGCGATGTTGGTGACCTGCTCCAGGTCGCTCTCCGCGCCGGTGGTGATCACCCCGTAGACGACCTGCTCGGCCGCCATCCCGCCGAGTGCGCCGATAATCCGGCCGCGCAGGTAGGGCTCGGTGTACGAGTAGCGGTCGTTCTCCGGGGTGGAGAGGGTGACGCCGAGCGCGCGGCCGCGCGGCACGATGGTGATCTTGCGGACCGGGTCCGCACCGGGCTGGAGCATGCCCAGCAGCGCGTGCCCGCTCTCGTGGTACGCCGTCCGCTCGCGCTCCTCCTGGGGCATCACCAGCGGCCGCACGGCGCCGAGTTGGACCTTCTCCAGGGCGTCCGAGAGGTCCCGCTCGTTGACCGCGTCCTGCTTGCGCTTGACGGCCAACAGGGCGGCCTCGTTGACCAGGTTGGCGAGTTCGGCGCCGGTCATTCCGGGCGTGACCTTGGCCAGCTGGGTGAGGTCGGTGCCGCCGGCCAGCGGGACGGTCCGGGTGTGGATGCGCAGGATGGCGGCGCGGCCCTCCCGGTCGGGCGGGCTGACGGTGATCCGCCGGTCGAAGCGGCCGGGGCGCAGCAGCGCCGGGTCGAGCACGTCCGCCCGGTTGGTCGCGGCGATCACGATGACGCCCTCGGAGCCGGAGAAGCCGTCCATCTCGGTGAGGATCTGGTTGAGCGTCTGCTCGCGCTCGTCGTGCCCGCCCATGCCGCCGCCGGCGCCGCGCTGGCGGCCGATGGTGTCGATCTCGTCGATGAAGATGATCGCCGGGGCGACCTTGCGGGCCTCGGCGAACAGTTCGCGCACCCGGCTGGCGCCGACGCCGACGATCATCTCGATGAACTCGGAGGCGGAGGCGGAGAAGAACGGCACGTCCGCCTCTCCGGCCACGGCCCGGGCCAGCAGGGTCTTGCCAGTCCCGGGCGGGCCGCTGAGCAGCACCCCGCGCGGCATCTTGGCGCCGAGCCTGCGGTACCGGTCGGGGTTCTTCAAGTAGTCGACCACCTCGGTGAGTTCGGCCTCGACCTCGTCGATGCCGGCCACGTCGGCGAAGGTGGTGCGCTTGCCCTGCTCGGCGGTGACCGGCTTGGGCGGGGCCTTGCGGCCGAGCGGCCCGGCACCGAGGCCGCCGGCCATCCGGCGGGCGAGCAGCACCCAGATGAAGACCAGCAGCAGCATCGGGGCGAGCGAGAGCAGCAGGTTGGTGAGGAAGCTGCGCTGCTGCACCGGCGAGGTCGCGGTCACCTCGACGCCCTGCTGCTGCAGGGTGGCCCACAGGTTGTCACCCGCGAAGGAGGGGCGCTGGGTGTCGAACTCGGTGTAGCTGCCCTTGCCGCCGTCCGGTTTGGGCTGGGCGCTCTTGAGGGTGCCCTCGATCGCGTCGCCCTTGGAGTAGATCTTGGTGATGTTTCCCTTGTTCAACTGGTTGTTGAACTCGGTGTAGGAGATCGTGGTGGCGCCCTCGTTGCCGAAGAACGACAACAGCAGGTCGGAGATCAGGAACACCACGAGTGCGGTGAGGACGAGGCCCGCCCAGCCGCCGGGCATCCGGCGTCGGGGCGGCGGCGGGGGTGGGGCGCCCTCGGACCGCCAGGGCTGGTCGGGGGTCTGGCGCGGCGGCGCGGGTTCGGTCACCCACCGGACGATACGGACAGGTGCTCGGACGAGCCAACCGCAACGCCGCGCCCCATCGGCCGTACGGCCGCGCCGGAGCCCGCGCCCCCGGCGGCTATGCCGCGGTGCCCGGCCATTCCTCGGCGGTCAGCGCGAAGCGCTCGTGGTCGCGCCAGTCCCCCTGCAGGAACAGCATCCGCGGCGTGAAGCCCTCGTGCCGGAAGCCCAGCCGCTTGGCCATCGCGATCGAGCGCTCGTTCTCCGGCTGCACGTTGATCTCCAGCCGGTGCAGGCCCAGCCCGCCGGCCGACTGCGGAGCGAAGCAGCGTTCCAGGACCAGCCGCAGGCCCTCGGTCATCCGCCCGGTGCCGGCGAACGGCAAGTACGAGTCGTAGCCCAGCGCGCCGTTGCAGAACCGGCCCATCACGATGTTGGCGACGTTCACCTTGCCGACCAGCCCGCCGGAGTCCCGGTCGAAGATCAGGAAAGTGCGCAGGCCCGGCCCCTGGCGCTCCAGCAGTTCCGGCAGCCCGTCCGGCTCGACCGGGTTCCACCGCCCGATGTGCTCGGCGGACCGGCGGACCGCCTCGGCGTACACAGCCTCGTCCTCGGCCCTCGGGGCCCTGATCATCACTCGCACGCCAACATCATCAGACATGGCAGCATCATCGGACATATGAACGGCCCGCCGCCCGGAGATCACCGAACGACGGGCCGATCAGAACGGCTCAGGACCGACCGAAGCCGATCAGAACGGCTCAGGCCGAACAGGCCGGGCCGAGGACCGAGGACTACAGCAGGTCCTTGAACTCCTTGGGCAGCTCGAAGTCGGCCGGGCCCTTGCCCGCACCGAGGCCGAACGCGCCGCCATCGGCGGGCCCCTGGCCGGCGCCCGGGCCGAGCGCCCGGCGCTCGGCGGCCGCGGCCTCCTCCTGGGCGCGCTTCAGCGGGTTGCCGCTCTTCCGCTTGCCCTTGGCCTGCGGAGCCTTCTTGGCGGACTTCTTCGCGCCGCCGCCCATGCCCGGGATCCCCGGCATGCCGGGCATGCCCTTGCCGGAGGCCATCGCGGACATCATCTTGCGGGCGTCGAAGAACCTCTCGACCAGGTTCTTCACCTCGCCGACCTGGACACCCGAACCCTTGGCGATGCGGGCCCGGCGGGAGCCGTTGATCAGCTCCGGCTCGGCGCGCTCGGCCGGGGTCATCGACTTGATGATCGCGCCGACCCGGTTGACGTCCTTGTCGTCGATGTTGTTGATCTGCTCGCGGATCTGGCCCATGCCGGGCAGCATGCCGAGCAGCTTGGAGATGGAGCCCATCTTCTGGACCTGCTCCAGCTGCGACAGGAAGTCGTCCAGGGTGAACTGCTTCGGGCCGCCGCGCAGCTTGGCGGCGATCTTCTCGGCCTCGGCCTGCGAGAAGGTCTGCTCGGCCTTCTCGATCAGCGAGAGGACGTCACCCATGCCCAGGATGCGCGAGGCCATCCGGTCCGGGTGGAAGGCGTCGAAGTCGTCGACCTTCTCGCCGTTGGAGGCGAACATGACCTGTCGGCCGGTGACGTGCGCGACCGACAGGGCGGCACCGCCGCGGGCGTCGCCGTCGAGCTTGGAGAGCACCACACCGGTGAAGTCGACGCCGTCGAGGAAGGCCTGCGCGGTGGTGACCGCGTCCTGACCGATCATCGCGTCGACGACGAACAGGACCTCGTCCGGGTTCACCGCGGCGCGGATGTCGGCGGCCTGCTGCATCAGCTCGGCGTCGATGCCCAGGCGGCCGGCGGTGTCGACGATGACGACGTCGTACTGCTTCTGCTTGGCGTACTCGATCGAGTCCTTGGCGACCTGCACCGGGTCGCCGACGCCGTTGCCCGGCTGCGGGCCGTAGAAGGCCACGCCGGCCCGCTCGGCGACCACCTGGAGCTGGTTGACCGCGTTGGGGCGCTGGAGGTCACAGGCGACCAGCAGCGGGGTGTGCTTCTGGCTCTTCAGCCAGAAGCCGAGCTTGCCCGCGAGGGTGGTCTTACCGGCACCCTGCAGACCGGCGAGCATGATGACCGTCGGGCCGTTCTTGGCGAACCGCACCCGGCGGGTCTCGCCACCGAGGATCGCGATGAGCTCCTCGTTGACGATCTTGATGATCTGCTGCGCCGGGTTCAGCGCGCCGGAGACCTCGGCGCCGAGCGCCCGCTCCTTGACCTGCTTGATGAAGGCCCGGACGACCGGCAGCGCGACGTCCGCCTCCAGCAGCGCGATGCGGATCTCGCGGGCGGTGGCGTCGATGTCCGCCTCGCTCAGGCGGCCCTTGCCCCGGAGGTTCTTGAACGTCGCTGCGAGGCGATCGGAAAGGGTGTCGAACACGTCGGCGCGGGTCCTCTGCGGCATCGGTATCGGTACGGTCGTCGTCCCCCAGGGTATCCGGCCGCCCCGGGTACGGTCTCCACCCCTGCCGAAACCCCTGCCCCGACCGGTTCTCAGCCCAGCGCCGCCCGCACCGCCGCCGCCACCTCCCCGGCCCGCTCGGCGGTGAGCGGACGGCCCCCCGCGTCGGTCAGGTAGAACGAGTCGACGGCCTCCGCGCCCAGCGTGGAGACGTGGGCGGTGCGCACCCGCACCCCCGCCCCGTCCAGCGCCCGGCCGATCCGGTGCAGCAGTCCGGGGGCGTCGTGCGCGCGGACCTCCAGAACGGTCGCGGTCGCCGAGGCCACCGCGGGCGCCACCGCGACCAGCGGCGGCGGGGTGGGGATGCCCTTGCGGCGCGGGGCGGCGGCGTCCCGTTCGGCGAGGCGGCGGGAGACGTCCAGCGAGCCGTCCAGCGCCCGGCGCAGGTCGGCGCGCAGCCTGGCGGCCTCCGG
The DNA here is from genome assembly GCF_055560875.1 of Kitasatospora sp. NPDC023118. Taxonomy (NCBI): domain Bacteria; kingdom Bacillati; phylum Actinomycetota; class Actinomycetes; order Kitasatosporales; family Streptomycetaceae; genus Kitasatospora; species Kitasatospora sp. NPDC023118. The sequence continues at coordinate 45,814 of NZ_JBVHHW010000004.1, forward strand.
CAGCTCGCCGAACTCGGCGGCCACCCGCCAGGACAGCAGCAGCACCGGGCCCGCGCCGATCGGGTCCAGCTCGCGCAGGCCGGCCGAGCGGACGGTCAGCCGGTGCAGCGCGAGCACCCCGGCGACCGTGCCGAGCAGCCCCGGACGGTCCTGGACGGCCAGGGTCAGCTCGACGCCCATCGGTTCGGTGCCCGGGTCCGCCCCCGCGGCCTGGGCCAGCAGCGACAGCGCCGGCTCGCCGGTGCGGGCGGCCTCGACCGCGAGCCGCTCCTGCCCGGCGGTAGGCGCACCCTCCGCGGGCGCGCCGCCGGCCCCGGCGAGCCGGGCGGCGGCCCGGGCCACCAGGCCGTCCACCAGTGAGGCCCGCCAGCTGCTCCACGCGGCCGGGCCGGTGGCCAGCGCGTCCGCCTCGGTGAGCGCGTGCAGCAGTTCCAGCTCCGGCAGGGTGCCGACCGCCTTGGTGATCGCCTCGACGGTGGCCGGGTCGTCCGGATCGCGCCGGGTCGCGGTGTCCACCAGGGTCAGGTGGTGGCGGACCAGCACCGCCAGTGTCTCGGTGTCCTCGGCCCCGAAGCCCATCCGGGCGGCCACGTCGCGGACGATCACCTCGCCCGCCTCGCTGTGGTCACCGGGCCAGCCCTTGCCGATGTCGTGCAGCAGCGCGGCGACCAGCAGCAGGTCCGGCCGGGCCACCCGGCGGGTCATCGCGGCGGCCCGCACCGCCGTCTCCACCAGGTGCCGGTCCACCGTCCAGCGGTGCACCGCGTTGCGCTGCGGACGGCAACGCACCCGCTCCCAGTCCGGCAGCAGCCGGGTGACCAGTCCTTCCGCCTCCAGCGCCTCCCACACGGGCACGGCGGCCTCCCCCGCACCGAGCAGGGTGACCAGCTGCGCGCGCGCCTCGTCCGGCCAGGGCACCGGCAGCGGTCGGCACTCGGCGGCCAGCCGGCGCACCGTCGCGTACGAGACGGTCAGCCCGTTCTGGGCGGCGGCGGCCGCGGCGCGCAGCGGCAGCACCGGGTCGGTGGCCGGACGGGCGGCCTGGGCGAGCACCGCCTCGCCGTCCTGCTCGACCACGCCCTCGGCGAGCGGGCGGCGCTCGACCGCGCCCCGGGCCACCGCGCCGGTGCCGCGGCCGGCGCCGGTGAACGGGAAGCCCCGCCGGCCCGTCCGGCGGCCCCGGCCGGAGCGGGCGGCCAGTATCCGGTCCACCGCCCGCCAGGTGACGTCGCTCGCGTAGGCGATGGTCCGGGCGGCCTCGTAGACCTGGCGCAGCAGGGTGTCGGCGTCCAGCACACCGAGCCGCTCGGCGACCTGGTCCTGGTCCTGGAGGCTGAGCCGCTCGGTGGCCCGTCCGGTGGCCAGGTGCAGCGCGTCGCGGACGTCGGCGAGCCGCAGCGCGGCGGTCTCCAGGCCGTCCCGGGGCGCGTCGGCGAGCCAGGTGGCGGCGATCGCGTCCAGCGCGACCAGGTCGCGCAACCCGCCGCGGGCCTCCTTGAGGTCGGGCTCCAGCAGGAAGGAGAGCTCGCCGTGGCGTTCGGCCCGCTCCCGGCCCAGCTCGCGCAGCTCGGGCAGACGCGCGGGGGCGCCGGCGCGCCAGTCGGTGAGCACCGCGGAGCGCAGCGCGGCGGTGAGCGCCGCGTCCCCGGCGAGGTGGCGGGCGTCCAGCAGGCCGAGCTGGGCCTTGAGGTCGGCGGCCGCGACGGAGCGGGCCTCGGCGACGGTGCGCACCGAGTGGTCGAGCTTGGCGCCCGCGTCCCAGACCGGGTACCAGATCCGCTCGGGCAGCTCGCAGGCGATCGGGCCGTCGTGCAGCAGCAGGACGTCCAGGTCGCTGCGCGGGGACAGTTCGCCGCGCCCGTAGCCGCCGACGGCGACCAGGGCGACGCCGGAGGCGGGGGCGCCGGCGGCGGCGAGCAGCCCGGCCAGCCAGTCGTCGGTGAGCCGGGCGAGCGCGGCCCGGCGGGGTCGGCCGGTCAGACCGGGCCGGTCGAGCAGCTGGGCCCGGGCGGCGGCGTGGTCGGAGGGGGCGGAGGAGTCGGAGGGGCTGGTCTCGGTGGTCATGCGCGTGGGTCCCGTCCGTCAGGTGGGCCGCCGAGCGGTCGGTCGTCGGCGCCGTACGGCCTGCGGCCCGGCCGGGCGCCGATACGCCGTCGGCGGGCCCGCGCCCCGGGAGGGGTGCGGGCCCGCCGATCGGTCAGGGCCTCACAGGGCGTCCGGCCCGCGTTCGCCGGTGCGGACCCGGACGGCGGTGTCGACCGGGATGCTCCACACCTTGCCGTCGCCGATCTTCCCGGTCCGGGCGGCCTTCACCAGGGCGTCGATGAGGCCGTCGGCGTCCTCGTCCTCGACCAGGACCTCGATCCGGATCTTCGGCACCAGGTCCACGGTGTACTCGGCGCCCCGGTAGACCTCGGTGTGGCCGCGCTGGCGGCCGTAGCCGCTGGCCTCGGTGACGGTCAGGCCGTGGACCCCGAAGGCCTGCAGGGCGGCCTTCACCTCGTCCAGGCGGTACGGCTTGATCACAGCGGTGATGAGCTTCATCAGGCGTCGACCTCGGTCTTCTCAACGGGCTTCTCGACGGACACGGCAACCGGCGCGGGGGCGACACCGCCCAGGCTCGGCAGGGCCCGGGCCAGGCCGGCGCCCACGGCGCTGAAATCGTAGGCGGACTCGGCGTGTTCGGCCTGGTCGATGCCGGCCACCTCGACCTCCTCGGTGACCCGGAAGCCGACCAGCTTGTCGACCGCCTTCGCCAGCAGCCAGGACAGCACGAACGAGTACGCCGCGACCACCGCCACGCCCATCGCCTGCTTGCCGAGCTGGCCCAGCCCGCCGCCGTAGAACAGGCCCTTGGCGGTCTGGCCGACCCCGCCGGTGGCGAACAGGCCGATCAGCAGCGAGCCGATCGCCCCGCCGACCGCGTGCACGCCCACCACGTCGAGGGAGTCGTCGAAGCCCCAGCGGTACTTCAGCGAGACGGCGGCGGCGCAGACCGCGCCGGCGATCAGGCCGATCGCCACGGCGCCGAGCGGGCTGACCGAGCCGCAGGCCGGGGTGATCGCGACCAGTCCGGCCACCGCGCCGGAGGCGGCGCCCAGCGTGGTGAACGCGCCGTGCTTGAACTTCTCGTAGATCAGCCAGCCGACCAGCGCCGCGCCGGTGGCGACCTGGGTGTTGACCATCGCCATCGCGGCCACACCGTTGGCGGCCAGCGCCGAGCCGGCGTTGAAGCCGAACCAGCCGAACCACAGCAGCCCGGAGCCGAGCATCACCAGCGGCAGGCTGTGCGGGCGCATCGGGTCCTTCTTGAAGCCGACCCGCTTGCCCAGCACCAGGCAGAGCGCGAGGCCCGCGACACCGGCGTTGATGTGCACGGCCGTCCCGCCGGCGAAGTCGATCACACCGTTTCTGTCGCCGAGCCAGCCGCCGTGGCCGTTGTCGAAGAAGAACACCCAGTGCGCGACCGGGAAGTAGACGATCGTCACCCAGAGCGCGATGAACAGGCCCCAGGCGGCGAACTTGGCCCGGTCCGCGATGGCGCCGCTGATCAGCGCCGGGGTGATGATCGCGAACATCAGCTGGAAGACCGCGAACGCGGTCACCGGGATGGACCCGGTCAGCTCGTTCAGCCCGATCCCGCGCATCCCGAGGAAGTCCAGGTTGCCGATGAGTCCGGCGAAGGAGTCGGGCCCGAAGCTGAGCGAGTACCCGTAGAGGACCCAGAGCACGCTGACGATGCCGAGCGAGAGGAAACTCATCGCCAGCATGTTCAGTGTGCTCTTGGCCCTGACCATGCCCCCGTAGAAGAAGGCCAGGCCCGGGGTCATCACCATGACCAGGGCCGCACTGATGAGCACGAAGGCGGTGTCGCCCGCGCTGAAGCCGTCCGGCATCGGCGTCTCCTCTGCGTGAAAGCCGCTCCACACCCCGGGTACCTGTCCCGTGCCGCCCGGGGTGGCGGCGATGAAGAGGAGAGTGCCGAAGGCTGATTTCGGCCAGTGCGGTCGGTTGTTTCGCGGCCGTGACGCGTGCGTCGCGCGGGTTACGGGCACGTGAACCGCGGCCACGCCGAGGGGCCGGATGGGCTACCGTGCCGCCGCATGCCACCACCGGCGCCCCAGAAGCCACCGACCGCGGCGGCGGCGGCCGTCACGGTCGGTGGAGTCCGGTGCGGGGGGTCGCTCAGACCACCGAGACGTACTCCGGGATGTCCTGGACCACCCGCTCCTTGAGCCGGCTCACCGCGTCCACGCCCTTGAACCGGGCGGAGGCGGCCTCCGTGGTCTTGCGCACCCGGGAGTTCAGCCGCTCCGAGCGCACCTTGGTCGCGATGTCCACCGCCTGCTCGGCGTACACCACCGCCTCCTCGGCCTCCTTCTGCAGCAGGTGCACGCTGGCCATGCCGATCAGGTTGAAGGCGTACGAGCGCACGTGGTCGTCGTCCTGGCGGAACAGGTCGACCGCGCGCTCCATCACCGGCGCGGACAGCGAGGCGTACAGCTGGGCGTTGTCCGAGTGGTACGCGAGGTCGCGGAAGGAGTGCGCGTTCTCGGCGTTCAGCTCGGCCGGCGAGAAGAACTTCAGCCAGTCCGGCTCGCCGTCCCCGTCCCGGATGTCGGTGAAGGTGTCCTCGGCCAGCCGGATCGCCCGGGCGCAGCGGTTCACCTCGCCGATGGTGGCGTAGGCGCGCGCCTCCATCGCGTACAGCAGGGACTGCTGGCGCGGGGTGGCGGTGTCCCGGCTGCCGTACTGCGCCAGGTGGATCAGTTCCAGGGCGTCCTCACCCCGGTTGAGGTGGATCATCTGGCGGCTCATGTCGGTGAGGATCAGGGCGCCGAACGGGCGGTCGCCGGCCTCCTTGGCCGCGTGCAGGGCGAGCACGTAGTACTTCTGCGCGCTCGGGTGCATCCCGACGTCGTAGGACATCCAGCCGGCCAGGTGGGCGAGCTCGGCGGTGAGCCGGAACAGCCGCTTGGTGGTGTCCTCGGTGTACGTCTCCTGGAGCAGGTCGGTGACCTCGTGGAGCTGGCCGACCACGGCCTTGCGGCGCAGCCCGCCACCGTTCTGGGCGTCCCACTGGCGGAACATGACCGTGGTCTGCTCCAGCAGTTCCAGCTCGGGCTCGGAGAGCCGGCCGGTGAACGCCTCGCCGCCGTTGGCTGCGGTGAGGATCGGGGTGGGCATGCCGGTCGGGCCGGGGGCGAGCCAGCGCTGCATCGGCTCGATCAGCGCGGCGCCGGCGGTCAGCGCGAGCGAGGTGCCGAGGAAGCCCCGGCGGTTGAGCATCAGGTCGCTGCGGGAGTACTCGCTGATCAGCTGGACGGTCTGCGGGGCGCTCCAGGGCAGGTCCACGCCGCCGCCGACGGTGGACACCGGGATCGCGGCGCGCAGGCCGAGGTCCTCGATCGAGACCACGGAGCCGAAGCGCTCGGAGAACAGCTCCGACATGATCTTGGGGATCGGCTCGCGGGGCTGCTCGCCGTCGAGCCAGCGGCGCACCCGGGAGGTGTCGGTGGACACGTGGTGGGCGCCGATCTGCCGGGCCCGGCGGTTGACCTGGCGGGCCAACTCCCCCTTGGACCAGCCGCTGCGGGCGAACCACGTGGTCAGCTTCTCATTGGGTTGCTTCTCTGCCATGGGAACGTCCCCATCCCGCCCGGCCCCTTCGGGGCCCCCGATCGTGACCGCCCGACGGTTGCGGGCTCTTGCCAGACGTGCCGTGCCTGAGGTGTTGCGGTACCGCCTCGTCGTACTGGTGTGCCATCGCCCCGGACGGTACGTTCAGATCCCCAACTCCCGTTCCCCGGCGGCCCGGAGCAGGCTCCATGGCGACGTCCGTGTGCTGAACGTAGTGCCCCGCGAGGCACCCGTGGGAGCGGCCCTGGCGAAACGCCACCATTCGCCACCCCCAGGAGTGAACCGAAGCCAGGGAGCACACGCTTCACTGGATAGGCCCCGACAGTCCGGCATATGCGGGCCGCCAAGTCCTCCGGCCAGCTCCGGCGGACCCGGCGGACCTCACAATCCACCGCAGTCACAAGCGAGTTCGCCGCCCACTCGGAACAGCAACAGCCTCACGCACACGACGATCCGGCATCGGCGCCGCCCCCACAAGGCGGCGCCCGAGGCGCACCACCGCAACAGGCGCACGCCAAGCGCTGCGCGCCGCCACCGCACAACGCACCACGCAACGGACAATCAACGCACAGTCACCATCCCGTAACCATCGGCAACGAGAACCTGTTGGGGGAGGCATGGACAACCTGTTCGGCGAACTTCGACTGGGACACCTGCGGCTGGCACCGCTGGGCGCGCGCCGCCGCACCAAGGTCACCGCGTCCCAGGCCGCCGCGGAGTACACCGGCCGCTGGGGCTGGGCGGTCGCCACCGGCGACCCGGCCACTGGCACCCCGGCCACCGGCGCCACCTCCCCGACCCGCTGTCCCTGCGGCGCCCACCGCTGCGCCGCACCCGGCCTGCACCCCGTGCCGGGCGCCGGGAGCCGGGCCCGGACCGTCGGCGCCGAAGGCTCCGTACTGTTCCCCACCGGCCGCGCCTTCGACGTCCTGGACGTCCCCGAGCAGGCCGGCCTGCAGGCGCTGGTCCGGCTGGAGCGGATGGGCACCCAGGTCGGGCCGGTGCTCGCCCCGCCCACCGGCCGGCTGCAGTTCCTGGTCGCCGCCGGCACCGCCCGCCGACTGCCCGACCTGCTCTACCGGATGGGCTGGGACGACGCCGCGCTCGACCTGACCTGCCACGGCGAGGGCGGCTACGTCGCCGCCCCGCCCACCGTCCTCGGCGAGCTCGGCCCGGTCCGCTGGCTGCGCCGCCCCACTCGCGACAACGCCGGCTGCCCGCCCGAGGCCCGGCTGCTGCTCGGCACCCTCGCCTACGCCTGCCACCGCGGCCGTGAGCGCACCGCCGAGCCCGCCTGGATCGCCTCGTGACTCGCCCGCTCGCCTCCGGGGCGCTCTGACCCGGCGCCGACGCTCTTCGCTCCGGCACTCCCTCCTCCGTCGGTCGCTGGTCGCTTCTCGCTTTCGGCACCGGCGCGCCCCTTCGGCTCGGGGCGGGCCCTCGCCGGGCACGCGAAAGGGCCCGCCCCCGCAGGGGCGGACCCTTCGACCGACGGAGAGCCCCGGTCAGTCCCCGATCAGCGCGTCCACGAACGCACCCGGCTCGAACGGCGCCAAGTCGTCCGCGCCCTCGCCCAGACCGATCAGCTTGACCGGCACGCCCAGGTCGCGCTGCACCGCGACCACGATGCCGCCCTTGGCGGTGCCGTCCAGCTTGGTCAGCACGATGCCGGTGATGTCCACCACCTCGGCGAACACCCGGGCCTGGATCAGGCCGTTCTGACCGGTGGTGGCATCCAGCACCAGCAGCACCTCGTCCACCGGGCCGTGCTTCTCGACGACCCGCTTGACCTTGCCCAGCTCGTCCATCAGGCCGGTCTTGGTGTGCAGTCGGCCGGCCGTGTCGATCAGCACGGTGTCCACGCCCTCGGCGATGCCCTCCTTGACCGCGTCGAAGGCGATCGAGGCCGGGTCCCCGCCCTCCGGGCCGCGCACGGTGTGCGCACCGACCCGCTCGCCCCAGGTCTGCAGCTGGTCCGCGGCGGCGGCCCGGAAGGTGTCGGCGGCGCCGAGCACCACCCTGCGGCCGTCGGCGACCAGGACGCGGGCCAGCTTGCCGGTGGTGGTGGTCTTGCCGACGCCGTTGACGCCGACCACCAGGACCACGGCCGGGCCCTCCTCGTGCTTGACGGAGCGGACGGTGCGGTCGGAGTCCTTGCCGATCAGCTCGACCAACTCCTCGCGCAACAGCGCGCGCAGCTCGTCGGGCGTCCGGGTGCCGAGCACCTTCACCCGGGTGCGCAGCCGCTCGACCAGCTCCTGGGTCGGGGCGACGCCGACGTCGGCGGTGAGCAGGGTGTCCTCGATCTCCTCCCAGGTGTCCTCGTCCAGGTGCTCGCGGGAGAGCAGCGAGAGCAAGCCCTTGCCGATCGAGGTCTGCGAGCGGGAGAGCCGGGAGCGCAGCCGGACCAGCCGGCCGGCGGTGGGCTCGGGGACCTCGACGGCGGGCGCCGCCTCGGCCACCTCGGGGGCCTCGACCTCGACGACCTCGACGGCCTCGGGGGCTTCGGGGGCTTCGGGGGCCTCCGGAAGCGGAACCTCCTCGACGGTGCGGCGCGGCTCCTCGGTCGGCGGCGCGGCCTCCTCGCCGACCTGGGGCTCCTGCGGGGTCTTCGGCGCCGTGATGACCGGCGCCTGCGACTTCGGGGGCAGCTGCTGGCGTCGTCTGCCGGAAACGACGAGGCCCGCGATCGCGCCGATGGCGATCACGGCGATGACTACGGCAAGGATCACGTATTCCATAACTGCTCCAGTATCCGCGACCGGAGCCCGGATGGGCCGCAGCCGACCTAGACCGTCACCGTACGGACGCCCGCCGGCCGCCGCTCGCGCCGCTCTTCCCCGGCCGGGCGCCCCGGAGGTGCCCCCTCGCGCAGCCGCTGGCTGATCACCTGCGAGATCCCGTCGCCCTTCATGGTCACGCCGTACAGGGCGTCGGCGGACTCCATGGTCAGCTTCTGGTGGGTGATCACGATCAGCTGGGAACTCTCCCGCAGCTCCTCCATGATCCCGATCAGCCGGCGCAGGTTGGTCTCGTCCAGCGCCGCCTCCACCTCGTCCATCACGTAGAACGGGCTGGGCCGGGCCTTGAAGATCGCCACCAGTAGCGCCACCGCGGTCAGCGAGCGCTCGCCGCCGGACAGCAGCGACAGCCGCTTGACCTTCTTGCCGGGCGGGCGGGCCTCCACCTCGACCCCGCTGGTGAGCATGTTGTCCGGGTCGGTCAGCACCAGCCGCCCCTCGCCGCCCGGGAAGAGCCGGGCGAAGACGCCCTCGAACTGGGCCGCGGTGTCGTGGTACGCCGAGGTGAACAGCTGCTCGACCCGCTGGTCCACGTCCCGGACGATGTCCAGCAGGTCGCGCCGGCTGCGCTTGAGGTCGTCCAGCTGCTCGCCGAGGAACTGGTGGCGCTCCTCCAGCGCGGCGAACTCCTCCAGCGCCAGCGGGTTGACCTTACCGAGCTGCTGGTACGCCTTCTCGGCGGCCTTCAGCCGCCTCTCCTGCTCGGCCCGGACGTACGGGTACGGCTCCCCCGGCTCCTGCCCCTCCTCGGGCGTAGCGACATCAGCGGCTGACGCCGCGGTCGGCGGGACGAGCTGGTCCGGCCCGTACGAGGCGAGCAGTTCGCCCCCGTCGATGCCGAACTCCTCCAGCGCCCGGGCCTCCAGCTGCTCGATCCGCAGCCGCTTCTCCGCCCGCAGCACCTCGTCCCGGTGCCCGGCGTCGACCAGCTTGTCCAGCTCCTCCTTGAGACCGCGGCCGTGCTCCCGGTGCTCCCGTAGTTCGTCCTCACGCTCGGCACGCGCCTGTTCGACCGCCGCACGCCCGGCGTCCGCGCGGGACAGCGACACCTCCAGGCAGGCCAGCAGTTGCCGGGCTCCCGCCGCGACGGCCGTCGCCACCCCGGCGTCGTGCTCGGCGCGGCGGCGGCGCTCGGCGGCCCGGGCGCGCGCCTCCCGTTCGGCGCGGGCGGCCCGGTCCAGCTGATCGGCCCGGCCGGCCAGGGCGCGGACCCGCTCCTCGTGGGTGCGCACCGCGAGCCGGGCCTCCAGCTCGGCCTGCCGGGCGGCGGAGGCGGCCTCGGCCAGCCGCTGCTGCTCGGCGGGGTCCGGCTCGTCCTCCCCGGCGTCCGCCGACTCCTCGGCCACGGCGAGCCGTTCGGCCAGCTCCTCGGCGGTGGCGAGCAGTTCGGCCAGGCCCTGTTCGGCCCGGGCGGCGGCGGCCGACAGCCGTTCGGCCTCCCCGGCGGCGGCGCGGGCCTGCCCCCCGAGGCGGCCGAGCGCACCGGCCACCTGGGCCCGCTCCTTCTCCGCCTGCCGCCGCAGCTCGGCGAGTTGGTCCACCTCGGCGGCCGACTCCCGGCGCAGCTCGGTGAGTTCGGCCAGCCGCTCGGCCGACTCGGTGCAGCGCAGGGCGAGTTCCCCGATCGCCCGGGCCGCCTCGTCCACGGCCGCCTGGGTCTCCAGCAGGCTGGGCGCGCCGCCGGAACCGCCCTGAGCGAAGCCGGCGCCCAGCCGGTCCCCCTCGGCGGTGACGGCGGACAGTCCGGGGCGTTCGGCGACCAGTCGCAGCGCCGATTCCAGGTCGGCGACCACCGCCACCCCGGCCAGCAGGTTCCGGACGGCGGCGAGCAACTCGGCCGGGCCGTCCACCAGTTCTCCGGCCCAGCGGGCCCCGTCCGGCAACTCCCCGGCCGGATGCGGAACTTCCGCGGCCCCGGCGATCAGCAGCGCGGCCCGCCCGGCGTCCTGGTCGCGCAGCAGCCGCAGCGCCCCGGCGGCGGCGGACGGCGAGTCCACGGCCACCGCGTCGGCCGCCGCCCCGAGCGCCGCGGCGACGGGTACCTCGCACCCGGTCTCGATCCGCAGCAGCGCGGCCGCCGGGCCCAACAGTCCGGTCAGCCGCGCCCCCGCGTCCAGCAGCGCGCCGGTGCCGTCCTTGCGGCGCAGCCCGAGCGAGAGCGCCTCGTGTCGCGCGGTGAGACCGGCCCGTTCGCGCTCGGCGGCCCCGGCTGTCTCCCGGGCGGCGGCCAGCTCCCGTTCCACCGCGGCCAGCCGTTCCCGGGCCTGCCGGTGCCCGGCCTCGGCCTGCTCGTCGTCCCCGGTCAGGCCGTCGACCTGCTGCTGGAGCTCGTCCAGTTCACCCTGGGCGGCCTCGGCGCGCAGCAGCGCCTCGTCCCGGGCCTCGGTGAGCCGGCCGATCTCGGCCTCGGCCGAGGCGGCCTTGGAGCGGGCGGCGACCGCCTGCCCCTGCAGCCGGGCCAGGCCCTCCCGGCGGTCCGCGATGGCCCGGGCTGCGTCCCGCAGCCGGCGTTCCTCCGCGGCCAGCTCACGTTCCAGCTCGCTCTTGCGCTCGACCGCCTCGGCCAACGCGTACTGGGCCTCCTCCAGTGCCTCGGCGAGGGCGGCCTCCTCCTCGCGGACCCGCTCGGCCTCCCGCTCCAGTTCCTCCGGGTCACGACCGCGCCGCTCCTCGGCCTGTCCCCCGGCGGCGGCGTGCCGGGCCCGGGCCTCGGCCAGTCCGATGGTGCCGCGGGTGCGTTCGGCGAGCGCGGAGAGCCGGTACCAGGTCTGCCGGGCGGTCTCCAGGCTCGGACCGAGCTGCTGGACCTGCGCCTCAAGGACCCGTTCGCGCTGCACGGCGCGGGCCAGTTCCTGTTCGACGGTGGTGCGGCGCAGTCGCAGCGCGAGTTCGTCGGCGATCTCGGCTTCGACGGCCTGGCGCAGGGTGAGCAGGTCGTCGGCGAGCAGCCGCAGCCGTGCGTCGCGCAGGTCGGCCTGGATGCCGGCGGCGCGGCGGGCGATCCTGGCCTGTCGGCCGAGCGGTCCGAGTTGGCGGCGCAGTTCGGCCACCAGGTCCTGAACGCGGTTGAGGTTGGCCTGCATCGCGTCCAGCTTCCGCAGCGCCTTCTCCTTGCGCTTGCGGTGCTTGAGGACGCCGGCCGCCTCCTCGATGAAGGCGCGGCGGCCCATCGGGTCGGCGTGCAGGACGGAGTCGAGCTGGCCCTGGCCGACGATGACGTGCATCTCGCGGCCGATGCCGGAGTCGGAGAGCAGCTCCTGGATGTCCAGCAGGCGGCAGGTCTCGCCGTTGAGCGCGTACTCGCTGCCGCCGTTGCGGAACATGGTCCGGGTGATCGTCAGCTCGGCGTAGTCGATCGGCAGGGCGCCGTCGCCGTTGTCGATGGTGAGGCTGACCTCGGCGCGGCCGAGCGGGGCGCGCCCGCTGGTCCCGGCGAAGATGACGTCCTCCATCTTGCCGCCGCGCAGCGACTTGGCGCCCTGCTCGCCCATCACCCAGGACAGCGCGTCGACCACGTTCGACTTGCCGGAGCCGTTCGGGCCGACGACGCAGGTGATGCCCGGCTCGAAGCGCAGGGTGGTGCTGGAGGCGAAGGACTTGAACCCGCGCAGCGTCAGACTCTTCAGGTGCACGCGGCCGGTCTCCTCAATCGCTCACGACGGGAACCGACTGTATCCGGAGTCCGACACGACGAAGGGACGCCACATCCGGGCGTCCCTCGCAAAGCTGCGTCCCTTTCGGGGCGGCTCAGTGCACAGCGGCGTCGATCTGTGAGGACCGGGGCGAGGCTCAGGTCAGAGCCGGCTCCCGCTGGTCCAGATCGATGCTGTTGAGCAGCGAGTGCTCGTCAGCGACAGCGGTGAGCGCGTCGTTCTCAGCCTGCATCCGAAGGAGCTCGGCTTCAAGGTCCTGGACGCGCTGCTGAAGCCGTCGCATCTCGGAGAGCATTCGCGGGTCGGGGCCGCCGACGTACCCGAGAAGCGCCTTTGCCATGATGAATGGTCCTCCACGCTGAGTGACCGAACCGGAACGGTACAGGTCTAGGGGGAAGGGGGACGCACGCGCGGCGCGCACCGGAAGTGCTGGCTGGGCACTACGACACAACCACCGTGAGCTGGGCCCACGAGGGCATGCGCCTACCGGGATACGCGATCGTGTGCGCGGGCTTCAAGCGTCTCACCAAAGACGGTACGGGTCAACACGATCACCGCACGCTACCGCGCCCCTGTCACCCGCCCGGCGGTGTCGTCACGCTTCGGGGGTCTCGGGCCGGGTCAACCACGTGCTCGTGGATCATCGTTCGATGCGGAGTCAACCACGAGTCTGCCCGAATGGCAACCGTCTGACACCGACGGTTGCGGATCATTTCCGGGACGCGACGGCAGCGGGCCGGGAAACGGGGGCTCAGCGGATCTCGAAGCCCTCGTAACCCGCGCCGACGGCGGTCCAGATCTCGGTCACACCGCTCACCGCGCCGGGCGTGTCGGGGCCGCGCAACAGGACCAGCAGTTCCTCGCAGTCGGCGGCCGGCCCCTCGGCCACCACCTGTACCCGGCCGTCGCCGAGGTTGCTGGCGTAGCCGGTCAGGCCGATCTCCAGCGCCCGCGCCCTGGTCCACCAGCGGAACCCGACCTGCTGGACCTTCCCCCGGACCCAGGCGGTCACCCGGACCGGTTCATCACTGTGGGCGTCGCGACCGTGCATGCCCCGACCCTAACCGTCGATGCGGCCGGTCACAGCTCCACGGGGCCCTCGACCGACCAGCCCGGGGTGTGCACCTCGGCGTGCAGTTCGCCGCGGCGGGCCTCCCGGCCGCAGGTGCGGCAGACCCAGGCCGGGTCGAAGGGGTGCGGCTGGTGGCCCTCGGGCTCGTGGGCGAAGGTCACCGGGGAGTCCGGCCCCAGCCAGCGGTCGCCCCAGACACGCAGCGCGTGGGCGAGCGGGGCGAGGTCCCGGCCGGCCTCGGTGAGGTGGTACTCGTAGCGCGGCGGCCGCTCGCTGTACGGGCGGCGCTCGACCACCCCGGCCTCCTCCAGTGCCCGCAGCCGCGCGGTCAGCCGGTCGCGCGGGGCGCCGGTGTTGCGGGCGATCCGGTCGAAGCGGTGGTTGCCGTAGAACAGCTCGCGCACCGCCAGCAGCGCCCACTTCTCGCCCACCACCTGGAGCGCCGCCGCCATCGAGCACGGCCGGCCGGGGACGGCGGCCCAAGAGGCCGCGGGGGTGTCGGCGGTGCCGGTGGTGTCGGAGGTCACAGCGCCAGCCTGCCACACCGGGTTGCCTTCTCAAACCCGCGCCTCGATGTCCCCGGGGTGGCGAACGGCCCCGCCGGTCGGGACCGACGGGGCCGTGCGAGGCGGTTCCGGGACCGGAGGACTACCAGTCCCCGCCGCCGAAGTCCCCGCCACCGAAGTCGCCGCCACCGAAGTCGGTGCCACCACCGTCGAACCCGCCGAAGTCGCTGCCGTTGAAGTCGGCGCCGGTGTAGTCACCGCCCTCGTACTGGTCCTGGTAGCCGTGGTGCTCCATCATCGGCGCGGCCGCGTAGGCCGGGCTGCTCATCATCGAACCGAGCATGGTGCCGACCAGCAGGCCGGGCAGCAGGCCGCCGCCGAAGCCGCTGTAGTAGCCGCCCGCGTACGGGGCGTACGCCGGACCGGCGTTCCAGTACGGCTGCGGGCCGTGCTCGGTGTCGACGGTGCGCACGGCCGGGTCGAGGCCGGCCGCGACCCGGTCGGCGTCGGCCTGGCAGACCGGGACGGTGCGCGGGGCGCCGCCGGCCGGGGCCCACTCGACGTCCTTGACGGACGGACCGTGGCGCGGGTCCATGAAGCACGGGGGACGGCGCTCGGGCAGCGGGCGCTTGTCCCGCCGGGCGGCCAGGGTGGCCAGCGCGAACCGGCCGTCCTCGATGGCCTCGGTGACCTGCTTGACGTCCTCCGGCTTCTTCGCCTCGTCCATCAGCCGCTTGGACTTCTCGTACGCGTCCAGGGCGCGCGAGTAGTCGGTGCGCTGGACGTCGTCCGCGTCGGCGGCGGCCGGGTTGAAGTCGAGCCGCTCCAGCTCCACGCCGAAGGCGGTGATGTCCTCGTCCACCACCCGGCGCAGCTGCTCCAGCTCGGCCCGGGCCTGCTCCTCCTTGCGCTTCTTGGCGCGGCGGAAGAGGAAGAAGACACCAGCGCCGGCCAGCGCCACCAGCACCACCGGGATGACCACCCAGGCGATCGAGGTGCTGTGGTTGACCCCGTTGCCCTTGGCCTGCGGAGCGGCCTGGTCGACGAAGTCGTTCAGGGTGCCGTTGATGTCGCCCTGGTGCGAGCGGTAGGCCGCACCGGCGATCCGCTGCGGCATGCCCTTGGCGAGCGTGCCCTGGTCGGCCCGGGCGTCGAACAGGGTGCCGAGCCAGACCGCGTAGACGCCGTCGACGCCGACCTCGGTCCGCAGGTCCTGGAAGATCGTCTTGGTCTGGGTGTTGTACGGGGCCGCGTCCGGAAGCACCGCGATGAAGATCGGCTTGTCCGCCTTCTTGATCTTCTCGGTCAGGGCGTCCGCCTGGCTCTGGCTGAAGCGGTTGGTCATCGCCGGGTCGACGTAGACCTTGCCCTGCTTGAGGGTGGTGGAGACGTCTCCCAGCCCAGCGGCGGCCGAGGCCACGGGCGCGAACACGAGCAGCAGCCCGAGCAGCGCCGCCACCAGGGCAAGCGGCCCGGTGCCCCGGGAACGTCGTGCAAGGGTTCTCATGACCCCGACGCTACCGCGACCGGCGGCAGAGCACGGCATACCCTTCGCATACTGGTTATGACAGGATTCCCCGCCGACCGCCGGGGCGGTACCCCTTCGCGCGGATGAGATTTCCCCCGGTCGACCCTGAGACGGGTGGGGCGCGGGAACCAGCGGAGGCGCCCGGAACGTCCCGGCGGGCCCGGGGCGGCCCTGCGGCGGCCCGAGGGGCGTCCTGACCGTACCGCGCGAACGGGCATAGTGGGTCCCGGACCGCTGGCCCCTTTGCCTGTTCTTGACCCAGCCTGTTCTTGGCCCAACTCCCGATCGGAGCGTTCGGTGATCATCGGCCTCGTCACGGCCGTGGCGGCATCCGCCTGCTACGGCACCGGCTCGGTCCTACAGGCCGTCGGATCCCGCCGCTCCGCCCAGGGGGAGGCCGCCAAGGGCGCCACCACCTCGACCACCGAGCACGGCGGACCGAGCCTGTCCTCCACCGCCAAGGCCGCCGTCACCTGGGAGTTCATCACCGGTACGGTGCTCGACCTGATCGGCTTCGGGCTGGGCGCGCTGGCCGCGCGGCTGCTGCCGCTGTTCCTCTCCCAGACCATCATCAGCGCCAACCTGGTGATCACCGCGCTGCTCAGCATCAAGCTGCTGGGCATCCGGCTCAAGCAGCTGGAGTGGGCCTCGATCGGCGTGCTCTGCTCGGCGCTGGTGCTGCTGGCCGTCTCGGCCGGGCCGGAGGGCGGCCACCACGCGGAGACGGCCTTCCACTGGTGGCTGTTGATCATCACCACCGTGCTGCTGGTCGGCGGCAGCCTGCTGGTGCGCCGGATAGGCTCCAAGGGCGCGATCGTCGCCGGTCTGCTCTCCGGCCTCGGCTTCGGCGCCCTGGGCATCGGCGTGCGCATCCTCAACGGCTTGCAGCCCTTCGACCTCGGGCAGCTGCTCTCCGACCCGGCGCTGTACGCGATCCTGATCGGCGGCCTCGGCGGCATGTACGTGCACACCGTGGCGCTGCAGATCGGCTCGGTGAACGGCGCGACCGCCGCGCTGGTGGTCGGCGAGACGGTGCTGCCCGGCGTGGTCGGCGTGCTCTGGCTCGGCGACTCCTCCAAGGCCGGCCTGGGCTGGCTCGGCGTGGCCGGCTTCCTGCTCGCGGTGGTATCCGCGGTCGGCGTCGCCTACTTCGGCCAGGACACCCACGGCGCCCCGGCCGAGGAGTCCGCCGGGCAGCCGGAACTCGCCAAGAAGTAGCGGCTCAGCCCCCGCTGCGGGTCCGCGGCACGCGCTGGCAGCGGGGGCAGAAGTAGCTGGAACGGTTCATCCAGGCGGCCCGCCGGATCGGGGTGCCGCAGCGGCGGCAGGGCTCCTGCTCGCGGCCGTAGGCGTCGAGGTCCCGGGAGAAGTAGCCGCTCTCGCCGTTCACGTTGACGTACAGGCTGTCGAAGCTGGTGCCGCCGACGGCGAGCGCCGCGGTCATCACGTCCCGGGCGTTGGCCAGCAGCAGGGCGGCCTGCGGGCGGGTGAGCGTCCCGGTCGGGCGGTCGTAGTGCAGCTCGGAGCGCCACAGCGTCTCGTCGGCGTAGATGTTGCCGACGCCGCTGATCAGGGTCTGGTCCAGCAGCGCCCGCTTGACCGTCGTGCGCTTGGCCCTCAGCGCGGCCGCGAAGGCCTCGTCGTCGAAGCGCGGGTCGAGCGGGTCGCGGGCGATGTGCGCGATGGAGACCGGCGTGCCCTCCGGGTCGCCCTCCTCGGCCTCCTCGACCGCCAGAGCGCCGAAGGTCCGCTGGTCGACGAAGCGCAGCTCGCGCCCGCCGTCGGTGAAGCGCAGCCGGACCCGCAGATGGGTCTCGTCCGGCGTCGACGGGTCCTGGACGAGGAGCTGGCCGCTCATCCCGAGGTGGCCGATCAGCGAGAAACCCGTACCGGTACCGGTCAGCGGCAGCCAGAGGTACTTGCCGCGCCGCCGCGCGGTGCCGAGGGTGGCACCGGTCAGCCGGGCCGTGAAGTCGGCCGCGCCGGCCGGCTGGCGGCGCACCGCGCGCGGGTGCAGCACCTGGACGTCGGCGACGGTCCGCCCGGCGACCCAGTTCGCCAGACCACGGCGGACGACCTCGACCTCGGGAAGTTCGGGCACGGGAACAGGCCTCCTGCGAAGAAGAAGATGTCGGCAGGAGTGAAGGCTACTTCCAGGTCACGCGCCGGCGGGCAGCCGGTCCGCGTACTTCTCCTTGATCGCGCGCCAGGCGCTCTCCGCGGCCTTCTGCTCGGCTTCCTTCTTGGAGCGGCCGACGCCGCTGCCGAAGTCCTCGCCGGCCACCCGGGCCGCCGCGGTGAAAGTCTTCTCGTGGTCCGGACCGGACTCCATGACCACGTACTCGGGCACCCCGATGCCCACCGAGGCGGTGAGCTCCTGGAGGCTGGTCTTCCAGTCCAGGCCGGCTCCCAGCTGAGAGGACTCCTCGATCAGCGGGTCGAACAGCCGGTGGACGAACTCGGTCGCCGCCTCCAGACCGCGGTCCAGGTAGACGGCCCCGATCACGGCCTCGACCGTGTCGGCGAGGATCGACGACTTGTCGCGGCCGCCGGTGCCCTCCTCGCCCTTGCCGAGCCGGATGAACGCGCCGAGGTCCAGGCCCCGGCCGACGTCCGCGAGCGCGCGGGAGTTGACGACCGCGGCGCGCAGCTTGGCGAGCGTGCCCTCCGGAACGTCCGGGTGGACGCGGTAGAGGGTGTCGGTCACCACCAGGCCCAGCACCGAGTCGCCGAGGAACTCCAGGCGCTCGTTGGTGGGCAGACCCCCGTTCTCGTACGCGTACGAGCGGTGGGTCAGGGCACGTACCAGAAGGGCGCGCTCAAGCGTGTACCCGAGGCGCCCTTCCAGGACGTCGTATTCGGTCGAAGCCGGCCCGCCGGCCTTGCCGCTGCCCGAAGAACCCTTCGAGGCAGAGGACGCCTTGCGGGTGGAGTTACCGTCCGACATCGATCCGTGCACCCCGCCGATCAGACCGAGAGGACCTGGCGGCGGTTGTACGTGCCGCAGCTGGGGCACGCGATGTGGCCGAGCTTCGGCTCGTGGCAGCGGTCGCACGCCACGAGGGCCGGAACGACGGCCTTCCAGTTGGAACGGCGGTGGCGCGTGTTGCTGCGCGACATCTTCCGCTTCGGAACAGCCACGGCTACTTCTCCTGGTTCTCGGCGGCACCCTCACGGGTGTCGCTGTTCTTGATCCCGTCACCCTCGTCGCCGGGGGCGGCGGAGAGTCCCTGCAGAGCCGCCCACCGGGGGTCGGCGGCGTCATGGTGGTGCGTCGGGTCGTCGCTCAGGCGCGCTCCGCACTCGGAGCACAGGCCCAGGCAGTCGTCCTGGCACACCGGCTGCAGCGGCAGTGCGAGCACCACCGCGTCACGCAGCACCGGCTGGAGGTCGAAGAAGTCGCCCTCCAGGCGGTAAGTCTCTTCCTCCGAGTCCTCGTCGAGGTCCTCGGTCCCGGTGGTCCGGGCGCGGTGGCGCTCGTCGGACTCCGGGTAGTAGTACAGCTCCTGGAAGTCGACGTCGATGTCGAACTCGACGGGCTCCAGGCACCGGACGCACTCGCCCTCGACGTGGGCGTCGGCGGTGCCGGTGACCAGCACACCCTCGACCACGGACTCCAGGCGGAGCTCCAGCTCGATCGGGCTCTTCTCCGGGACACCGATCACGTCGATGATCCCGAAGCCCTCGGGGGCCTCCAGGGTCCGGCTCACCTTGCGCATGGCGCCCGGACGACGGCCCAGCTCGTGCGTGTCGAACACGAGGGGGTCGCGGTGGTCGAGGCGGTTCAAGGTGTCCTGACTTCCATCGGAATCAATGCTGTGTCCCCATACGAGTCGACGTTGCGAGGGCAAGCCGACGGCCGGACATGGGGATGCCGGAGTGGTCAGACTACCGGAGTCTCCCGCCAGGCCCAACTTCGCTCCCGTCAGGAGACTTCCGGCAGCCCCGCCGGGGGCCCGCTCAGCGGCCGCCGAGCTCCCGCAGCCGGGTCATGTCGATCATGCTGGTGTCGAAGAAGCTGGTCTCGTCCAGGCCCTGCTGCTGGTGCGGCACCGCCGGGGGCGGGGCGGGCTGCTGGTGGTGCGGCACGGCCGGGGGCAGAGCCTGCTGCTGCGGGTAGGTGTAGCCGTCGTACGGCTGGGCCCCGTAGCCGTCCTGCTGCTGGGGGTACCCGTAGGCGCCGCCCTGCTGCTGGTCCTGGTAGCCGGGCTGTTGTGGGTAGCCGCCCTGCTGCTGGTGGCCCCACTGGGCGCCGTACGGGTCACCCTGGCCGGCCGGGTCGAAGCCGCCGCCGTACACCTCGGCGTACTGCCCGCCCTGCTGGTGAGCGGCGGCCGCGTACTGGTCGGTGCCGGGGTCCTGCCAGCCGGCCGCGGCCGGGGTCTGCTCGGGCCAGGTCTGCTGCTGCGGGACGTCCTCGCGATACCAGGCGATGTCGTCGCCGTCGGCGTCCGCGGCGAAGCCGGCGGCCACCGCCTCGGCCCGCTCCTTGGCCTGCTGCGCCTCGTCGGCGGCGGCCAGGTAGGCGCCCAGCTCGTCGATCGGCCGCTTGCCGAGGAGCTTGTCGCGGCCCTTGCCGACCGCCTCCAGGGTGGCGCCGAGCACGTTCTCCAGCGTGGCGAGCTTCACATCGACGTACTCGTCGACCTCGGGGCTCGGGCTGATCCGCTGCGGCTGGAACTCCTCGCCGTCGGTCTCGCCCTCGTGGTCGGCCTCGAAGACGCTGGAGTCGCCGCGCAGCTTGGTCCGGCCGCGGCCGACCGCGCCGAGCGTCTTGGTCAGCACGACCTCGAAGTTGGCCAGCTTGCTGTCCACGTAGTCGTCCGCCTCGGCCCGCTTGGCCTCGGCCTCGCCCCGGGCCTCGGCCAGGATCCGGTCCGCCTCGGCCTGCGCCCGGCGGACCACCTCGGTGTCCGAGATGAGCGAGCCGCGCTCGGCGTGCGCGCCCCGGATGATCCGCTCGGCCTCGGCCTCGGCGTCCGCCACCACCTGCTCGTGGTCGGCCATCACCGACTGCGCCTGGGCGAGTTCGGCGGGCAGGGCCGCCTTGAGGTCGTTGAGCAGGCCGATCAGCTCGGCCCGGTTCACCACGCAGGAGGCCGACATCGGCATCGAGCGGGCGTTCTCGACCGCCGCCACGATCTCGTCGACCTTGTTCTGCACGTCCACGGGGCTTCGTCTTTCCGTGTGCCGCCGACGGTCCGGCGGAGGCAGGCCCGGCGCGGCGTACCTCACCGCGGGGCAGGAATACAGACTGTACGGCCCCCGCGCGGCGAGCTCACAACGCCTGAGCCGAACCGGCCTCCGCCGCCTCGGACAATCCGTGACGAACCGGCAGAAACGGACGAGCGGTCGACTACTGCTCGGCCTTGCGCTCCGCGATCCGCTCGACCAGTCGGCGGTGCACCGTCTCCGGCAGCAGGTGCGAGACGTCGCCGCCGTACGAGGCGACCTCCTTGACCAGCGTCGAGGAGAGGAAGCTGTACGTCGGCGAGGTCGGCACGAACAGCGTCTCCACGCCGGTCAGGCCGTGGTTCATCTGGGCCATCTGCAGCTCGTAGTCGAAGTCGCTGACCGCGCGCAGGCCCTTGATGATCGCGGGGATGCCGCGCTCCCGGCAGAAGTCCACCAGCAGGCCGTGGTACGACTCGACCACCACGTTGCCGAACTCGGCGGTGACCTCCTCGATCAGGCCGATCCGCTCCTCGACGGTGAACATGCCCTGCTTGTTCCGGTTGATCAGGATCGCGACGTGCACCACGTCGTACAGCTTCGAGGCGCGCCCGATGATGTCGAGGTGGCCGTTGGTGATCGGGTCGAACGAACCGGGACAGACGGCTCGGCGCATGGCGTGTGCTCCCTCGTGGGGTGACGGCTGCTACGGGCCGCGGCCCGCTACTCGTGGTCGCTGGCCTCGGCGGCGGCGCGACCGTACCAGAGCGTGCCCTCGCCGTAGCGGCGGGAGCGCAGCACCTCGAAGCCCTCGGGCCAGCCGAACTCGCCGCCACGGGTGCTGCGCTCCACGGTGACGAGTGCGTCCTCCGCGAGCCAGCCCCCAGCCAACAGTGTGATCAGCATCTCCCGCAGTTCCCCGTCCGTCACGGCGTACGGCGGGTCGAGGAACACCAGGTCATAGGGGGTCTGCGGGGGCGGGCCGACGATCACCTTCTCCGCCTTGGCGGCCCGCACCTCGGCGCCCGGCAACCCGATGGTGCGGACGTTCTCCCGGATCACCCGGGCCGCCTGGCCGTCCGCCTCGACCAGCAGGACGTGCTCGGCCCCGCGCGACAGTGCCTCCAGGCCGACCGCGCCCGATCCGCCGAACAGGTCCAGCATCCGGGCCCCGTGCAGGGTGCCGCGAAACGCCTCCAGGGTGGAGAACATCGCCTCCCGGGCCTTGTCGGAGGTCGGGCGGGTGCCCCGGCCGGGCGGTACGGCCAGCCGGCGGCCGCCGGCCGACCCGGCGATCACGCGGGTCATGGTGGTGAAGGGTCCTTTCGTCGCTGCCCGACCACGCTATCCCGCCCCGAGCCGAAGGGGCGC
>NZ_JBVHHW010000004.1:67656-176822 GCF_055560875.1 Kitasatospora sp. NPDC023118
GCCGGTGCCGAAAGGGAGAAGCGACCAGCGAGGCACGAGCGCCGGAGCGCCGACCGTCGGCACCGGGCCCAGAGCGCCCCGGAGGCGAGCGGGCGAGTCACAGCCCCGAGCCGAAGGGGCGCGCCGGTGCCGAAAGGGAGAAGCGACCAGCGAGGCACGAGCGCCGGAGCGCCGACCGTCGGCACCGGGCCCAGAGCGCCCCGGAGGCGAGCGGGCGGGTCACAGGGCCCCACCGACGCGCCGGTGGGGCCCCGAAGGTCAGCGCGTCAGCTCGCCTCGGAGCCCGCCGGCTGGGCCGGCATCGCCGCGCCGAGCAGGGCCGGCGAGGCGTAGCGGGACCAGGACAGGCAGCCGTCGGGCGGGCAGAACTCGGGGCGGCGCGGGTCGTGCCCGAGCTCGCGCAGCTTGGTCCGGACGGAGTCGGGCGTACGGCCGAAGCGGGCGGCGATCCGGGCGACGGTCTCGCCGTCGTGGAAGCGCCGGACCAGCTCCTCCTCGTGCTGCGGCACCCAGGGGGCGCCGTGGCCCGGGTACAGCTCGCGCAGCACGTCGCGGTCGGGGATGGGCTCGGAGACGTCGGCGACGATCGCCAGCGCCCGCAGCGCGCGGTTGAGCGCGATCCGCAGCGAGGCGACGTCCTCGACCGGCAGGCGGAGCTTGCCCGAGGCGAGCGGCACGGCGGCCGCCCCCTCGCGCCAGCCGGTCAGGGTGAGGGTGACCTCGCGGTCGTCGTCGCTGGCGAGTTCGATCCGGAAGACCTTGTCGCCGAGCGGGAGCTCGTTGAGATGACGGAATGCCATGGCAGGACCCCCAAGTGTCGCGCCAGGTACGCACCTTGAGGGTGCGTCCTGAACACCTTCATTCTCTCGCGGGGGTCTGACAGTCCGGCCTCCCCGAGGGCCCGCTCAGCCCTTCTCCATGTAGGCCGCGCGGTCCTCGTCGAGCAGGCTCTCCAGCGCGGTGCGCAGCTCCGGGTGGGCGGCGAGGTCCGGGTCCTCGGCGACCAGCCGGGTGGCCTCGGTCCGGGCGGTGAGGATGACCTCCTCGTCCTCCAGCACCGAGAGCACCTTGAGCGAGGACTTCACCCCGGACTGCGCCTGGCCCAGCACGTCGCCCTCGCGGCGCTGTTCGAGGTCGATCCGGGACAGCTCGAAGCCGTCCAGGGTGCCGGCCACCGCGTCCAGCCGGGCCCGGGCGGCGCTGCCCCCGGGCATGTCGCTGACCAGCAGGCAAAGGCCCGCCGCGCTGCCGCGGCCGACCCGGCCGCGCAGCTGGTGGAGCTGGGAGACGCCGAAGCGGTCGGCGTCCATGATGACCATCACGGTGGCGTTGGGGACGTTGACGCCGACCTCGATGACCGTGGTGGCGACCAGCACGTCCACCTCCCCGGCCGCGAACCGGCGCATCACCTCGTCCTTGGCCTCCGGGGCGAGCCGGCCGTGCAGGATCTCCACCCGCAGGCCGCTCAGCGGGCCCTTGACGAGCTTCTCGGCGGTTTCCACCACCGAGAGCGGCGGCCGCCGTTCGTCGCTGGCGGTGCCGATGTCGGCGACCTCCTCGAAGTCCTCCTCGGCCACCTTGCGCTTCTTCTTCGACTCGCCCTTCGTGGCGGCCGCGGGCTCCTCGTCCCCGATCCGGGGGCAGACCACGTACGCCTGGTGGCCCTTGGCGACCTCCTCGCGGACCCGTTCCCAGGCCCGGGCGAGGAAGTTGGGCTTCTCCAGTGCGGGGACGACGTGGGTGGAGATCGGCGAGCGCCCGGCCGGGAGCTGGTCCAGGACGGAGGTCTCCAGATCGCCGAAGACGGTCATCGCGACGGTGCGCGGGATCGGGGTGGCGGTCATCACCAGCAGGTGCGGCGGCTGCTCGCCCTTGGCCCGCAGCGCGTCCCGCTGCTCGACGCCGAAGCGGTGCTGCTCGTCCACCACGACCAGGCCGAGGTCCTGGAACTGGACCTTGTCCTCGATCAGCGCGTGGGTGCCGATGGCGATCCCGGCGTCCCCGCAGGCCATGTCGAGCAGCGCCTGCCGGCGGGCGGGGACGCCCATCGAGCCGGTCAGCAGCACCACCCGGGTGCCGAGGTCGGAGCCGCCGAGCATTCCGCCCTCGGCCAGGTCCCCCATCATCTCGACGATCGAGCGGTGGTGCTGCTGGGCCAGCACCTCGGTGGGCGCGAGCAGGACGGCCTGGCCGCCCGCGTCCACCACGGCGAGCATCGCGCGCAGCGCGACCAAGGTCTTCCCCGAGCCCACCTCGCCCTGGAGGAGGCGGTGCATCGGGTGCTCGGTCGCCAGGTCGGCGGCGATCTCGCCGGACACCTTCTGCTGGCCCTCGGTGAGGGTGAACGGCAGCCGGGCGTCGAAGGCGTCCAACAGGCCGCCCTCGCGGGCCTTGCGCGGCTTGGCGGGCAGGGCGGAGTCGGCGGCGCGGCGCTGGGCGAGGGCGACCTGCAGCACGAAGGCCTCGTCCCAGCGCAGCCGGCTCTGGGCGCGCTCGCGGTCGGCCTGGCTGCGCGGGCGGTGGATCAGCTCCAGCGCCTCGGGCAGCGGGATCAGGTCGTGCCGCTCGCGCAGTTGGGCGGGCAGCGGTTCGCCGACGTCGCCGAGGTGCTTGGTGAGCGCGGTCTCGATGCAGATCGACAGCTTCCAGCTGGGCATCTGCGCGCTGGCGCCGTAGACCGGGATGAGCCGGCCGGCGAACTGCCGGGCGGCGTCGGACCCGGCGTCCTCGTCGAGCAGTTGGTAGTCGGGCGAGACCAGTTGGCGGGTGCGGTTGAAGACGCCGACCTTGCCCGCGAACAGGCCCTGGGCGCCGGCCTTGAGCTCCTTCTGCCGCCAGCCCTGGTTGAAGAAGACCAGGGAGAGCCGGCTGCGGCCGTCGGTGACGACGACCTCCAGGCGGTCGCCCTTGCGGCCGCGGAACGGGATCAGGGTGACCTTCTCGATCCGGGCCAGCACGGTGACGTGTTCGTCGATCTCCAGCTCGTCCAGGCTGGTGAGCTGGCCGCGTTCGACGTAGCGGCGCGGATAGTGGTGCAGCAGGTCCCCGACCGTGCGCAGCTTGAGGCTGTCGGCGAGCACCTTCGCGGTACGGTCGCCGACGAGCTTGGTCAGTGGTTCATCGAGAGCGCCCATCAGGCCCCTGTTTACACCACGGGACCGACGAACCGGGCTGCTACTCGCCCGCTCGCCTCCGGGGCGCTCGGACCCGGTGTCGACGGTCGGCGCTCCGGCGCTCGTCCCTCGCTGGTCGCTTCTCCCTTTCGACACCGGCGCGCCCCTTCGGCTCGGGGCCGCTTCACTCCACGCCGATGAGCAGGGGCGTGGACTCCTGCCCGCCGTGGAAGACCACCGCGTCCACCTCCGGCCGCTGGTGGCGCACGTGCGCCACCAGCCGGTCGGCGAGCGTCCGGTCGGCGCCCTCGCCGAGGATCAGGGTGACGAGTTCGCCGCCGGCACCGAGCATCCGGTCCAGCACGCTCTCGCCGACCTCGGCCAGTGCGCCGCCGATCACCGCGACGTCGCCGTCGATCAGGCCGAGCACGTCCCCGGCCTGGCAGACCCCGGCCATGGTCCAGGACTCCCCCTCGGCGACGGCGAGTTCGGCGTACCGGGTGGCCCCGGCGGCGGAGGTCATGGCGACCACGTCCTCGTCGAAGCGGCGGCCGCCCTCGTGCACCGCGAGCGCCGCGAGCCCCTGGACCGGCGAGCGGGTGGGCAGGACGGCGATCCGCACACCCTCCTCGCGCAGCTGGTCGGCGGCGGCACCGGCGGCGGCGCGCAGTTCGGGGTCGTTGAGCAGCAGCACCACCTCGCGGGCGGCCGAGCGGCGGACCGCGGCGGCGAGTTCGGCGCTGGCCGGGCGGCGGTCCGGGTCGGTGTGCAGGGCGACGGCGCCGGACTGCTCGCACAGTTCGGCCAGGCCCTCGCCGGAGACCACGCAGAGCACCGCGCGGGCCCGCTCCTCGCGCTCGCCGCGCTCGGCGGCGGTGCTGCCGGCCCGGGCGGCGGCCTCGGCGAAGTGGGTGATCCGGATCTGGTGCGGGCGCCCGGCCCGGACCCCGGCCTCCACGGCGGCGCCCGCGTCGTCCACGTGGACGTGCACGTTCCACAGGCCGTCGCCGCCGCCGATCACCAGGGAGTCGCCGAGCGCGCCGAGCCGCTCGCGCAGCGCGGGCAGCGCCTGGTCGGGGGCGTCCAGCAGGTAGATGACCTCGAAGGCGGGGTGGCCCGGGCCGGGCGGCCGCAGGTGGACCTCGCAGCTCTCGACGGCCCGGACGTCCCCGCGCAACGCGACCGGCCCCATCGGCTGCTGCCCGGCGACGGCGTCGGCGAGCGCGCCGAGCACGGCCACCAGGCCGCGCCCGCCGGCGTCCACCACCCCGTTCTCGGCCAGTACGGCGAGCTGCTCGGGGGTGTGCCGCAGCGCGTCCCGGGCGGCCCGGTAGGCGGTGTCGGCGACCTGCGCGAGCCCGTCCCCGGCCCGGACGGCCTCCCGGGCGGCGACCCGGGCGACGGTCAGCAGGGTGCCCTCGACGGGCTCGGCGACGGCCTGGTAGGCGGAGTCGGCGGCCCGCTGGAGGGCGGCCCGCAGCTGTTCGGCGCCGCCGCCGTCGGCGAGCGTCTCGGCGGTGCCGCGCAGCCACTGGGCGAGGATCACCCCGGAGTTGCCGCGGGCGCCGACCAGGGCACCGCGGGCCATCGCCCGGACCGCGTCGGCCAGTCCGGGGGCCGGGCCGGCGGCGGGGTCGGCGAAGCGGCTCTCCACCTCGGCGGCGGCGGACTCGACGGTCAGGTAGAGGTTGGTGCCGGTGTCACCGTCCGGGACGGGATAGACGTTGAGCGCGTCGATCTCCTCGCGGGCCTGGCCGAGCGCGCGAAGGGCGAGCTGGCACCAGGTGCGCACGGCCGGGGCGTCGAGCGTGTGCAGCACCAGGTCTCCTCCGGATGGGACGCCGATATGGCCTGACGGGCAGTGGCAGGGGGTGATACCGGCAGGTTATCGGGGGCCGGGCGGGGCCGCCCGGACCGGCGACCGGAGCGATCACTCAGCCGGTCATGGTAGTTTCGTGGGACGGAAGCAAGCGTTGTATGCTCTTCCGGTTGCCTGGAACCGTCCAGGCTCACCCCCTTGTCCGGTCTGGTTCACGTGAGTGCTCCGGTGGGTGGGCGGGGTTTTCGAAAGTAACTGATCTGAAGTCTTGGAGTGACTCCTGTGGCTGCCAACTGCGACGTCTGCGGCAAGGGGCCGGGCTTCGGCAACAGCATCTCCCACTCTCACCGCCGTACCCCCCGTCGTTGGAACCCCAACATCCAGACGGTGCGCGCTGTGATTGGGCGGACGCCGAAGCGGCTCAACGTCTGCACCTCGTGCATCAAGGCCGGTAAGGTCTCGCGCTGACGCGCAGACCGGCATGCCGGTCCTCCAGTGAGCCGGTTCATCCTCGGATGGGCCGGCTTCGCTGTTTCCGGGACCGGTCAGGCTTTCCGGACGCAACCGTGGTGGGCTGGCTCCCTTGGGGGTCGGCCCACCACTGCTTTCCGACACTGCTCTCCGGCTGACGGCTAGCGCCAGCGCCAGGCGTGGTCGACCGGGCCGATCCCGGCGCCCAGCGCGAAGCCCCCGGCGATCGCGCCGGTGATGTACTCCTTGGCCGAGCCCACCGCCTCGGGCAGCGACTCGCCCTTGGCCAGGCCGGCCGCGATCGAGCTGGCCAGGGTGCAGCCGGTGCCGTGGGTGTGCCGGTTGTCGTAGCGCGGCGCGCGGTACCAGTGCACCTCGTCCGGCCCGCCGTACAGCAGGTCGGCGGCCTCGCCCTCCAGGTGGCCGCCCTTGACCAGCGCCCAGCGCGGCCCGAGGTCGACCAGCGCCCGGGCGGCGTCCAGCATCTGCGACTCGTCCTCGACCGTCCGGCCGGTGAGCTGGGTCACCTCGTGCAGGTTGGGGGTGACCACGGTGGCGACCGGCAGCAGCTTCTCCCGGACGGTGGCCACCGCCTCGGCGGCCAGCAGCGCGTCCCCGTGCTTGGAGACGCCGACCGGGTCGACCACCACCGGGGCGGCCACCCCGGACAGCAGCTCGGAAACGGTCTCGACCAGTTCGATCGAGGCGAGCATGCCGGTCTTCACGGCCTGCACCCCGATGTCGTCCACCACGCTGCGGAACTGCGCCCGCACGGCCTCGGCCGGCAGCTCCCAGTAGCCCTGGACGCCGAGCGAGTTCTGCGCGGTGACGGCGGTGATCACGCTCATGCCGTGGACGCCGAGGGCGAGCATCGCCTTGAGGTCGGCCTGGATGCCGGCGCCGCCGCCGGAGTCGGAGCCGGCGATCGTGAGGACGCGGGGTGGCACTGTCGAAACCATGAGGTCAACCTACCCCTGAAGGTTCAGAGCACCGCCTCGGACTCCGCCCAGCGGTCCTCCGGCACCGTCTTCAGCCGGGCCACCGCGTCGCCGATCGGCACCAGCTCGATGTCGGTCCGGCGCAGCGCGGTGAAGTGCCCGAAGGCGCCCTGGTGGACGGCCTCCACCGCGTGCCAGCCGAAGCGCGAGGCGAGCACCCGGTCCCGGGCGGTCGGGGTACCGCCGCGCTGGACGTGGCCGAGGATGACCTGGCGGGCCTCCTTGCCGAGCAGGTTCTCCAGCTCGTGGGCGAGCCGGTTGCCGATCCCGCCGAAGGTGCGGTGCCCGAACTGGTCGACCTCGCCGTGGTCGAAGCGCATGGTGCCGGGCTGCGGGGCCGCGCCCTCGGCGACGGCGATGATGGCGAACTTCTTGCCTCGGGCGAAGCGGTCGTCGACCATCCGGGCCACCGCCTCGATGTCGAAGGGCTTCTCCGGGATCAGGATGCCGTGCGCACCGCCGGCCATGCCCGCGGTCAGGGTGATCCAGCCGGTGTGCCGGCCCATCAACTCGACCACCATGACGCGCTGGTGGGACTCGGCGGTGGTCTTCAGCCGGTCGATCGCCTCGGTCGCGACGTGCACCGCGGTGTCGAAGCCGAAGGTGACGTCGGTGGCCTCGATGTCGTTGTCGATGGTCTTCGGCACCGCGACCACCGGCAGCCCGGCGTCGCTGAACAGCTTGGCCGCGGTGAGCGTCCCCTCGCCGCCGATCGCGATCAGCGCGTCGATGCCGATGTCCCGGGCCAGCGTCCGCGCGTTCTCCACCGCCCAGGCGATCCGCTCCCGCCGCACCCGGGCCGAGCCCAGGATGGTGCCGCCGAGGGTGAGCAGGCCGGTGACGTCGTCGTGCGAGACCGGCCGGGTGCGGCCCTCGATCAGGCCGAGGAAGCCGTCCTCGATGCCGATGATCTCGTCCCCGTGGACGTCCGTTCCCCGGTGCACCACCGATCTGATCACCGCGTTGAGGCCGGGGCAGTCGCCGCCGCTGGTCAGTACACCGATGCGCATGTGTGGTGTGCTCCCGCTCGCAGTGGTTCAGACCACCCGCGAGGGACGGCGGGCGGGCTCGGATGCCGCAAGCCTACGCAAAACGCACCCCCGAAGCCCGTCCGCCGCACGCCCGGAGCGTCACGTGCCGTACCGGTGTCCAGCGCCCATCGGCCGTACTCCGTACGTCAGTCGGCACCGGGCCCAGAGCGCCCCGGAGGCGAGCGGGCGAGTCACCGCCCCGAGCCGAAGGGGCGCGCCGGTGCCGAAAGGGAGAAGCGACCAGCGAGGCACGAGCGCCGGAGCGCCGACCGTCGACACCGGACCCGAGCGTCCCGGAAGCGAGCGGGCGAGTCACCGCCCCGAGCCGAAGGGGCGCGCCGGTGCCGAAAGGGAGAAGCGACCAGCGAGGCACGAGCGCCGGAGCGCCGACCGTCGACACCGGACCCGAGCACCCCGGAGGCAAGCGGGCGAGTCACAGTCACTCGGCGAAGTGGTCCCAGCCGCCGACCCGGTCCCAGGGCGCGCCGTCCACCGTCACCCGGCCGCTGCGTGAGCCCCGCGGACGACCGGTCACCTCACCCACCACCCGCCAGCGGGCCGGGAGTTGGACCCCGCGCGGGAAGGTGGCCACGATCGCGTGGTCCTCGCCGCCGGACAGCACCCAGACCAGCGGGTCCACCCCGACTGCCTGGCCGATGTCGGCCATCTGCGCCGGGACGTCGAAGTCGGCGGCCTTGAGGTCGATGTCCACGTCGCTGGCCCGGGCCACGTGGCCGAGGTCGGCGACCAGCCCGTCGCTCACGTCGATCATCGAGGTCGCGCCCAACTCGGCGGCGGCCGGGCCCGCGTGGTAAGGCGGCTCGGGCCGGCGGTGCGCCTCGACGAAAGCGCGCGGCGAGCGGAAGCCGCGCTGCAGCACGGTCAGTCCGGCGGCCGACCAGCCGAGCCAGCCGGTCACCGCGACCACGTCGCCGACCTGGGCGCCGGAGCGCGTCACCGCCGCGCGCCCCTGGAGGTCGCCGAGCGCCGTGATGGCCAGCGTGACGGTGTCGCCGCGCACCACGTCGCCGCCGACCACCGTCGCCCCGGCCACCTGGCACTCGTCGCGCAGCCCGTCCATCAGCTCGGTGGCCCAGGTGGTCGGCAGGTCCGCGGGGGCGACCAGGCCGAGCAGTATCGCGGTCGGCACCGCGCCCATCGCGGCCACGTCGGCGAGGTTCTGGGCGGCGGCCTTGCGGCCCACGTCGTAGGCGGTGGACCAGTCCCGGCGGAAGTGCCGGTTCTCGATCAGGACGTCCGTGGTGGCCACCACCCGGCCGTCCGGAGCCTTCACCACCGCGGCGTCGTCCCCGGGACCGAGGTCGACCGCGTCGGTGAGCGGTACCCGGGCGGTCAGCTCCTTGATGAGGCCGAACTCGCCCAGCTCGCCCACGGTCCCCTGCATCTGCCGTCCTCTCGCGTTTCCATCCCGGTGTGGCTCCCCCGCGCGCAGCGTACGCCCTTCGAGGGTGCGGAAGTCTCCCCTCCCCGGCCCGCTGCACGGTAGCGTGGTGATCAGTCTGCCGGTGAACCCGTTCCCACCCCTGTGCCCGACCGGGCGATCACGGCGGCGACCCCCGTAACCGGCCGCCGGGAGGCCCCCGTGGTACAGGCATACATCCTGATCCAGACCGAGGTCGGAAAGGCCAGCGCCGTGGCCGACACGATCGGCGAGATCCCCGGAGTGCTCACCGCCGAGGACGTCACCGGCCCGTACGACGTGATCGTCAAGGCCGAGGCCGACACCGTGGACGACCTGGGCCGCATGGTCGTCGCCAACGTCCAGAAGGTCGAGGGCATCACCCGCACCCTCACCTGTCCGGTGGTGCACCTGTAGCCCCCGCTACCATCGGCGGGTGGCCAGAGAACTCCGCATCCCCAGGGCGCTGACCGCGCTTCCGGCGCCGGTCCGTTGGCTGGCCGCGCCGGTCGCACTGACCTGCACGGTCGTGGTGCTGATCGGCAGCTGGAGTTCGGCCGACCCCCGGGTCGAGGTTCCGCGGCCGAGCGGGAAGGCCGCGGACTACTGCCGCGCGCTCTCCGCCGCGCTGCCGCAGGAGCTGCTCGGGCACGCCCGCAAGGACCCGTCGCCCGCGTCCCCGTACACGGCGGCCTGGGGCAGCTCGCCCCGGACGGTGCTGCGCTGCGGCATCGACCGGCCCGAGGAACTGGACGGCGACCACGCGACGGACTGGTCCCCGACCGCCGACGACGTCACCTGGTGGTCGCAGAAGCTCGGCGACGGCGGCTACCGCTTCGTGACGACCATGCGCGCCGCCTACGTCGAGGTGACCGTCCCGGCCGGCGCCGCGCAGAACCCCTTCGACCCGGCGGCCGCCCTGAGCGACCTGGTGAAGGCCGAGATCCCGGGCTGAGCCCCCGCCCCGAGCACGCTATCCCGCCCCGAGCCGAAGGGGCGCGCCGGAGCGCCGACCGTCGACACCGGACCCAGAGCGCCCCGCAGGCGAGCGGGCGAATAACAGCCCCGAGCCGAAGGGGCGCGCCGGTGCCGAAAGGGAGAAGCGACCAGCGAGGCACGAGCGCCGGAGCGCCGACCGTCGGCACCGGATCCAGAGCGCCCCGGAGGCGAGCGGGCGAATAACAGCCCCGGAGGCGAGCGAGCGAATAACAGAGGGCGGGCCGGGAGCTTCCCGGCCCGCCCTCGCCCCGTCCGTACGACTACCGCAGCCCGGTCGAGCGGCGCAGCGCCGACGCCAGCAGCCGGTCGATCAGCTCCGCGTACGCGACCCCGCTGGCCTCCCACATCTTCGGGTAGGCGGAGATCGGGGTGAAGCCCGGCATGGTGTTGATCTCGTTGATCATCCAGGTGCCGTCCTCCAGCAGGAAGAAGTCCACCCGGGCCAGGCCCTCGCAGCCGAAGGCCTCGAACGCGACCACGGCCTGGCGCTGGATCTCGGCGGTCTCCTCGGCGGTCAGCCGCGCCGGGATCTGCACCTCGGAGGAGTCGATGTACTTGGCCTCGAAGTCGTAGAAGTCGAAGCCCTCACCGACCAGCACCTCGGCCGGGACGCTGGCCCGCGGGCCGTCCTCGAACTCCAGCACGCCGCACTCGATCTCGCGGCCGGAGACACCGGCCTCGATGATCAGCTTGGGGTCGTGCCGGCGGGCCTCCTCGATCGCGGCGTCCAGCTCGGCGAGGTCGCCGACCTTGGTGATGCCGATGCTGGAGCCGGCCCGGCAGGGCTTCACGAACAGCGGCAGGCCGAGCCCGGCGGCGCGCTCGCGCACGGCCGCGCGGCCCTGCTCGGTCTCCCAGTCCCGCGGCCGCACGATGGTGTAGCTGCCGACGTTCAGGCCGTGCGAGGCCAGGATCCGCTTGGCGAACTCCTTGTCCATGCCGGCCGCGCTGGCCAGCACGCCGTTGCCCACGTACGGGACGCCGGAGAGCTCCAGCAGGCCCTGCAGGGTGCCGTCCTCGCCCCACGGGCCGTGCAGCAGCGGGAACACCACGTCGACCTCGCCGAGGGCCTTGGGGGCGCTTCCCGGCTCGCTGAGGACCACTTCCCGGTTGCCCGGGGCGGCGGGCAGCGCGACCTGCCCGTCGACGGACTCGGCGACGTGCGCCACGTCCGGCAGCCTGCCGTCGGTGATGGCCATCCGGGCCGGCTCGTCGCTGGTCAGCGCCCAGCGGCCCTCGTGCGTGATGCCGATCGGCAGCACGTCGTACTTGTCGCGGTCGATCGCCCTGAGCACACTGCCCGCGGTGGAGACCGAGATCGCGTGCTCGGAGCTGCGGCCGCCGAAGACCAGCGCGACGCGCGGCTTGCGGGCGGACGGGTTCGGGGAGGACTGTTCGATGCTCATATCGGGTTTGAGACTACCGTGCGAGGTGTTTCCGGGAAGTCAACGGTCGCCCGGCGGGCCCCGGAGCGCCAGCCCGGGGAGTCCCGAGCCTCAGCGCCGTTCCGCCTTGGCCGAGCGGGACATCAGCGTCTGCAGCGCCTCCTGGGTGGGCCGCCCGTTGTGCACCACGTCCACCACGGCCTCGACGATCGGCATGTCGACCCCGCTGCGCCGGGCCAGGTCCAGCACCGACTCGCAGGACTTGACGCCCTCCGCGGTCTGCCGGGTGGCCGCGATCGTCTCGGCCAGCGACATGCCGCGGCCCAGGTTCATGCCGAAGGTGTTGTTTCGCGACAGCGGCGAGGAGCAGGTGGCGACCAGGTCGCCCATCCCGGCGAGCCCCGCGAAGGTGTGCGGGTCGGCGCCCAGCACCTCGCCGAGCCGGGTGGTCTCGGCCAGCCCGCGGGTGATCAGGGTCGCCTTGGTGTTGTCGCCGAGCCCCATGCCGGCCGCCATGCCGACGGCCAGGCCGATCACGTTCTTGACGGCGCCGCCGAGTTCGCAGCCGACCACGTCGGTGTTGGTGTACGGCCGGAAGTACGGCGTGTGGCAGGCCGCCTGGAGCCGCTTGGCGACCGCCTCGTCGGCGCAGGCGACCACACTGGCGGCGGGCTGCCGGTTGGCGATCTCCTTGGCCAGGTTGGGTCCGCTGACCACCGCGACGCGCTCCGGGCCGACCTTGGTGACCTCGTCGATCACCTCGCTCATCCGCTTGGCGGTGCCGAGTTCGATGCCCTTCATCAGGCTCACCAGCACGGTCTGCGGCTCGATCAGCGGCGCCCAGGCGGCCAGGTTGTCACGAAGCGTCTGCGAGGGCACCACCAGCACCGCGAAGTCGGCGCCGGCCAGCGCCTCGGCGGCGTCGGTGGTGGCCCGGACGGTGTCGGGCAGCCGGACGCCCGGCAGGTAGTCCGGGTTCTCGTGGGTGGTGTTGACGGCGTCCACCAGCTCCTGGCGGCGCGCCCACAGCACGACCTCGCAGCCCGCGTCCGCCAGCACCATCGCGAAGGCGGTGCCCCAGGACCCGGTCCCCATCACTGCGCAGCGGGTCACCGGCCCGTCCCCTCACCGTCGTTGTCGTTCCTGGCGCCCTTGGCCCGGCGGCGCTCGGACAGCGCGGCGGCGGCCCGCTCGCGGGCGGCCTTGCGCATGTCGTAGCGCTCGGCCGGCGGCTCCTCGCCGCGGATTCCGGCCAGCACGGCGGTGATCGCCGTCATGATGTCCTCGGTCGCGTCGGAGAGCACCTGGGCGGTCAGCTCCTGGCCCTGGTACTTGCTGAGGTCCACCGCGGGCCCGGCCGCGACGGTGACCTTGTGGCGCGGGAAGAGGTTGAACTTGCCCTTGCCGTAACCGGGCCGGCCGTACGGCGGGATGATCTCGTGGGCGCCCCAGTGCGCGACCGGGATGACCGGCGCACCCGTCATCAGCGCGACCCGGGCGACGCCGTTCTTGCCGGTCATCGGCCACAGGTCCGGGTCCCGGGTGAGCGTTCCCTCCGGGTAGAACTGCACGCACTGCCCGCCGTTGACGGCGTCGATCGCGGCCCGGAAGGCCTGCGCGGCGTCGGTGGACTCGCGGAACACCGGAATCTGGCCGGTCTTGCGCAGCATGAATCCGATGAAAGGAATCGAGAACAGCGAGGATTTGCCGAGAATCCGCGGCGGACGGCCGCTGTTGTACTGCCAGTGCGCGTAGACCACCGGATCGATGATCGAATTGTGGTTCACCGCGGCGATGAAGCCGCCTTCCTTCGGAATGTGCTCCCAGCCCCGCCAGTCGGGCTTCACCAGGGCGGTCGTCACCGGCTTCACCAGCACGGCCGCGAAGCGGTACCAGATGCCGTAGTCGGCATTGCCGAACTTGGCGTACGAGCGGCGGGCCACCCCAGCTCCTTCTCATCACATGCGGCACGTGGGGTGCCGCGGTCAGTGCGTCCCGGTGCCGCGCACCGGCCTGCCCGGTGCCCGGTCCACGGGCGCGGAACAGTGTCGCCCGCTCGCTCACCGGCTGTCGAGCGACCGCGCCAACCCGCCCGACGGTCGTGATCAAACGCACGTCCACACAGCTCGGACGACCTGGCGAGGGCTCCGGGACCGGCGTCACAATGACGCCGATGACCCAGGACACCGTACGCCCCAGCGGGCCCGCCGCGCCCGCCGCACCCACCGCCGCCTGGTCGCTGGTGCTGCCGCTCAAGCCGCTCACCCTGGCGAAGAGCAGACTGGCCCCGTACGCCGGGCCGCACCGGCCGGACCTGGCCCTGTCCTTCGCGCTCGACACCGTCACCGCGGCACTCGCCACGCCAGGCGTGGCCCGGGTCCTGGTGGTCACCAGGGACGCCGTCGCCGGCGCCCGGTTGGCGGCGCTGGGCGCCCTGGTCGTCGCCGACGAGCCGGGCGGGGGTCTCAACCAGGCGCTGGCACACGGCGCCTCGGCCGCGCTGGCGCTCGCCCCGCGGGCACCGCTGGCCGCCCTCTCGGCCGACCTGCCCGCCCTGCGCCCGGCCGAACTGGCCCGGGTGCTGGGCGCGGTGCCGCCGGACGGCCGGGCCTTCCTGCCGGACTCCCCCGGCCTCGGCACCACCCTGCTCGCCAGCACCCCCGGCCACCCGCTCTCCCCCGCCTTCGGGGACGGCTCACGGGCCCGGCACGCGGCCGGAGGGGCGCTCGAACTGCGCCTGGCGGACGTGGAGTCGGTGCGCCGGGACGTCGACACCGGCAGCGACCTCGGCGAGGCCGCGAGGCTCGGCCTCGGCCCGCACACCAGTGCCCTGTTCGCCCGTCTGGGCCGGTCCCGCCGACAGACCTGACCGCAGTCCCGACCCCGGTCCCGCCCGCAGACCTGACCGCAGTCCCGACCGAGGGTCCTGGCCCGGGGGCCTGTCGGACCCGCTCGCTATGCTGCTGGCATGCAGGCCACCGCGTTCACCTTCGACCCCGCCACCCGGGCCGGATCCGTGCTGCTCGACGACGGGACCCCGGTGCCGTTCGACGCGGCCGCCTTCGACGCTGGCGGCCTGCGGCTGCTGCGGCCCGGCCAGCGGGTGCGGATCCGCACCGAGGGCACCGGCGAGGCCCGCCGGGTGGTCTTCGTGACCCTGCAGACCTTCCCCGACCCGGCCGGCGAGCGCTGACCGGGCCGGGCTTCGGACCGCGCCGCCCGTGCTTTCCGCGCCTCGGGCACCGACCGCCGCCGAATCCTGACTGAGCGCCCGGAAAACGAAAGAGCCGCGGCCACCCGGTCCCCGCAATTCGCGGAAGGGGTGCCGCGGCTCTGAGCCGAAGGCCGTCCGAGGACAGTCGCGCGGGACTTACTTGGCAGTGGTCTTGCGCGCGGTGGTCTTGCGGGTGGCGGTCTTCTTCGCCGGAGCCGTCTTCTTGGCCGTGGCGGTCGCCTTCTTGGCGGTGGCCGTGGTCTTCTTGGCGGCGGCGGTGGTGGTCGCCTTCTTCGCGGCGGCCGTCTTCTTGGTCGCGGTCGCCGTGGTCTTCTTGGCGGCGGCGGTGGTGGTCGCCTTCTTCGCGGCGGTCGCCTTCTTCGCGGCGGTGGCCGTGGTCTTCTTGGCGGCAGCCGTGGTGGCCGTCTTCTTGGCGGCGGCCTTCTTGGTCACGGCCGGGGCGGCGGCAGCGGCGGCGCGCTTGGTGGCGGCACGCTTGGCGGCCGGGGTGGCGGCGACGCCGGCCTTGCCCGGGGTGAGGGAGCCCTTGGGGGCCTTCTTCACCGAGGGGCCTTCCTTCGGCAGCTTCTTGCTGCCGCTGACCAGGTCCTTGAAGCCCTGGCCCGGACGGAAGCGGGGGACCGAGGTCTTCTTGACCTTGACCCGCTCGCCGGTCTGCGGGTTGCGGGCGAAGCGCGCGGAGCGCTCCACCTTCTCGAAGGTGCCGAAACCGGTGACCGAAACCCGGTCACCGGCCACAACGGCACGGACCATGGTGTCGAGCACTGCGTCGACGGCCTCTGCGGCAGCCTTGCGACCGCCCAGCTGCTCGGCCACCGCTTCGACAAGCTGAGCCTTGTTCACGTCTTCCCCTTCGGAAACGGGCGCCGGATGATTCCATCCGTTCTTTTCGCACGTTAGGTATGTATCTGCGGACTTTCAATTACCAAACGCGCGAATCACCCTAGTGTCGCAATGGATTTGCGCGTCCGCGACCTCAGTCGAGCGGCGGGCGCCCCTCGTCGAGGTCATGTACAAAGCGACTCAACCGCCGTGCCGCCTCGGGAAGATCGCGCTTGGCGGTCTCCGTGACGATGAGCAGTTGACGGGTGAGAGCGGTCTTTGCATCGGCAGACACGTTCAGCGCATGCACGCGGGCGTGAGCTTGCTTCAACCGCTCGGCCACAAGCGCGTAGAGCGCTGCGACTTCCTGGTCGTCCGGCCCCTCAGCTGGTGCGGAGGTGACGTCCGGCCGATCGTCAATTCGGCGTTCGGATCCCCGGCCCGTGGACTCCTCGGACGCGGGTTCGCCGCCCGCGTACGGAGGTTCATGGTGCCGGTGCATGTACTGATTGTGCCATCTACCCGCAGTTGTACTTGCGCGGGGCCCTCTTCCGCAAAGCCAAATGGGCAATCCGGGGCGGGCCTCGGCGCTAACTCGTGCTCCGGAACGCCGGATGGCCCGGCCCCCCCGAGGGGAGCGCGGGCCATCCGGTGGATCGTCAGAATGCTTGTTCTGAAGGCAACTCAGGAGACCGGCAGAGTACGGGGCTTGAACGCCGGGCGGGTCGCCTCGTAGGCCGCGATGTCGGCCTCGTTCTGCAGCGTGATGCTGATGTCATCCAGCCCGTTGAGCAGCCTCCACCGCACGTTGTCGTCCAGTTCGAAGCTCGCGGTGACGCCTTCGGCGCGCACTTCGCGCTTCTCCAGATCAACGGTGATCTCGGCCGAAGGGTCACTCTCGGTGAGCGCCCAGAGGCGCTCCACGGTCTCCTGCGGCAGCACGACGGTCAGCAGGCCGTTCTTCAGGGAGTTACCGCGGAAGATGTCGGCGAAGCGCGAGGAGATGACCGCGTGGAAACCGTAGTTCTGCAGCGCCCAGACGGCGTGCTCCCGGGAGGAGCCGGTGCCGAACTCGGGGCCGGCCACCAGGACGGTGGCGCCCTGGCGCTCGGGCCGGTTGAGGATGAACGACTCGTCCTTGCGCCAGGCCTCGAACAACCCGCCCTCGAAACCGGATCGGGTGACCTTCTTGAGCCAATGGGCCGGAATGATCTGGTCGGTGTCCACGTTGCTGCGGCGCAGCGGGACGGCCCGGCCGGTGTGGGTGGTGAACTTCTCCATGGCTCAGGCCTCCACGGTGACGTTGGCGGAAAGGTCCGACGGGGATGCGAGGCGGCCCAGGACGGCGGTCGCGGCGGCGACCTGCGGGGAGACCAGGTGGGTGCGGCCGCCCTTGCCCTGCCGGCCCTCGAAGTTGCGGTTCGAGGTGGAGGCGCAGCGCTCCCCGGGGGCGAGCTGGTCGGGGTTCATGCCCAGGCACATCGAGCAGCCGGCGTGCCGCCATTCGGCCCCGGCGGCGGTGAACACCTTGTCCAAGCCCTCCTCGACGGCCTGCAGGGCGACCCGGACCGAGCCCGGCACGACCAGCATCCGTACGCCGTCGGCGACCTTGCGGCCCTCCAGCACGGCGGCGGCCGCCCGCAGGTCCTCGATCCGGCCGTTGGTGCAGGAGCCGACGAAGACGGCGTCGACCGCGACCTCGCGCAGCGGGGTACCGGCCTCAAGGCCCATGTACGCCAGGGCGTTCTCGGCCGCCAGGCGCTCCTGCGGGTCGGCGAAGTCCGCGGGGTTCGGGACGCTGGAGCCCAGCGGGGCGCCCTGGCCCGGGTTGGTGCCCCAGGTGACGAACGGGGTCAGCTCGCTCGCGTCGATGAAGATCTCGTGGTCGAAGACCGCGTCCTCGT
This sequence comes from Kitasatospora sp. NPDC023118, assembly GCF_055560875.1. Lineage (NCBI taxonomy): Bacteria > Bacillati > Actinomycetota > Actinomycetes > Kitasatosporales > Streptomycetaceae > Kitasatospora > Kitasatospora sp. NPDC023118. The sequence continues at coordinate 84,854 of NZ_JBVHHW010000004.1, forward strand.
CGGTGACCAGGGTCTTCCAGTACGCGACGGCGGCGTCCCAGTCCTCGCCCTGCGGGGCGTGCGGGCGGCCCTCGAGGTAGGCGAAGGTGGTCTCGTCCGGAGCAATCATGCCGGCCCGGGCGCCGGCCTCGATGGACATGTTGCAGACGGTCATCCGGGCCTCCATGGACAGGCTCCGGATCGCCGAACCGCGGTACTCCAGGACGTAGCCCTGGCCGCCGCCGGTGCCGATCTTCGCGATGACGGCCAGGATCAGGTCCTTGGCCGTGACGCCCTCGGGCAGTTCGCCCTCGACGGTGATCGCCATGGTCTTGAACGGCGCCAGCGGCAGGGTCTGGGTGGCCAGCACGTGCTCGACCTGGCTGGTGCCGATGCCGAACGCCAGCGCGCCGAAGGCGCCGTGGGTGGAGGTGTGGGAGTCGCCGCAGACCACGGTGGTGCCGGGCTGGGTCAGGCCGAGCTGCGGGCCGACCACGTGCACCACGCCCTGCTCGACGTCGCCGAGCGAGTGGATCCGGACGCCGAACTCGGCCGCGTTCCGGCGCAGGGTCTCCAGCTGCACGCGGGAGACCGGGTCGGCGATCGGCTTGTCGATGTCCAGGGTCGGGGTGTTGTGGTCCTCGGTGGCGATCGTCAGGTCGGTGCGGCGGACCTTGCGGCCGGCCAGGCGCAGCCCGTCGAAGGCCTGCGGGCTGGTCACCTCGTGGAGCAGGTGCAGGTCGATGAACAGGAGGTCGGGCTCGCCCTCCGCGCGCCGCACGACGTGGTCGTCCCAGACCTTCTCTGCGAGTGTCCGTCCCATCGGATTCCCTCCAGCCGGCCGCGTTGCCGGCCTTTTCGTGTCGTCGGGTAAACGCTTGCGCCGCCCACCGCGGGGCGCGTTCGCGCAACCTGCACGCCGGATCGCTGTCCACGATGCGGACACTCTGACGAGGCCCCATCCTGGATGTCTCCCGGGCTGCTGCATCCAGAGTGGCGCTTTTCCCGGAAGATTGAACTTGCGTCTCGCGGAATGAGACTGCAGTCTTAGGGCATGGACAACACTAGCGGCGTCGGCGTTCTCGACAAGGCCGCTCTGGTGCTGAGCGCACTGGAGTCGGGCCCCGCCACGTTGGCGGGGCTGGTCGCCGCCACCGGCCTGGCGCGCCCCACGGCCCACAGACTCGCCGTCGCACTCGAACACCACCGTCTGGTCACCAGAGACATGCAGGGGCGATTCATCCTCGGCCCCCGGCTGTCCGAACTCTCCGCCGCGGCGGGCGAGGACCGGCTGCTCGCCACCGCGGGCCCGGTCCTGACCCACCTGCGCGACGTCACCGGCGAGAGCGCACAGCTCTACCGCCGCCAGGGCGAGATGCGGATCTGCGTAGCCGCCGCCGAGCGGCTCTCCGGCCTGCGGGACACCGTCCCGGTCGGCAGCACCCTGCCGATGAAGGCCGGCTCGGCCGCCCAGGTCCTGCTGGCCTGGGAGGAGCCCGAGCGGCTCCACCGCGGCCTCCAGGGCGCCCGCTTCACCGCCACCGCGCTGAGCGGCGTCCGGCGACGCGGCTGGGCCCAGTCGATCGGCGAGCGGGAGCCGGGCGTCGCGTCCGTCTCCGCGCCCGTCCGCGGCCCCTCCAACCGCGTGGTGGCCGCCGTCTCCGTCTCCGGCCCGATCGAGCGGCTGACCCGCCACCCGGGCCGCCTGCACGCCCAGGCCATCATCGAGGCCGCGAACCGGCTCACCGAGGCGCTGCGCCGGAGCTGACCCGGCCGACTCCCCCCACCCGCCCCCTCCCTCACCTCCCCCACCGAATACGAAAGGGCCCCGCTCGGAGTCGAGCGGGGCCCTTCAAAAGCATTTCCGGTGCAAAACAAAAAGACCCCGGAACCGGGGCCTTTCCAATTTCTGGCTGGGGTACCAGGACTCGAACCTAGACTAAATGAACCAGAATCACTCGTGCTGCCAATTACACCATACCCCAACACAAAGCAAGGGCCGATGGGCGAGCCCATCGGCTTCCTGCTCTGAAGTACCCCCGACCGGATTCGAACCGGCGCTACTGCCGTGAGAGGGCAGCGTGCTAGGCCGCTACACAACGGGGGCTCCTGGCGATCCCTTGCGGGATCAGTACCCCCGACCGGATTCGAACCGGCGCTACTGCCGTGAGAGGGCAGCGTGCTAGGCCGCTACACAACGGGGGCTTTCCAGGCGATCCCTTGCGGGATCAGTACCCCCGACCGGATTCGAACCGGCGCTACTGCCGTGAGAGGGCAGCGTGCTAGGCCGCTACACAACGGGGGCTTGATCTTCATTTGTCCTGCGGTGCGATCGTCACCGATCGTACAGCGCTGGGGTACCAGGACTCGAACCTAGACTAACTGAACCAGAATCAGTCGTGCTGCCAATTACACCATACCCCACCAGAGTTGAACCCCTGCGGGGCCTTCTCAGGCGTTGCGCCTCTCGGTCGGTCCCTTCCGAGGGGCTTTCGCTCCCTCGTCCGTTCCCTCCCGGGCGGCGCAGAAAGAACATTACCCGACGTCGGCCCCGGCTCCAAAATCGATAACCGCAGGCGGCGGCGGGGAGGCCGTCCGGTGACCTCCGGGTGCGCCGCGGGCCCGGCGGAAAGCCGGGCCCGCGGCCTGCTCAGCGGCCCGTCCGGGCCTGCCCGGCGGGGATCCGCCGGAGAGCCCCCTAGGCGGCGGGCAGGGCGTCCAGGGCGGAGCGCAGCCGGCGCAGCGTCTCGGGGCGGCCGAGCAGCTCCATCGACTCGAACAGCGGCGGGGAGACCCGGCGGCCGGTGACGGCCACCCGCAGCGGCGTGAAGGCGAACTTGGGCTTGATGCCCAGGCCCTCCACCAGCGCCTCGCGCAGCGCGGCCTGGATCGGCTCCGGGGTGAAGTCCGCGAGCTCCTCCAGCGCCTTGACGCTGGCCTCCAGCACCGGGCGGGCGTCCGGGTTGAGCACCTTGGCGGCGTCGTCCGGGTCGACGGTGAAGTCGGCCGGGTCGACGAACAGGAAGCCGGCCATGTTGACGATCTCGCTCAGCACGACCATCCGCTCCTGGGTGAGCGGCGCGACCTTGGCGAGCAGGTCCAGCTGCTCGGCGGTCGGCTCGGCCGGCAGCAGGCCGGGGGCCTGCAGGAACGGCACCAGGCGCCGGACGAAGTCCTCCGGGGCCAGCCTGCGGACGTGCTCGGCGTTGATCGCCTCGCACTTCTTCAGGTCGAAGCGCGCCGGGTTGGCGTTCACCTTGGCGACGTCGAAGGCGGCGACCATCTCGTCCATGTCGAACAGGTCGCGGTCCTCGGCCAGCGACCAGCCCAGCAGGGACAGGTAGTTGAGCAGGCCCTCGCGGATGAAGCCGCGCTCGCGGTACATGTTGAGCGAGGACTGCGGGTCGCGCTTGGAGAGCTTCTTGTTGCCCTCGCCCATCACGTACGGCAGGTGGCCGAAGCGCGGGGTGAGACCGGCGCCGACGCCGATCTCGGCGAGCGCGGCGTACAGCGCGATCTGCCGCGGGGTGGAGGAGAGCAGGTCCTCGCCGCGCAGCACGTGGGTGATGCCCATCAGGGCGTCGTCCACCGGGTTGACCAGGGTGTACAGCGGGGCGCCGTTGGCCCGGACGATGCCGTAGTCCGGCACGTTCTCCGGCTCGAAAGTGAGCGTGCCGCGGACCAGGTCGTCGAAGCTGATGGTCTCGTCGGGCATCCGGAAGCGCAGGATCGGCTCGCGCTTCTCCAGCTTGTAGACGGCGACCTGGTCGTCCGTCAGGTCCCGGCAGTGGCCGTCGTAGCCGGAGGGTTTGCCGGCCGCGCGGGCGGCCTCGCGGCGGGCGTCCAGCTCCTCGGTGCTGCAGTAGCAGTAGTAGGCGTGGCCGGCCTCGTGCAGGCGGCGGGCGACGTCGGCGTAGATGTCCATCCGCTGCGACTGGCGGTACGGCGCGTGCGGGCCGCCGACCTCCGGGCCCTCGTCCCAGTCGAGGCCGAGCCATCGCATGGCGTCGAGCAGCTGGTCGTACGACTCCTCGGAGTCGCGGGCGGAGTCGGTGTCCTCGATCCGGAAGACCATGGTGCCGCCGGTGTGGCGGGCGTAGGCCCAGTTGAAGAGGGCGGTGCGGACCATGCCCACGTGGGGGTTGCCGGTCGGGGAGGGACAGAAGCGAACCCGGACGGCCGGGTCAGTGTTAGCCACGCTTGATCACCTTGTTGGTGAGAGTGCCGATGCCTTCGATGGAGACGGCGACCTCGTCGCCGACGTTGAGGGGGCCCACCCCTGCGGGCGTGCCGGTGAGGATGACGTCGCCGGGCAGCAGCGTCATGGCCTCGGAGATGTGGACGATCAGCTCGGCGACCGAGCGGACCATCAGGGAGGTGCGGCCGGTCTGGCGCAGCTCGCCGTTGACCGTACAGGTGATCGCGAGGTCGCCCGGGTCGAGGTCGGTCTCGATCCACGGGCCCAGCGGGCAGGCCGTGTCGAAGCCCTTGGCCCGCGCCCACTGGCCCTCGCGCTGCTGGACGTCCCGGGCGGTGACGTCGTTGGCGCAGGTGTAGCCGAGGATCACCTCGGGCACCCGGTCCAGCGGCACCTCGCGGCACATCCGGCCGATCACCACGGCGAGTTCGGCCTCGTGGTGGACGTCCGAGGAGAACGGCGGGTACGCGATGCTCTCGGTCGGGCCGATCACCGAGGTGGAGGGCTTGAAGAAGGTGAGCGGGGCGTCCGGGACGTCGTTGCCCAGCTCGGCCGCGTGCGCCGCGTAGTTGCGGCCGACCGCCACGATCTTGTTGGGGAGCATCGGGCTGAGCAGCCGGACGTCCTGGAAGCGGTAGCTCTCGCCGGTGGGCTGGGGTTGGCCGAACGGGTGGCCGGCCAGCGCGTGGACGACCAGCGAGTCGGGCTGGGAAAGGTCCCCCTCCACCACGCCGAAGGAGACGCTGCCGGCGGCAGGGCTCCCTTCCCGGACGGAAAACCTGGCAATGCGCACGGCTGGGCTACCCCTCGCTTCGTCGGCCGCCCGGGGCGCCCCCGGGCGCTGCTGGGCGCCCCGCCCTCCGTGGGCGCGGCCCCGTCAATCGTCGTCCAGGCTATCGCGTGGGGCCCCTCCCGACCGCTTTACCCCTGTTCAGCGTGGTTGGGGCGGGAATCGCCCCGAGCCGAAGGGGCGCGCCGGGAGGAGCGAGGGAGCGCCGACCGTCGGCACCGGGTCCGAGCGCCCCGGAGGCAAGCGGGCGAGTCACAGCGAGCGGGCGCCCCCGCCCCGAGCCGAAGGGGCGCGCCGGTGCCGAAAGGGAGAAGCGACGGAGCAACGGAGGAGCGAGGGAGCGCCGACCGTCGGCACCGGGTCCGAGCGCCCCGGAGGCGAGCGGGCGAATAACCGAGGGCGCCGTGAACCACGCGGGTGCGGGGTCCACGGCGCCCTCGGCGGAGCGCCTGCCGGGTCAGTCCTGGACGACGACCACGGGGGCGACCATCAGCTGGGTGCGGCGCGGGTTGGCCGTGCTGGCCGGCAGCTCGGTGCCGTACGTGACGACGTCCTCGGCCTTGCGGGCGCCCGGGATCTTGCTGAAGTCCTCGACCGAGGCCAGCGTGGTCCGGCGCGGGTTCGCCGTGGAGCGGCAGGACAGCGTGGACTTGGTGGCCTTCTTCGCCAGGGACATCGAGAGCACCTCGTGGTCGTGGCCGGGCGGATCCGCGGGGGACCGGCACCGGCCTGAGTGGTTCCGATTGATTCGGAGGGGATCTGGGCAGGCTGATCGGGGCCGTGCTCCGGAGACAGCCAGGTTACGAGATCTCATTCCACAGAGACCGTGACCAAAGCTACACATTAGTCTGTGATTTTGCTCACAAATTAATAATCAAATCGCAGATATCCGACATATCGCCGCAACGGAACTTCCCGGCAATCCGCTCATAACGGGCATTCCGGCAGGTCTGCGACTCTTTTCGATCTACGGCCGGGTTGGCATGTATCCGGCGAGTGTCCGAAAAAGGCGGTATTCCGGTCCGGTTACCGCACAGTCAGTGAAAAAGCGCATGCGGTCGGTAGTACCGAGCGCCTGGTTCCAGCGGCCCTTGTTGGGATTCCCCGGCTGTGCTGGAATGCCACGGACCGTGGGTAGGGAGTAGTCCACCCCGGTGACCCGCTCTCCCGGACCGGCCGGGGTGCGGATGGAAACTCGACACCGTCCAGGCCGTGGCGACGCGGCGGGACGCCCGGTCCAGAGGTTGCGACGCCAGTGCAGGGACGTTTCAAAAGGGGTAGCGGCGCCGCGGGTAACCCGGAGTCGCGCGAGCCTGTGGCAGCCCCTCAGCAGGCGGCGGCTCCCGGCGGCCCGGCCGACCCGGTGACGCCCGAGTCCCCCGGCCGTCCGGAGGAGGACGGCCAGGACCGCAAGTCCACCCGGGACAAGCTCCGGACCACACTGACCAGGCGACGCGCCACCGGTCTGAGCCGGCTCGCGATGCGCAACTGGCGCATCCGCACCCGCCTGATCGCCCTGCTCGCGCTCCCCGTCCTGGTCTCGCTGGTCCTCGGTGGTCTGCGCATCCAGACCTCGATGGAGAACTCGCAGCAACTCGCCCAGATGGCCAACCTGTCCGACCTGGCCAAGAAGGCGACCAACCTCGCGGACGCCCTGCAGACCGAGCGCGACCTCAGCGCCGGCTACATCACCAACCGTCCGAACGACCCGCTCGACGACGACATCGTCACGGCCCGCAAGTCCACCGACGACCTCAGCCGCACCTTCACCGCCTCCTCCGAGAAGTTCGAGAACCTCGAGCTCTCCGGCGGCAAGGCCCTGCTGTTCCAGATCCGCAAGGACCTGAACTCGATCGCGGACGCCCGGAACACGCCGTACCAGAACAACCAGAACATCCAGGCGACGATCACCGCCTACGACGTGATCATCCGCGACCTGCTGTCCATCACCCAGGACATCGCGCTCGCCTCGAACAACACGGACCTGCTCGTCGCCACCCGCGCCCTGCAGCAGTTCTCGCTGGCCAAGGACGCCACCTCGCAGCAGCGCGCGCTGATCAGCGCCGGTCTCGCCAACCCCAAGGGTCCCGACCTCAGCCCCAGTGACGAGTCCTTCGGCATCCGCCTGCGCACCTCGTACGACAACTCGCTGACGAGTTTCAACAACATCTACACCGCGCACGACCTGGACAACCTGCGCGGACAGCTGAGCTACAACAACGTGGTCGCCGAGGCCGACCGCTACTCGCGCTCGATCCTCCAGCCCAGCGGTATCCACCAGACCGAGCCGGTCTCGTACAAGGACTGGTACGAGAAGGCCAGCGCCAAGATCACCGCCGAGCGCCGGATCGAGTCCAAGCTGATCGAGGACCTCGACGGAAAGGCCCAGGACCTGCAGTCCCAGGCCGACACCGAGGCCCTGATCATCGGTGCCGCCGTCGCCCTGACCCTGCTCGTCGCCCTCGGTGGCGCCGGTCTGATCGCCCGCTCGATGGTGCGCTCGCTGACCCGCCTGCAGGCCGCGGCCGAGGACGTCGCCGAGCGCCGTCTGCCCGAGCTGGTCAAGACCCTCTCCGAGAGCGACCCGCACGACGTCGACACCACGGTCGAGCCGGTCGCCGTCGACTCGACCGACGAGATCGGCCACGTGGCGCACGCCTTCGACATGGTGCACAGCGAGGCCGTCCGCCTCGCCGCCGAGCAGGCCCTCCTGCGCGGCAACATCAACGCGATGTTCACCAACCTCTCGCGCCGCAGCCAGGGCCTCATCCAGCGCCAGCTGTCGCTGATCTCCGAGCTGGAGAGCCGCGAGGCCGATCCGGACCAGCTGGCCAACCTGTTCAAGCTGGACCACCTCGCGACCCGCATGCGACGCAACGGTGAAAACCTCCTCGTCCTCGCCGGTGAGGACCCGGGCCGCCGCTGGACCAGGCCCGTTCCGCTCGTCGACGTGCTCCGCGCCGCCGCCTCCGAGGTGGAGCAGTACGAGCGCATCGAGCTCGCCGCCGTCCCGTCGGCCGAGGTCGCCGGCCGCGTCGTCAACGACCTCGTCCACCTGCTCGCCGAGCTGCTGGAGAACGCCACCTCGTTCTCCAGCCCGCAGACCCGCGTCCGGGTCACCGGCCACGCGCTGCCGGACGGCCGGGTGCTGATCGAGATCCACGACACCGGCATCGGCCTGAGCCCGGACGACCTCGCCGAGATCAACGAGCGCCTCGCCAACCCGCCGACGGTGGACGTCTCCGTCTCCCGCCGCATGGGCCTCTTCGTGGTCGGCCGCCTGTCCCTGCGACACGGCATCCGGATCCAGCTGCGCCCGAGCGACTCCGGCGGCACCACTGCGCTGGTCATGCTCCCGGTCGACGTCACCAACTCCGCCGAGCGCCGCGGCCCCGGCCGCCCCGGCCCCGGCCAGGGCAAGCAGCAGCGCGGGGTCGCCCCGACGCCGCGCCAGCAGCGCCAGGTCCAGCCCGGCCGCCAGGGCGGCCCGGCCGCCCTCGGCCAGGGTCCGACGGGCGGCGCCCCGCAGGGCGGCCGTCCGCAGCTCGGCCAGGGCAGCCCGGCGGCTCCGGCCGCGCCGACCGGCCCGGGTGCGCCCGGTGGCCGCGCCGGCGGGCTGCCGACCCGTCAGGTCGGCCGGTCGCTGCACGACAACCCGGTCCCCGCTCAGCAGGGCCAGGGCCAGCAGGCCCCCGGTCAGCAGCCCCAGGGTCAGCAGCGTCAGGCCCCGCAGCAGGGTCAGGGCCAGCCGCCCCAGGGGCAGCCGCAGCAGTCGCCGCAGGGCGGTCTGCCGCAGCGGGCCCCGGGCCGTCAGGGCCCGCCGAAGAACGGCCTGAACGGTCTGCCCCGCCGCGGCCAGGGCCGCTCCGGCCAGGAACGTCCGAACACCGGCGGCGAGTTCGACGGCGCTCCGGCGCCGCGGACCGCCGAGCAGCCGCAGCACGGCCGCCCGGGCGGTCCCGGTGCTCCGCAGCCGGGCGCCCGTCCGGGCAACCGTCCGCAGGACGGCCTGCCGCAGCGGGCCCCGGGCCCCCAGGGCCCCCAGGGCCCCGGTGCCCCCGGTCAGCAGGGCCCCCAGGGCCCCCAGGGTCCGCAGGGCCAGCGCCGTCCGCAGCGCCCCGGCCCGGACGCGCCGCGCCGCGACCGCCAGCCGCAGCTGCCCCCGCAGCAGCCGGCCCAGCCGCTGCCGTCGGCCCAGCCGCTGCCGTCGGCCGAGCCGTCGCCGGTGGAGAGCACCCAGCAGTTCGCCCGGCCGCGCTTCGAGGCCAGCCAGATCGACCCGCGCGACCCGCTGGGCCTCGGCCTGGTGGAGCCGGTGCTGCCGAACGTGCCGAACCCGGCCCAGCCGCAGCCCCAGCCGCGTCCGGAGCAGGCCCCGGCCCCGCAGCAGCAGCGGCAGCGGCAGCGGCAGGAGCCGATGGCGCTGCCGACCGGCCCGTCCGAGGCGACCGGCGAGCAGCCCTGGTACCCGCAGCAGGGCGAGTCCCGGCCGCGCCCGTACCAGCCGCGTCGGCCCGGCACCTCCGCGCCGGACCTCCAGTCGCAGGCACCGCAGCAGGCCCGGGCCCCGCGGGCCCAGGCCCCGCAGCAGCAGCCGCAGCAGGCCCAGCCCCAGCAGGCGCAGGCCCAGCAGCAGGCGCAGGCCCAGCAGCAGCCGCAGCCCCCGCAGCCGGGCATCGGCGACGCGCCCTGGCGCCCGTCCGCGAACGACGAGCGCTGGCGCCGGGCCGAGCAGGTCCGCGAGCCCTCGACCAGCGGTGTCACGATGTCCGGCCTCCCCCGCCGGACCCCGCAGGCCAACCTGGTCTCCGGCACCGCCGAGGCCTCGCCGCTGACCGGTCCGCAGGTCTCCCGGGCCCCCGAGGAGGTCCGCGGCCGACTGACCAACCTGCGCCGCGGCATCCAGCAGGGCCGGCGGGCCGGGGCCGAGCAGTCCGCCAACCAGGCGGGCTTCCAGCATGGTGCCCAGCAGCCCGGATTCGATAGTTTCGGTGGCCGGAGCGACGGCAACGGCGCAGATCACCAGGAGCGTTGAGTTGAACCAGATGAGCCAGGCCGCACAGAACCTGAACTGGCTGATCACCAATTTCGTGGACAACACCCCCGGGGTGTCCCACACCGTGGTGGTCTCCGCGGACGGCCTCCTGCTGTGCATGTCGGAAGGCTTCCCGCGCGACCGCGCCGACCAGCTCGCCGCCGTCGCCTCCGGCCTCACCTCCCTCACCTCCGGCGCCAGCCGGATCTTCGAAGGCGGCGAGGTCAACCAGACCGTCGTCGAGATGGAGCGCGGCTTCCTGTTCCTCATGGCCATCAGCGACGGCTCCGCCCTCGCCGTCCTGGCCAGCCCCGACTCCGACATCGGCCTCGTCGGCTACGAAATGGCCCTGCTCGTCGACCGAGCCGGCGCCGTCCTCACCCCCGCACTTCGCGCGGAACTCCAGGGCAGTCTCCTGCACTGACCGGAACCCGCGCGGATCCACCCACCGTTCCACCCGCACCGGGTCCGACCCGACCGGACCCGGTGTCTCACCCTCAGCTACCCTCAGGCAGCTGATCCCGCCTCAGCTGGCACCGCCCCAGCTGGAACCGGCTGCCCAAGGCTGCAGCACATAGGAGGACCCATGACCCCGCCCTCGACACCCGCCGGCCCGTACGGCAGCGGGTACGGCAGCGGCTACGGCGGGCAGCAGTCCGACGGCTACGAGCAGCAGCCGCTGGTCCGCCCGTACGCGATGACCGGTGGCCGGACCCGACCGCGGTACCAGCTCGCGATCGAGGCCCTGATCTCGACCACGGGCTCGGCCGAGCGAACCGGCGGGCTGCTGCCCGAGCACGCCCGGATCGTCAACCTCTGCCGTGAGGTCAAGTCCATCGCGGAGATCTCCGCACTGGCCGGCGTGCCGCTCGGTGTGGCCCGCATCCTCGTGGCCGACCTGGCCGAGGCCGGCCTCGTCGCCATCCACCAGCCCGCCGCCGCGGGCGAGTCGGGCGGAACGCCCGATGTCACGCTGCTCGAAAGGGTCCTCAGTGGACTTCGCAAGCTCTAACGCGGCCTCCTCCACCCGCGCCACCACCTCCGCGAAGATCGTCATCGCGGGCGGCTTCGGTGTCGGCAAGACCACGCTGGTCGGCGCCGTCTCCGAGATCAACCCCCTGCGCACCGAAGCCGTCATGACCTCGGCCTCCGCCGGCATCGACGACATCAGCCACGTCTCCGGCAAGACGACCACCACCGTCGCCATGGACTTCGGCCGCATCACCCTCGACGAGGACCTCATCCTCTACCTGTTCGGCACCCCCGGACAGGACCGGTTCTGGTTCATGTGGGACGACCTCGTCCGCGGCGCCATCGGCGCGGTCGTGCTGGTCGACACCCGCCGTCTCGCGGACTGCTTCCCCGCCCTCGACTACTTCGAGAACAGCGGGCTGCCCTTCGTCGTCGCCCTCAACGGCTTCGACGGGCACCAGCCGCACACCGCGGAAGAGGTCCGCGAGGCGCTCCAACTCGGCGAGAACACCCCCGTCATCGCGCTCGACGCCCGTCGCCGCGACAGTGCCAAGAGCGCCCTCATCACCCTCGTCGAACACGCCCTGCTCGCCCGGCTCCGCTGAGGCGGGACCGGCCCGAGAGGGAACCAACCGGCCCCGGCGACCCGTCACACTGACGGGTCGCCGGGGCGGTGACGCTTACCGGCCGGTGTCCTCCGAGGGCCCCGCGCAAGACCCGTGTATAAGCAGCGGATAACAGTTCGGTAGGCATTTTGTGATCAACAATGACGCAGCGTGGCGAAACAGCGTCACTCAGCGCCAGATGACCACGGTTTTGCTCCGTCATGTCGCTGATTGTCCGGATTGTGCCGACGCGGGTACCGGACCGGGGCTGTTTGTCCCCCATCCCTGCACGTGCTGAAATTCCAGCTACCCCTGAACATCCCGCGCCGGCCCCGTCCGGTGACGGGCCAGGGCCCCGGGGGTAGCGCTGGATTGATCCATGGCCGGCAAGTCGGCCGAGAGGTAGTTGTCGAGTGAGGCGTAAGCAGCAACCCGCCCCGCAGCGGCGCTCCGAGCCCCGCCAGAGCGAGCCGAACGGTACCGCCGCGGACCAGGCCGGATTCTCCGCGTTCACTCCCACCGAGGAGCGCGCCCCGGCCACTCCGGCCCCCAAGCCCCCGACATCGGCCAAGGAGCCGCGCGGCAGCGCCGGTGCACCCGCCGACGGCGGCTCCAGCCGGTACGACTTCCTCCGCCCGCGCAACTGGCGCGTGCCGACCCGCCTGATCGCGATCCTGCTGATCCCCGTGATCATCAGTCTCGTCTTCGGCGGTCTGCGCGTTAACACCTCGGTCGACGGCTACATCAAGGCGTCCCGCGCCGAGAAGACGGCCGAGCTGGCCAAGGCGGCGACCGAACTCGCCGAGGCGCTGGAGAACGAGCGCGACAAGACCCTGATACCCCTGATCACCGGGCAGGACCCGAACAACGAGGTCACCAAGCGCCGCGCCGACACGGACGCCGCGCTGAAGGCCTACAACGCCGCGTACCAGGCCTCGGACAAGTCCGGCGAGCTTCCGCGCCGCCATGACGCCTTCGAGATCCTGGTGGCCGACCTGCCGCACCTGCGACAGGCCGCGTACGGCAAGGAGCTGTTCGCCAGCGCCACCGCGAACGCCTACTCGACGATGTTCGCGCCGCTGCTGTCCTACGACAACTCGGTCGGCAACGGCTCCGCCAACGCCACCAGCAAGGGCCGCGCGATCTACGCGATGTCGCTGGCCAAGGCCTCCGCCTCGACCCAGCGCTCGCTGATGCTGAGCCTGCTGGTCGGGATCTCGCAGGGCGCGACCACGCGCTACGAGAACCAGGACATGACCCAGCAGATCCTGGTCTCCGAGAAGCTGGAGCAGGTCTCGATCAACGAGTTCACCACCGGTAGCGCCCCCGAGGACGCCAAGAAGTACTCGGACGCGCAGGTCGCCCTGGCCACCGCCCAGGACCGCTCGGCGTACAAGATGCCCAACGGCAGCGTGCCCACCATGCAGGGCCTGCTGGCGCTCGCCGGCAACTACGCCGAGGCCGCCGCCGCGGGCCAGCTGAAGGGCAAGGCCGCTGCCGACGCCGCGTTCGCCGAGGCCAAGAACGCCGGTCTGACCCCGGACAACTGGAACCAGGCCGCCGGTACCCACATCCAGGCCCTGCGGAACACCGAAGTCACGCTGCTGGACGACGTCCTCACCGACTCCCGCAACCTCAAGGACAACGCGCTCTACGACGCCATCCTCAACACGGTCATCGTCGTCGCCGCACTGATCCTGGCCGGCCTGCTCACCGGCTACGTCGCCCGCTCGATGATCCTCGGCATGCGCACCCTGCGCAGCGCCGCCCTGGAGATCGCCGATCACCGTCTGCCGGACCTGGTCGAGAAGCTCTCCAAGACCGACCCCGACCGGGTCGACACCTCGGTGACCCCGATCCCGCTGCACGGCAAGGACGAGATCGGCGAAGTCGCCCGGGCCTTCGACCAGGTCCACCAGCAGGCCGTGGCGCTCGCCGCCGAGCAGGCCCTGCTCCGAGGGAACGTCAACGCGATCTTCACCAACCTGTCGCGTCGCAGCCAGGGCCTGATCCAGCGCCAGCTGGCGCTGATCACCGACCTGGAGAACAACGAGGCCGACCCGGACCAGCTGGAGAACCTCTTCAAGCTGGACCACCTGGCCACCCGTATGCGCCGCAACGGTGAGAACCTGCTCGTCCTCGCGGGCGAGGAGGCCGGCCGCCGCTGGAACACCCCGGTCCCGCTGGTCGACGTCCTTCGCGCCGCCGCGTCCGAGGTGGAGCAGTACGAGCGCGTCGAGCTGTCCGGCATCCCGGAGGTCGAGGTCGTCGGCGCCGCCGTGACCGACCTCGTCCACCTGCTCGCCGAGCTGCTGGAGAACGCCACCTCGTTCTCCAGCCCGCAGACCCGGGTGCTGGTCAACGCGACCCGTCTGCCGGACGGCCGCGTCCTGGTCGAGATCCACGACAAGGGCATCGGCCTCACCGCGGACGACTTCGCCGAGATCAACGAGAAGCTGGCCGAGCCGCCCACGGTCGACGCCACCATCTCCCGCCGCATGGGCCTCTTCGTGGTCGGCCGGCTCTCCCAGCGGCACGACATCCGCGTCCAGCTCCGCCCGTCGGGCGAGTCGGCCGGCACCACCTCGCTGGTCATGCTCCCGCCGTTCGTCACCAAGTCCGGCCCCGCGCCGGAGCCGGAGGAGCAGTTCACCGTCTCCCGGATCTTCGCCGACCAGGAGCCGACCGCCGAGTGGGCCCCCGAGGACCGCTCCCGCAGCGCCGCCGAGCTGGGCTTCGACGACCACCTCACCGGCCTCGGCCACGCCGGCTCCTCCGGCTTCAGCCCGGCCCTGGAGGCCGTCCAGCGCTCCCAGCGCCTCGACCAGGTCCGCCGCGCGGCCCTGGAGGGCGCCCCGCAGCCGCCGGTGGTGGACGCCGAGGTCGAGGAGGACTACGAGCAGGGCTACGACCAGTACGCCCCGCAGGGCTACGACCAGGGTGCCTACGCGGACGACCGGTACAGCGCCGACGACCAGTACGGCCAGTACGGCAACGACCAGGGCGGCTACCAGCAGGACGAGTACGCCCAGGACGGCTACGGCCAGTACCAGCAGCAGGGCTACGACCAGGGCGGCTACGCGGACGACCGGTACAGCGCCGACGACCAGTACGGCCAGTACGGCAACGACCAGGGCGGCTACCGCCAGGACGAGTACGCCCAGGACGGCTACGGCCGCCGGGCCGACGAGGCCCCGGCCGGCCACCCGTACGCCCCGGAGCCGCCCGCCCTGCCCGCCGCCGACCCCGCCTCCACCCTGCCGTCCGGGCTGCCCCAGCGCCGCCCCGGCCAGCAGCTGGTGGGCGGCAGCCTGGGCGGCGCCCCGGCCGGCGGCAGCCCGTCCGGCGAGAGCCCCAACTGGTTCGCCGGCGCCAAGGACACCTCGTCGTCCGCCGAGTCGCGCGGCCACGACGTGTCCTCGCTCGGCGGTTACGGCCCGACCGGCCCGACCGCCAGCTCCGCCTGGCAGTCGCCGAACGACGGCAACTGGCAGCGCGCCGAACAGCTGCGCGAGCCCTCGTCCTCCGGCACCACCGGGGCCGGCCTGCCCCGGCGCGTGCCGAAGCAGAACCTGGTGCCCGGCAACGCCAAGCCCACCCCGCAGGAAGGGCCGCAGGTCTCCCGCAGCCCCGAGGAGGTCCGTGGCCGCCTCACCAACCTGCGCCGCGGTGTGGAGCAGGGCCGCAGCGCCGGCAACACCGGAAGCTTCCGGATCGACCCCGATCAGGTAGACCAGTCCGGCAACGGACAGAACCGGAGCACCGATCTCTTCGGCGGCTCGAACCACCAGGAGCGTTGAGTTGACTCAGATGAGCCAGGCCGCACAGAACCTGAACTGGCTGATCACCAATTTCGTGGACAACACCCCCGGGGTGTCCCACACCGTGGTGGTCTCCGCGGACGGCCTCCTGCTGTGCATGTCGGAAGGCTTCCCGCGCGACCGCGCCGACCAGCTCGCCGCCGTCGCCTCCGGCCTCACCTCCCTCACTTCCGGCGCCAGCCGGATCTTCGAAGGCGGCGAGGTCAACCAGACCGTCGTCGAGATGGAGCGCGGCTTCCTGTTCCTCATGGCCATCAGCGACGGCTCCGCCCTCGCCGTCCTGGCCAGCCCCGACTCCGACATCGGCCTCGTCGGCTACGAAATGGCCCTGCTCGTCGACCGAGCCGGCGCCGTCCTCACCCCCGCACTTCGCGCGGAACTCCAGGGCAGTCTCCTGCACTGACGGTTCGTCGGATACCGTCCAGGTATTCGAAGCACCTCCGCGTCCTTCCCGGGCCCGCTTCGGCGGGCTCGGGTTCGGACGTTGTACGGCCTTCGCACCACCGGCTCCGGACTCGTACCGAAGCTCGAACCGCACCGCCGCACCCTGTGAGGAGAGGAACCGTGACACCGCCCGACGACCGCAGCGGCCCGTACGGCGTTCCGTACCCTGGCACAGGCCATGACGCCTTCGGAGCACCCGGCGTCGGCCACGGTCAGCAGTACGGCCGGCACCAGTACGGGCAGCCCCAGCAGCACCCGTACCCCCGGCCCGAGGAGCAGTACGGCCAGTACGATCCGTACGCCGGGCAGCAGCCCGCCTACGACACCCCGCCGCCCGGCCCGCAACCGACCGGCTGGCCGGCCCCGGCACCCGCCCAGGCGCCCGGCTACCAGCCGGCCCAGGAGCCCGGGCACGTCGAGGAGTTCGAGGACGAGCCCGACTCCGGCCCGCTGATCCGGCCGTTCGCGATGACCGGCGGTCGCACCCGGCCGCGCTACGAACTCGCGCTGGAGGCCCTGGTCTCCGCCGACGTCGACGCGCAGCGCCTGGCCACCCTGCTCCCCGAGCACCAGCGGATCTGCACCCTGTGCACGGAGGTCAAATCCGTCGCGGAGGTGTCGGCGCTGCTCTCCCTTCCCCTGGGAGTGGCCCGCATCCTCGTGGCCGACCTGGCCGAGGCCGGCCTCGTCGCCATCCACCAGCCCGCTTCCGGCGGCGAATCCGGAAACCAGCCCGACGTCACGCTGCTCGAAAGGGTCCTCAGTGGACTTCGCAAGCTCTAACGCGGCCGCCCCCACCCGCGCCACCACCTCCGCGAAGATCGTCATCGCGGGCGGCTTCGGTGTCGGCAAGACCACGCTCGTCGGCGCCGTCTCCGAGATCAACCCCCTGCGCACCGAAGCCGTCATGACCTCGGCCTCCGCCGGCATCGACGACATCAGCCACGTCTCCGGCAAGACGACCACCACCGTCGCCATGGACTTCGGCCGCATCACCCTCGACGAGGACCTCATCCTCTACCTGTTCGGCACCCCCGGACAGGACCGGTTCTGGTTCATGTGGGACGACCTCGTCCGCGGCGCCATCGGCGCCATCGTCCTCGTCGACACCCGCCGTCTCGCGGACTGCTTCCCCGCCCTCGACTACTTCGAGAACAGCGGACTGCCCTTCGTCGTCGCCCTCAACGGCTTCGACGGGCACCAGCCGCACACCGCGGAAGAGGTCCGCGAGGCGCTCCAACTCGGCGAGAACACCCCCGTCATCACGCTCGACGCCCGTCGCCGCGACAGCGCCAAGAGCGCCCTCATCACCCTCGTCGAACACGCCCTGCTCGCCCGACTTCGGTGACGCCCGCGCCGAGCCGAAGGGGCGCGCCGGATCCGGAGCGCCCCGGAGGCAAGCGCGCGAGCAACCGTGGTGGCCCACGGAACTCGGTGAAGTCCCGTGGGCCACAGGCATGTTCGGGGCGGCTACTCGGTCGGCTCCAGCCCGGCCCGGATCAGGCCGTAGGTGTACGCGTCCTCGAGTGCCAGCCAGGAGGCGGCGATCACGTTGTCGGCCACACCGACCGTGGACCAGGCCGCGGTTCCGTCGGTGGACTCGATCAGGACCCGGGTCTTGGAGCCGGTGCCGTGCTGGCCCTCCAGGATGCGGACCTTGTAGTCCACCAACTCGAAGGTGGCCAGCGGCGGGTAGATGCCCTCCAGGGCGGTCCGCAGCGCCTGGTCCAGCGCGTTCACCGGGCCGTTGCCCTCGCCGATGGCGATCCGGCGTTCGCCCTTGGCCCACAGCTTGACCGTCGCCTCGTTGCCGGAAACCCCATTCGGGCCCTGCTCGCTGATGGTCCGCCAGGACTCCAGGGTGTAGAAGCGGTCCCGGCTGCCGCGCACCTCGTCGCGCAGCAGCAACTCGAAGGAGGCGTCCGCGGACTCGTAGGTGTAGCCGAGGTTCTCCTGCTCCTTCACCCGGGCCACCACCCGGCCGGCCAGGTCCCGGTCGGCGGAGAGGTCGTAGCCGAGCTCCTTGCCCTTGAGCTCGACCGAGGCCCGGCCGGCCATGTCGGAGACCAGCATCCGCATGGTGTTGCCGACCAGCTCGGGGGCGATGTGCTGGTACAGGTCCGGGTCGACCTTGATCGCGGAGGCGTGCAGGCCCGCCTTGTGGGCGAAGGCCGAGAAGCCGACGTACGGCTGGTGGGTGGACGGGGTCAGGTTGACCAACTCGGCGATCGCGTGCGAGATCCGGGTCATCTCGGCCAGCCGGCCCGCGGGCAGCACCCGCCGGTCGTACTTGAGCTCCAGTGCGCCGACCACCGGGAACAGGTTGGCGTTGCCGACCCGCTCGCCGTAGCCGTTGGCGGTGCACTGCACGTGGGTCGCGCCGGCGTCCACCGCGGCCAGGGTGTTGGCCACCGCGCAGCCGGTGTCGTCCTGGGCGTGGATGCCGAGCCGGGCGCCGGGCTTGTAGGAGTTGCAGTCGGCGAGGACGTCGGCGACCGTCTCCCGCACGCCCGCCGGCAGCATCCCGCCGTTGGTGTCGCACAGCACCACCACGTCCGCCCCGGCCTGGTGCGCGGCGCGGACCACCGCGAGGGCGTAGGCACGGTTGGCCCGGTAGCCGTCGAAGAAGTGCTCGCAGTCGATGAACACCCGCCGCCCCTGGGCGCGCAGGAACTCGACGCTGTCCCGGATCATCTCCAGGTTCTCGTCCAGCGTGGTGCGCAGCGCCAGCTCCACGTGCCGGTCGTGCGCCTTGGCGACCAGGGTCACCACGGGCGCGCCGGAGGCGACCAGCGCGGCCAGCTGCGGGTCGTCGGCCGCCTTGCCGCCGGCCCGGCGGGTGGCGCCGAAGGCGACCAGCCGGGCGTTGCGCAGCTCCAGCTCGGCGGCGGCGCGGGCGAAGAACTCGGTGTCCCGCGGATTGGCCCCGGGCCAGCCGCCCTCGATGAAGCCGACGCCGAACTCGTCCAGGTGCCGGGCGATGGCCAGCTTGTCGGCCACCGTCAGGTTGATGCCCTCCCGCTGCGCGCCGTCGCGCAGGGTGGTGTCGAACACGTGGAAACTGTCGTCGGTACGGTTGGCCTCGGTCATGGCCCCTGGTTCTCCGTTCGGGGAGGTTCGTACTGCTCTGCCGGATCTTCGTCCCGGCTCCACTGTCCAGGATCCCGCGGGCGGCCCCGGTGTCCCCGAGCCCCTCGTGGGGGCCGTCGGCCGGTCCGGGGAAACAAAAAAACCCCTCGCGGGTGCGAGAGGTCTGCGCGCGGGTCTGGACGCTCGTGGTCGCTCCGCATCGGGTCCTGCGGAAGCGGTCACTGCGGACCGGCGCGCCTGCTGCTAATAATCAGCGACAGCGAGGACACGCTCGCAGTCTGACACAGGTTCCGCGATCCGGCCCGCCCGTCTCGCGATGCGGGACGGCTACTCGACGAGCTCGGCGGTGTCGAGGGTGAAGCCGAACGGCTCGGGCAGGTCGAGCGGGTCGCCGATGGTGACCCAGCTGCTCTCGTGGTAGTCGTCACCACGCGGATCACTGTGCAGGACCACCCGGTTCGCGTCCCGGTCAATCAGCAGGTACAGAGGGATGTCCGCCGTGGGAGCCGACTCATGCATCAGCGCGGCCACAGCCCCTCCTCCTTCCGGTCCCCGTGAGGCAGCGAGCGGAACGCTTCGAGGTTACGACCCGGGCGCCCCGGTGTCGCGGGGCGCCCGGAGACCGTCATCAGACGATCTTGTGCAGCCAGCCGTGGGTGTCGGGCGACTGGCCGCCCTGGATGGCCAGCAGGGCCCGACGCAGCTCCATGGTGATCGGCCCGGGCTCGCCGGTGCCGACGGTCCAGTCGGCGGCGGCGGACTTGACCGAGCCGACCGGGGTGATGACGGCGGCGGTGCCGCAGGCGAAGACCTCGGTGAGGGTGCCGTCGGCATTGGCCTGCTGCCACTCGTCGGTGGAGATCTTCCGCTCCTCGACCGCGTAGCCGAGGTCCGAGGCCAGGCGCAGCAGCGAGTCACGGGTGATGCCGGGCAGCAGGGCGCCGGACAGCTCGGGGGTGACGATCTTGGCGTCCTTGCCCTCGCCGAAGACGAAGTACAGGTTCATGCCGCCCATCTCCTCGACCCACCGGTGCTCGGCGGCGTCGAGCCAGACCACCTGGTCGCAGCCCTTCTCGGCGGCCTGGGCCTGGGCGACCAGCGAGGCCGCGTAGTTGCCCGCGCACTTGGCGGCGCCGGTGCCGCCGGGCGCCGCCCGGACGTACTCCTTGGACAGCCAGACCGAGACCGGCTTGATGCCGCCCTGGAAGTAGGCGCCGGCGGGGGAAGCGATGATCATGAAGAGGTAGGAGTTCGCCGGGCGGACGCCCAGGCCGACCTCGGTGGCGAACATGAACGGACGCAGGTAGAGGCTCTGCTCCGGCTCGTTCGGGACCCACTCCCGCTCCTGCCGGACCAGCAGCTCGACGGCCTCGACGAAGGTCTCGACCGGCAGCTCCGGCATCGCCAGGCGGCGGGCCGAGGCCTGGAAGCGCAGGGCGTTGGCCTCCGGGCGGAAGGTCGCGATGGACCCGTCGGTCTGGCGGTAGGCCTTTAGGCCCTCGAAGATCGCCTGGCCGTAGTGCAGCGTCATGTTCGCCGGGTCCATCTCCACCGGCGCGTACGGGACCAGCTGGGCGTCGTGCCAGCCGCGGCCCTCGGTCCAGCGGATGGTGACCATGTGGTCGGTGAAGACACGGCCGAAGCCGGGGTTGGCCAGCCGGGCCTCGCGCTCCCCTGCGGACAGCGGATGGGCGGAGGGCTTGAGGTCGAACGTGATGGGCGCCTGGGTGGGCGTGCTCATGGCTGTTTCCTTCACCGTGGGGTTGGTTCGGGCCGCCCCGCCGAAGGAACGTCACGGCGATCCAACGCCGGAACGGACGCACAACGGCACGGCCCACTGTCGATACTCGCATCCAGAGGGCCGTGCCGAACAGCTTCCCTCTTCTTGGGAAGCTGCAAGCTGCGGTTATGCGGTCCGACCCACCTGGCCGGACCTTGTCGCGATCCGGCCGCTAGCCGGAACCCACTTCGGATCCGGCCCGCTAGCCGGAACCCCGCACTTCGGATCCGGCCCGCTAGCCGGAACCCCGCACTTCGGATCCGGCCCGCTAGCCGGATACTCGGGCGGCGAGCGCGTCGCCGACCTGGGAGGTGGAGCGGACGCCGGAGCGCTCGGCGAGGTCCGCCGCGACGGCGGCCTCCACCTGGGCCGCCTCGGCGGCGAAGCCGAGGTGCTCCAGCAGCATGGCGACTGACAGCACGGTGGCGGTCGGGTCGGCCTTGCCCTGGCCGGCGATGTCCGGCGCCGAGCCGTGCACCGGCTCGAACATGGCCGGGTACTCGCCGCTCGGGTTGATGTTGCCGCTCGCGGCGAGGCCGATGCCACCGGTCACGGCGGCGGCCAGGTCGGTCAGGATGTCGCCGAACAGGTTGTCGGTGACGATGACGTCGAAGCGCTCCGGCTGGGTGACCAGGTGGATGGTGGCCGCGTCGACGTGCAGGTACTCGGTGGTGACCTCCGGGAACTCCCGGCCGACCTCCGCGAAGATCCGCGACCACAGGTGCCCGGCGTGCACCAGCACGTTGTTTTTGTGCACCAGGGTGAGCTTCTTGCGCGGCCGCGCCTGGGCCCGGCGGAAGGCGTCGCGCACCACGCGCTCGATGCCGTACGCGGTGTTCAGGCTGACCTCGGTGGCCACCTCGTGCGGCGTGCCGGTGCGCAGCGAACCGCCGTTGCCGACGTACGGGCCCTCGGTGCCCTCGCGGACGACCACGAAGTCGATCTGCGGCTGTCCGGCCAGCGCGGACTGCACGCCGGGGAAGAGCCGGCCCGGCCGCAGGTTGATGTGGTGGTCGAAGGCGAACCGCAGCTTGAGCAGCAGCCCCCGCTCCAGCACTCCGGACGGCACGCTCGGGTCGCCGATGGCGCCCAGCAGGATCGCGTCGAAGGCCTTCAGCTCGGCCAGCACGCTGTCCGGCAGCGTCTCGCCGGTCCGGTGGTAGCGCCGGGCCCCGAGGTCGTACTCGGTGGTCTCCAGCTTCACGTCGGAGGGAAGCACGGCCTCCAGGACCTTCAGACCTTCGGCCACCACTTCCTGGCCGATGCCGTCACCCGGGACAACTGCGAGACGAATGGTGCGAGACATGCTCGGACCCTACTCCGGTGTCCCAGGGACTGACACCTTGCGTCCAGCATCTGGACGTACGAGGGTGACCGTGAGTGGAAACGGGTATCGAACTGTCAAGCGCTCTCGGAAGGTTCCGCTCGGTACATACGCGCCCAGTGCGGCGTCCAGCTCGAAGGTGTGGGCGACCGGCCGCCCCTGCTCGAACTCGATGCACCAGAAGTAGCGGATACCGGCAGCGGCGTACTTTCGTGGCTTGACCTCACGATCCCACTCCGCCTCTCCCGCCTCGACCACCTCGACCACCAACGCGACGTCCTCAGGGACCCAGAACGTCTGATCCGGCCCGGTGTCTGCGCGGGAATCGACCACTATGAGGTCGGGCTCCGGCCTATTGCGAGCATCGAGCACCAGCCCCATCCGACACCAGACCTCCCAGTCGTCCGGCACCTGATCGACCAGCTGCCGATCCAGCCTGCTGATCGTTCGGGAGTGGAAGAGCGTCTGGCGAGCGGAGAAGACCAGGCTCCCGAACAGCAGTTCCGTGTGAGGCGGGAGGTCCGGAAGCCGGTCCAGGTCTTCGGCGGTGTAGCCGGCAGCCGGGGGCCTCAGCCACTCCGGCATCACAAGCTCGATGTCTCCTCCCACAGAAGCACCATCTCAGGCCGAACCGCACTGACGCGATGCCATCACTCCTTCGAGGGAGCGCGGGTGATCAGTGTTGTGCCGGGGGCGCGCTTAGGGTGGCGTGGTCCGGGTTCCTGGCAGAAACGGGGCGCGTGCGTGAGGACCGAGCGGCGGCGGGAGGTGCTGGCCTGCGCGGGTGCGGCCGGGCTGGCGGCGGGCGGGTACGCGCTGGCCGCCGGGCTGCGCGGGCGGTGGCCGACCGGGGCGGGCGACGTCGCCGTGCCGTACCACGCCCACCTGTGGGACCTGCTGCACGGACGGGCCGCCGGGGACCTGCTGTTCAACTGGAACAGCGGCTACGGCGCCCCCTTCCTGCCGGACTTCTTCGCCTACCTGATGAACCCCTTCTCCTGGCCGGCCGCGCTGCTCCCGCGCGACCAGGGGCCACTCGCCGTCTTCCTGGTCGCCCTGGCGACCGTCGGCCTCGCCACCGCCCTGATGGCCCATCTGCTCGGCCGCCTGCACCCCGGCCCCCGCTGGCTGCGGGCGCTCACCGCCGTCGGGTACGGGCTCTGCGCCTGGGTGCTGGACGTGGGCGGGGCGGCACCGATGTGGCTCTGGGGCCTGGTGTCGCTGCCGCTGCTCGGCCTGGTCGGGGACTGGTGCCTGCGCGAGCGGCGCTGGGTGGCCGGCTCGCTGTGCGTGGCCCTCGCCTGGGCGGGCAACCTCTACACCGCCGCGCTGGCCACCCTGATCGCCGGACTCCTGTTCGCCGTCCGCCTGTTCGCCACCCCGCGGCCGTTCCGGCACCGGGTCCGGGTCACCGGGCGGGCCGTCACCGTGACCGCCGCCGGGGTGCTGCTCGCCTCCCCCGT
Organism: Kitasatospora sp. NPDC023118; assembly: GCF_055560875.1. Taxonomy (NCBI): domain Bacteria; kingdom Bacillati; phylum Actinomycetota; class Actinomycetes; order Kitasatosporales; family Streptomycetaceae; genus Kitasatospora; species Kitasatospora sp. NPDC023118. The sequence goes on from NZ_JBVHHW010000004.1 coordinate 108,355, forward strand.
CCTGTTCGTCGCCGTCCGCGCCGCGCGCGGCGCTCAGCCCGAGTCCCCGGTGCAGCCGGTCGGCCCGGGCGGGCTCGGCGGCCACCTCGCCCGGCTGCTGCCCACCGCCCAGGGCGGGCAGCCGCTGCCGGACGTGGCGATCGGGGTGCTCGGGCTGCTGCTGGTGTGCGGGCTGGCGTTCAACCGCCGGGTGCGGATCCGCGAGCGGGCGGTCTGGTGCGCGGCGCTGGTGCTGGTGGTGCTCAGCTTCGTCTGGACCCCGACCGTGCTGGTCTGGCACGGCCTGGCGATCCCGGCCGGCGGGCCGTACCGGGCCGCCTTCGTGCTCAGCGGGTTGCTGGTGCTGGCCGCCTGGGTGTCGCTGGCCCACCGGCCGGACTGGCTCACCCTGCTGGGCGGCGCGGCCGTCACCGCGGTGGTCGCCGGGCTGGCGGCGAGCCGGCACGCGGTCCCCGCCTCCACCTGGGTGCTGCTGGGCGTCGGCGGCGTCGTGCTGCTGGCCGCGCTCCTGGTGCTGGACCGCCGGCACACCGACCGCCGGGCGAACGTCCTCGCCACCTGGGTGCTCGGCGGCGCGGTGCTCGGCAACGCCGTCTGGTCCGGGTACGCGGCGCTCGGCGCGGCCCCGGCCGACAGCACCTCCCCGGCCGCCGTGCGGGCCGGGTACGCGGCCGTGCGGGAGGCCGCCGACTGGCCGGACGGCCGCAGCGACCCCGGCCCGCACGCCTTCGGCACCAACGACCCGCTGCTGCTGAACGGCCAGGGCGGCGGCTACTTCAGCGCCTACCTGCCCACCGTCACCGCCCTGCTGCTGCACGACCTCGGCGCGGGCTGGACGGCCGGCGGGCGGCAGACCGCCAGCGTCACCGACCCGGTCGGGCAGGCCCTGTTCGCGGTCCGCGCCCACCTGGACGACGGACCGCCCCCGGACGGCTTCACCCCCGTACGGGCGGCCGCGCCGCCGCTGGTCACCGTGCTGCCGCCGGGGGCCCGGCCGGACACCTCCTCGGTCTGGTCCCGGCAGGAGTCGCTGCTCGGCAGCCAGGTCTACGACGCCCCGCTGCCCGTCCCGGCCGGCGGCCCGGCGCCCGCCCTGCACGGCACCAGCGGCTGGTCGGTGCCGGGCGGCGGCGAGGGCACGGTGTTCACCGCCGGCTGCACCCCCGGCGGGACGGCCTACTTCCACGGGGTCTGGTACCGCGGCACGGTCAGCGGCCTGGGCACCAGCTACCGCAGCGACGGCGAGCAACCCACCACGGCGGTGGCGATCCACCGGCTGGGGACCGTCCCGGCGGACGGGGTGGTCCGGGTGACCCTGCGCTCGGACGTCGTCAGTCAGGTCCCCGCCCGCCCGATCGGTTGCCTGCGGGCCGGCGCCCTGGAGGCCGCCGTCGCCCGTCTCGCCGCCACCGGCGCCACCCGCGTCGAGGCCGGCGGGCATACCGTCGCGGCGACCCTCCCGGCGGGCTCGACCGGCACCGCGCTGCTCTCGGTCCCCGCCACCGAGGGCTGGACCTGCGCCGTCGACGGCCGCCCTGCCGCCGCCCCCATTCCCGTCCTCGGCATGATCGGCGTCCCCCTGGGCGGCGGTGCCTCCCGCCTCACCTGCGCCTTCCGCCCGCCCGGCCTCACCGAGGGCCTCACCGTCACCTCCGCCACCGCGGCGGTCCTCGCCCTGGTCGCCGTCTTCGCCCGCCTCTCCCGCCGCCCGACCCGGATCCCGCGCCGCGACCGCCGCCTGGCCGCCCAGGGCCCCGACGGGACGTGACGAGGGGCGGCCCGCCGGAGTCCCGGCGGGCCGCCCCGCTACGCGGTGGTCACGGCAGGGTGAGTACCTGGGCCCGCCGCTCCGCCGGGTTGAGGTGGTACAGCAGCAGGAGCCGGGAGCTGTCGCCCGCCGTCCGGTGCACGTCGAGGACGGTGCCCGGGCCGGCCGGGGCCACCACGGCGGCGGGGCCGGTGAGGCCGGCCTGGACGGCGAGAGCCGGGTGCAGGACGTCCAGCGGGATGGTCGGGCCGGTGTCGCGCAGCCCGATGGCGGAGTAGGCGTCGGCCGGATCGGGCCGGCCGGCGCTCGCGACGCTGGTCCAGACGCCGTAGCGGACGGTGCTGTGGCCGGGCTTGACGCCCGGCAGGGCGCTCAGCCGGACCGGGAGGACCAGGACGTCGCTGTCCAGCAGTTCGGTGTCGGTGTCGCCCCAGCGGGCGTTGAGCGGCTGGACGTCGAGCTCGGCGCCGGTGCGCGCGTCCACGGCGCGGGAGACCAGGACGTCGCCGCCGTGCAGCCGGTCGGCCTTGAGGATCACGTCGGTGACGCCGTCCCCGTCGGTGTCCAGCGACACCCGCACCCCGTACAGCCCGACCGGCGTCGCCGCCGGGGCCCACAGCCACACGCCCACGTACAGCTGGTCGGCGTCGGCCGCCGCCCCCGCCGCCCGCAGGTTGGCGGCCCGGTCGCCGGGGTGCTCGACGCAGACGTCCTGAGGCTGGCCGGCCGGCTCGGCCGCGTCCGCGGGCCGGATGCCCGAGCCGGGGCCGACGGCCTTGCCGCCGCCCGGCGGGCAGTCGGGCCAGCGGGCGGCCTCGCCGCCGAGCGCGAGGGCGCTGACCAGCCCGGGCCGCTCGCCGGGCGCCGCGCTGCCGCCGAGCGTGACCAGGGTGCCGTCCCGGGCGGTCCGGGCGGAGGCCGTCGCGGTCAGGTCGCTCGCCGGGCGCGGGGCGGCGAACACCGGCACCCGCAGCTGCGGCAGCGCTCCGTCGACCGGGCTGAGCAGCACCCGCCCGGAGAGCTCGCCCCGGTAGCTGCGGGCCTTGCCGCCCTGCAGGGTGTCGATGGTCGGGTCCGGCGTGCGCCCCAACTCCCCCGGTACGGACAGCGTCACCTTCACCCGCGCGCTACCGCCGGCCGGCACCTCCACCGTGGCGGGCGTCACCTGGTAGGAGGCGCCCGGGAGTTCGGTCGCGGCGGCATAGCCGGTGCGGTAGGTCAGCGGCGAACCCGCGTAGTTGCGCAGCTCGATCTCCCGTCCGAGCGCCGTCGGCCCGCCGATCGCGACCGGACCGAAGGAGACCCCAACGCTGCCCGCCTCGGCGCCCTCCCCCGCCGCGTAGGCGACCACCGGCGTGCGGACTGCCTGGTCGACCCGGGCCCGTCCGGCCCCGGTGCGCTCGGGCCCGTAGACCGGCCCGCCGTGGTCGTCGCCGAGCCAGGTGTCCGTGCTGGTGTTCATCAGTGCGGCCTTGACCTGCTCGACCGGCCAGTCCGGGTGCGCGGCGCGGAGCAGCGCGGCCAGCCCGGCGACGTGCGGGGCGGCCATCGAGGTGCCGTTCTCGCGCTGGCCGCCGCTGCCGCTGCCGACCAGGGCCGACCAGATGGTCTCGCCGGGGGCCGCGAGGTCGGGCTTGACCACACCGGGCACGCCGATGCCCCGGGAGGTGAAGTCGGTGAGGGTGTCGACCCTGGACGGCTGGTTCTGGGGGACCGAGCCGTGCAGCGGGTTGCCGGGCGCGGCGAGCCGGACCCGGACGTCCCCGGCGGCCGCGGCCTTCAGCAGCCGCTCGCCGTCGGCGTGGGCGAGCAGCACGGCCGGGATCCGGTCGTCGCCCGAGATCTCGGCCAGGTGGTCGCTGTCGGCGGCGTAGAGTGCGCCGATCGCCCCGGCGTCGGCCGCGTGGTCGGCGCGCGGGCCGGAGTTGCAGGCCCGGTCGGCGTCGCCGGTGCGCCAGGTGAGCAGCGCGATCCTGCCCTTGAGCCGCTGCTTGTCGGCCTCGCTGAAGGCGGTGCAGCCGTCCGCCTGGTCGACGGGCACGGCGAGCGCGCCGCTCACCTCGGCGGTGGACCAGCCCTGGTAGCGCTCGCTCCAGTGCCCGGGGACGACCCCGGCCAGCGGGGCGGGGTCGAGCACGGTGATGCCGTCCACGTCGGCGTGCCCGTGTACGGAGGCGGCGACGGTGATGGCCCGGGCGGCGGTGCCGGGGCTGCCGCCGATGCCGTACACGTCGCCCTCGTTGCCGGCGGCCGCGATCACCACGGTGCCGAGCGCGGCGAGCCGGTCGACGGCCAGGGAGTCGGCGTCGTCGGGGCTGCCGAAGCGGCTGCCGAGCGAGAGGTTGACCACGTCGAGCCGGTCGCCGAGGTCGCCGTCACCGTTCGGGTCGGCGGCCAGGTCGAGCGCCTGGGCGAGCCGGTCGGTGGCGCCGTCGCAGCCGAACACCCGGATCCCGTAGAGCTGCGCGCCGGGGGCGGCGCCAGGGCCGATCTTGAACGAGGCCGGGTCGAGCCCGGGCCGGTACGGGCCGGTGTACGGACGGCCGTCGGTGGTGACGCCGTACCCGGCCGCCGTTCCGGCGACGTGGGTGCCGTGCCCGTTGCGCACGCAGTCGATCGGGTTGTCGCTGGGGTGCGGGACGGGCTGGTACTGCGGGGAGGACGGGTCGGGGTTGTAGTCGTCGCCGACCAGGTCCTTGCCGCCGACCACCTTGGCGTTGGGGAACAGCGCGGTCGGCGCTGGCTTGCCTCGCGCGACCGAGCGGAAGGCGTCCTCGGTGCCGGGGCCGCCGAAGTCGGCGTGGGTGTAGTCGATGCCGCTGTCGATGATCCCGATCCGCATGCCCCGGCCGGTGTTCCCGGCGAGGGCCGAGTCGCCCTCCCAGACCTTCGGGGCGCCGGTCAGCGGGACGGAGTAGGCGTTGTCGCGCCGCTTGTTGACGATCGGGTGGACGGCCTGGACGCCGGGCAGCGCCCGCAGCGCGGGCAGCCGGTCGGCGGGCGCGCTGACCGCGAGGCCGGTGAACAGGGTGCGGGTGCGGTAGAGCTCGCGGGTGGCGGGCGCCGCCCGGTGGACGGCGTCGGCGAGCCGGTCGAGCGCGTCCCCGGCCCGGCCGCGCTGGGCGGCTCCGGCCTGGGCGGCCTCCCGGCGGACGGCATCCGGCGAGCGCTGGGCCCGTCGGGCCGTCTCGGCGGCCCGCCACCAGGCGGGGCCGACCGCCTCGGTGGTGAGTTCCAGCAGGACGGAAGCGGTGCGGCCCCGGCCCGGGGGTCCCGCGCTGGACGGGCCGCCGGCCGCCGGGGTGGCGGCGAGCGCGGCGCTGCTTGGAATGAACACAGCTGCCAGCAGGACCAGAGTGAGACCGATCCGGGCGATCGGTCGGCGAACGGGTGGCAGACGCACTGGGCCCTCTCCCCCGGCCGGGGGACTGATCCGCACAGCGTGTCGCTGACGCCCGCCCGCGCGGACGTCGATCACCCTTCCGGGGGCCCCAAATTAGGATGATCGCGCCGGGAAGGGCGAGCAACTTCCCTCGGATGGACCAGAGTTGCACCCTACGGAGTGACCCTCCGTCAGCCCGACCGGCCTAGTAGGCCGATGAACGCCACCGGCGGCACCGCTCAGTTGTGGCCGGTCACGCCGCCGTTGTCACGGCGGTCGAGCGAGCGCTGCAGGGCGGCGGCCGCGAAGGGGTTCCGCTCGGCGGCCCGGCGACGGCGCGGGGCGCGGACGGGGGTGGCGGCGGGGGCGGTGGTGACGTGACGGTCAGCGGCGGAGGGCATACCGGGCTCCTTGGAAGCGGCGCTGCGGACAAGCAGCACGAGGAGGAAGGTGCCGCGCGCAGCGCGCCCCGAGAAGGGTGGCGGCGGGCGACGGGAGGGACGGTACGCGCGGGAGCAGGGATCGCCTGCCCGTGATGGCGCACGCGCACACGGGCCGCGCACCCTGGCTACAGGGGCGGCACACCGTATGGCTCTTCCACGGTAAGGCCCCCGCCCCGGCCGTGTCTGCACGAATACTTGGATTTCCTAGTATCTGAGACGGGAACCACCCGGGAGCACGCAGCAGGGCCCGGACCACCGTCCGAACGGCGGTCCGGGCCCTGTTCAGGCCGGGAGGATCAGCCCAGGTCGACCGAGCGCGCGAAGCGGGCGCCGATCTCGGCGGCGATCGCCGTCAGCACGTCCTGGGGGATCTCGCTGTCCACGGTGATGGAGGCGAGGGCGCTGCCGCCGTCCCGGGCGACCTGCATGCCCGCGATGTTGACGCCCGCGTCGCCCAGGTGGCGGCCGAGCACGCCGACCACGCCGGGGCGGTCCTCGTACTTGAAGAAGGCCATGTGGTCGGTGAGCGCCACGTCCACGTCGAAGGCGTCCACGCCGACGATCTTCTGGATCTGCTTCGGGCCGGACAGCGTGCCGGAGATCGCGATCTCCTCGCCGTTCGCGAGGGTGCCGCGCACGGTGATCACGTTGCGGTGCTCAGGGCTCTCGCTGGAGGTGGTCAGACGGACCTCGACGCCGCGCTCCTGGGCGAACAGCGGGGCGTTGACGTAGGACACCGTCTCCGCCACCACGTCCTCGAACACGCCCTTCAGCGCGGACAGTTCGAGCACCTTCACGTCGTGCTGGGTGATCTCGCCGCGGACCTCGACGTCCAGGCGGACGGCCACCTCGCCGGCCAGCGCGGTGAAGATCCGGCCGAGCTTCTCGGCCAGCGGCAGACCGGGGCGCACGTCCTCGGCGATCACGCCGCCCTGGACGTTGACGGCGTCCGGTACCAGCTCGCCGGCCAGCGCGAGGCGGACCGACCTGGCGACCGCGATACCGGCCTTCTCCTGCGCCTCGTCGGTGGAGGCGCCCAGGTGCGGGGTGGCGACCACGTTGTCGAAGGCGAACAGCGGGGAGTCGGTGCACGGCTCCTTGGCGTACACGTCCAGGCCCGCGCCGGCCACCCGGCCCTCGCGCAGGGCGCCGGCGAGCGCCTCCTCGTCCACGATGCCGCCGCGGGCGGCGTTGACGATGCGCACGGTCGGCTTGACCTTGTGCAGCGCCTCGTCGCCGATCAGGCCGATCGTCTCCGGGGTCTTGGGGAGGTGGACGGTGATGAAGTCCGAGATCTCCAGCAGCTCCTCCAGCGAGACCAGCTTGACGCCCATCTGCGCGGCGCGGGCGGCCTGGATGTAGGGGTCGTACGCGACGATCTTCATCCCGAAGGCGGACATCCGCTGGGCGACCAGGACGCCGATCCGGCCGAGGCCGACCACGCCGAGGGTCTTCTCGCTCAGCTCGACGCCGGTGTACTTGTTGCGCTTCCACTCGCCGCCCTTGAGCGCGGCGTTGGCCGGGGAGATGTTGCGGGCGACCGAGATCAGCAGGCCGCAGGCGAGCTCGGCGGCGGTGACGATGTTGGAGGTCGGCGCGTTGACGACCATCACGCCGGCCTTGGTGGCGGCGGCGACGTCGACGTTGTCCAGGCCGACGCCGGCCCGGGCGACGACCTTGAGCTTGCGGGCGGCGGCCAGCGCCTCGGCGTCGACCTTGGTGGCGGAGCGGATCAGGATCGCGTCCACGTCGGCGATCGCGGTGAGCAGCTCGGTGCGGTCGGCGCCGTTGCAGTGGCGGATCTCGAAGTCCGGGCCGAGGGCGTCGACGGTGGCGGGCGAAAGCTCTTCGGCGATCAGGACGACGCCAGATTTCACAGTGGTCGCAGTGCTCACGACAGTGTGTCCTTAACTGTCCGGTTCCCCGGCGCACGTGGGTGGCGTGGAGGGCGGGGGAAGGTGGCATGCCGCGTAGGTAGACGCACGACGCTGTGGGCCTGACGCGCACTCGGAAGTGTATCGACGGGCTTGGTACCAGGCTGCTCCCGTCCGGCGAAATCACCCGGACGGGAGCAGCCTACTTGTACAAGGGCGCTACAAAATCAGCGGCCCCGAGAGGCTCAGGCCTTCTCGTTGACCCAGCTCATCAGCGAGCGCAGCTTCTTGCCGGTGGTCTCCAGCAGGTGGTTCTCGTCGGCCGTCTTGTACTCGTTGTACTTGGGCAGACCCGCCTTGTACTCGGCGATCCAGGTGTTGGCGAAGGTGCCGTCCTGGATCTCGGCGAGGACCTTCTTCATCTCGGCCTTGGTGGCGTCGGTGATGATGCGCGGGCCGGTGACGTAGTCGCCCCACTCGGCGGTCTCGGAGACCGACCAGCGCATCTTCTCCAGGCCGCCCTCGTACATCAGGTCGACGATGAGCTTCAGCTCGTGCAGGCACTCGAAGTAGGCGATCTCCGGCTGGTAGCCGGCCTCGACCAGGGTCTCGAACCCGGCCTTCACCAGGGCGGCGGTGCCACCGCAGAGGACGGCCTGCTCACCGAACAGGTCGGTCTCGGTCTCCTCGGTGAAGGTGGTCTTGATGACGCCGGCCTTGGTGGCGCCCAGGCCCTTGGCGTACGACAGGGCCAGCTCGAAGGCCTTGCCGGAGGCGTTCTGCTCGACGGCGACGATCGCCGGGACGCCGCGGCCCTCCTCGTACTGGCGGCGGACCAGGTGGCCCGGGCCCTTCGGGGCGACCATGCAGACGTCGACGTCCGCCGGGGGCTTGATGAAGCCGAAGCGGATGTTCAGGCCGTGGCCGAAGAACAGGGCGTCGCCGGCCTTCAGGTGCGGGGCGATGTCGGCCTCGTAGACGTCGGCCTGGATCGGGTCCGGCACCAGGATCATGATGACGTCGGCCTCGGCCGCCGCCTCGGCCGGGGTGACGACGCGCAGGCCGGCCTCCTCGGCCTTGGCACGCGACTTGGACTCCGGCTTCAGGCCCACGCGGACGTCGGCGCCGGAGTCGCGCAGGGACAGCGCGTGGGCGTGGCCCTGGCTGCCGTAGCCGATGACCGCGACCTTGCGGCCCTGGATGATGGACAGGTCGGCGTCGTCTTCGTAGAACAGCTCGGCCACGGGGGCACATCTCCTTGCGTGTTGGTGCCGGGTGCGCGGGTCCTACCGTATGCACAGTCGGCGGGGGTGTGGGGTCGTTGCTGAAAGGTGCCGCGCGCCGGCGCGCCGTTGGGCGGGTGGTGGCGGGCGACGGGTGGGCGAGACGGCCCTTGCCTGAGACGCTCGCGCCCGGGAGGGCGCTCGCTCAGGCGCTGCGGTCGAGGGCGCGCAGCGACCGGTCCGTGATGGAACGGGCGCCGCGGCCGATGGCGACCAGGCCGGACTGGACCAACTCCTTGATGCCGTAAGGCTCCAGCATCCGGAGCATGGCCTCCAGCTTGTCCGAGCTGCCAGTGGCCTCGATGGTCACCGCTTCGGGTGACACGTCGACCGTCTTGGCCCGGAACAGCTGGACGATCTCGACGATCTGCGACCGGGTCTCGTTGTCGGCGCGGACCTTCACCAGGACCAGTTCCCGCTGGATCGCAGCGGCCTGGTCGAGTTCGACGATCTTTATCACGTTCACGAGCTTGTTGAGCTGCTTGGTGACCTGTTCCAGCGGGAGGTCCTCGACGTTGACCACGATCGTCATCCGGGACACGTCCGGGTGCTCGGTCGGGCCGACGGCGAGGGAGTCGATGTTGAAGCCCCGACGGGAGAACAGCGCGGCGATGCGGGCGAGCACGCCGGGCTTGTTCTCGACCAGGACGGAGAGGGTGTGCTTGGACATGAAGTTCCTCAGTCGTTCTGGATAGGGGGCGGTCAGTCGAGATCGTCGCCGAAGTCGGGGCGGACGCCCTTGGCGAACTGGATCTCGTCGTTGCTGGTGCCGGCCGCGACCATCGGCCAGACCATGGCGTCCTGGTGGACGATGAAGTCGATGACGACCGGGCGGTCGTTGATCTCCATCGCCTGCTTGATGACCGCGTCCAGGTCCTCGGGGCGCTCGCAGCGCAGGCCGACGCAGCCCATCGCCTCGGACAGCAGGACGAAGTCGGGGATCCGGGTGCCCTGGGCCGGCGGCTCGATGCCGTCGTGGTCGGGGCCGGAGTGCAGCACGGTGTTGGAGTAGCGCTGGTTGTAGAACAGCGTCTGCCACTGCCGGACCATGCCCAGCGAGCCGTTGTTGATGACCGCGACCTTGATCGGGATGCCGTTCAGGGCGCAGGTGACCAGCTCCTGGTTGGTCATCTGGAAGCAGCCGTCGCCGTCGATGGCCCAGACCGCGCTGTCCGGGCGGCCGGCCTTGGCGCCCATCGCCGCCGGGACGGCGTAGCCCATGGTGCCGGCGCCGCCGGAGTTGAGCCAGGTGCCGGGCCGCTCGAAGCGGATGTACTGCGAGCTCCACATCTGGTGCTGGCCCACGCCCGCGGCGTAGATGGCGTCCGAGCCGACGAGTTGGCCGATCCGCTCGATGACCTGCTGCGGGGAGAGCTGGCCGCTCGGGGCCGGCTCGTAGCCCAGCGGGTAGGTCTTCTTCCACTCGTTGAGCTTCTCCCACCAGTCCGCGTAGTCGCCCTTGTGGCCGGCGTCGAACTCGGCCTGGACGGCGACGATCAGGTCGGCGAGCACCTCGCGGGCGTCGCCGACGATCGGCACGTCCGCCGGGCGGTTCTTGCCGATCTCGGCCGGGTCGATGTCGGCGTGCACGACCTTGGCGTACGGGGCGAAGCCGTCCAGCTTGCCGGTGACCCGGTCGTCGAACCGGGCGCCGAGGGTGAACAGCAGGTCGGACTTCTGCAGCGCGGTGACCGCCGGGACGGAGCCGTGCATGCCGGGCATGCCCAGGTGCTGCGGGTGGCTGTCCGGGAAGGCGCCGAGCGCCATCAGGGTGGTGACGACCGGGGCGCCGGTCAGCTCGGCGAGGATCCGCAGCTCGGCGGTGGCCTGGGCCTTGATCACGCCGCCGCCGACGTAGAGCACCGGGCGCTTGGCGCTGACCAGCATCTTCGCGGCCTCGCGGATCTGCTTGGCGTGCGGCTTGGTGACCGGGCGGTAGCCCGGCAGCGCGGTCTCGACCGGCCACCGGAAGGTGGTGGTGGCCTGCAGGGCGTCCTTGGCGATGTCGACCAGGACCGGGCCGGGGCGGCCGGTCGCGGCGATGTGGAAGGCCTCGGCGATCACCCGGGGGATCTCGGCCGGGTCGGTGACCAGGTAGTTGTGCTTGGTGATCGGCATCGTGATGCCGCAGATGTCCGCCTCCTGGAAGGCGTCGGTGCCGATCGCCTTGGAGGCGACCTGGCCGGTGATCGCGACGATCGGCACGGAGTCCATGTACGCGTCGGCGATCGGGGTGACCAGGTTGGTCGCGCCGGGGCCGGAGGTGGCCATGCAGACCCCGACCTTGCCGGTGGCCTGGGCGTAGCCGGTGGCGGCGTGGCCGGCGCCCTGCTCGTGCCGGACCAGGATGTGGCGCACCTTGATGGAGTCCATCAGCGGGTCGTACGCGGGAAGGATGGCCCCGCCCGGAATGCCGAAGACGGTGTCCGCGCCTACGGCCTCCAGCGAGCGGATGAGCGACTGGGCTCCGGTCATGGTCTCGGCGACGTGCTGGGGAGCGGGAGCGTGGGCGGCCGGGTTGTCCCCGCGGCGGGGGGATGCGGCGTGCTCAGTCATCTGCCTGTCTCTTCTCGGGTTTTGCCGGTCCGGTGCTGCGGGCCCCGGTGCTGCGAGGGTGGGGTCCCGGTCCGGGCCGAACGCCGGCTCTGCCTCCATCGTCCCGCTCAAATCCGACGAATCGGACTTCTCGGGGCGATCGGGCCAGGGGTCTTGCGGGAGTGGAACAGCGTCAGTGCAACAAAAAACCCCTCGTGCCCAAGGGCATGCGAGGGGTGGCGCGTCGGTCTGTCACGAGCGGGGCGTGCGAGCCCACTCAGCCGACGCGCCCGCCAAGTACGAGAATTCGGGTGCGCATGGCAACGACCTTCCTCCTGACCGGGGTGGCGTGTCAAGCAGGTGGGATCACCGTCTCGCCATGCGGACCCACCCCTGGACCGGCGACGGCACGGCGTTCGGGCAGGTCGGAGGCCCCGTGGTCGGACTGGGGAGCTGCTTGGTGATCTACGACACGACCTGCCGGGGCGTCCGTACAGCCACCCGTCCGGGTGTCCGCGGCAAGGCACCCGCGACGGGAGGAGAGCGAGCCGAGCGGCTTGGGCAGCGGGTAGCCGCGGCGGGCCAGGGCCCGGCGCAGCCGGGTCTCGTCCAGCGGCGGGGCGAAGGCCGAACCCTGGGCCTGGCGGCAGCCCAGCTCCTGCAGCGCGGCGACCTGACGGGGCAGGTCCACCCCCTCGGCACCGGTGCTCATCCCGAGGTCGCGGCCGAGCCGCAGGGCGTGCCCGGCCAGGGTTCTGCTGAGCGCGGACTCGCCGAGGCCCTGGACCAGCGTGCGGTCCAGCTTGAGCCCGTCGAAGGGCAGCCGGGCGAGCGCCCCCAGCGAGCCGCTTCCGGCGCCGTAGCCGGCCAGCCAGGTGGAGACGCCGAGCCGGCGCAGCGCGGCCAGCCGCCGGCCGAGTTCGTCGGCGAGCGAGTCCGGACCCATCCGGGCCACCTCGATCACCAGTTCGCCGGCCGGCAGTCCGCTGTCGCGCAGCGCCGCGGCCACCGTCTCGTACAGGCCGGGCGAGCAGAGCCGCTGGGCGGAGAGCCGCACCGCCACCGGGACGGGCGCCGGGTCGCCGCGGCCGGACAGGGCGCGCCGGTCGGCGGCGGCCGCGACCGCCTCGTGCACCAGCCAGCGGGAGAACCGGGTGCCCGCGTCGCCATGCTCGGCCGAGCGCAGGAACTCGGCCGGGGTGAGCAGCAGGCCGCCCGCCGAGCGCCAGCGGGCCTGCGCCTCGACGCCGGTCACCGCGCCGCTGCCGAGGTCGACCAGGGGCTGGTGGAGCAAGGTGAGGCCGCCCTCCCGGACGGCCACCCGCAGCCGCTCCTCCAGCTCGCTGCGGCGCTCCAGGTCGGCCCGCATCGCCGGGGCGTAGAGCACCACCCGGCCCTTGCCCTCGGACTTGGCCCGGTACATCGCGAGGTCGGCGTTGCGCATCAGCTCGTCGGCCGCGGCTCTGGGGTCGGCGGCCGAGCCCCGCTCGGGGGTGCCGAAGGCGATGCCGATGCTGGCGGCGACGCCGAGTTCGGCGCCGCCGATCCAGTACGGCGCGGAGAGCGCGACCCGCAGCCGTTCGGCCAGCTCCTGGACCTGCATCCGGCCGAGCGGGCCGCAGACCAGCGCGGCGAACTCGTCGCCGCCGAACCGGGCGACGGTGTCCCCGCAGCGCACCGCGGCCTGCAGCCGGCGGGCGGCCTGCACCAGCAGTTCGTCGCCGACCTGGTGGCCGGCGGAGTCGTTGACGGCCTTGAAGCCGTCCAGGTCGAGGAAGAGCACCGCGATCCCGGCACCCGTCCCGCCCTGCTGGCCGCGGGCGCCGAGGGCGCCGCGCAGCCGCTGGGTGAACAGCGCCCGGTTGGGCAGGTCGGTGAGCGGGTCGTGGAAGGCGTTGTGCTGCAACTGGGCCTGGAGCATGACGCGTTCGGTGACGTCCCGGCTGTTGAGCAGCAGGCCGTCGCGGTGCCGGCTGACCGTCGACTCGACGTGCAGCCACTCGCCGGCGCCGGAGCTGATCCGGCACTCCACCCGGGCCGAAAGCTCGGCGGTGCCCGGGGTTCGGTGGGCGGCGAGCCGCACCCGCGCGAGGTAGCGACGGACCTCGGAGAGCACCCGGTCCACGTCCTCGGGGTGGACCAGGTCCAGCAGGTTGCCGCCGACCAGCTCCTCCGGGTCCCGCCCGTAGACGCCGAGCGCGGCCGGGGAGACGTACGAGAGCACGCCGTTGGCCCCGGCGATCATGATGACGTCGCTGGACCCCTGCACCAGGGAACGGAAGTGCGCCTCCTTGTGGCCCAGTTCCTGGGCCAGCGACAGGTTGTCGAGCAGCATCACGCCCTGCCTGAGGATCAGCGCCAGCCCGACGGTGCAGGCGGCCGCGGCCACCACCCGGTCCAACTGGCGCCCACCGAGGGCGTTGTAGAGGATTCCGGCGATGCACACGGCGGCCGCCGCGTACGGGGTGAGCGCGCTGAAGGTGGTGGCCACCCGGCGGCGCGGCAGGCCGCCGGCCGAGGGGTGCTCGCGCAGCGGACGGCGCCAGCGCGGGGACCACGGCGCCCAGGCGAGCAGCAGACTGCCGGAGAACCAGCCGGCGTCCAGCAGTTCGCCGGAGTGGTAGTTGCTGCGCAGCTCCGGGGAGGTGAACAGGGCGTCGCACAGCACGGTGAGGGCGAGCGCGAGCATCGCGGTGTGCACGGCCGCCCGGTTGCCGTCCCGGCTGCTGAAGCGCAGGCCCACCACCAGGCTGACCAGCAGGATGTCCAGCACCGGGTAGGCCAGGCTGAGGGCGATGCGCAGCGGGGAGCCGTCCTCGCCGGCCGCGATCCGGCCGAGCGCCAGGCTCCAGCTCAGGGTGAACAGCGAGCCGGCGATCAGCCAGCCGTCGAGCAGCAGGCAGAGCCAGCCGGCCGCCGAGCGCGGGCGCTGGGCGAGCACCAGGACACCGATGATGGCGAGCGGGGCGAACAGCAGGAAGGCGTACTCGGCGAGCGAGTCCTGCGGCAGCGGGGTGCGCACGACCAGCTCGTACCAGCCCCAGGTGCCGTTGCCGAAGGCGACCATGAGCGAGGAGAGGCCGAACAGCAGCCAGGCCGGGCGGGCGTGCCCGCCGACCGTGCAGCCGTACACGAGGCAGGACAGGGCGGCCGCGAGGGCCGCTGCGGCCAGGCCGAAGTCGCCCATGAAGATGGAGAGTTGGCACGATCCCCAGCCAGCGGCCGCGCCCAGCGCGTAGGCCAGGCAGAGCCCGCCGAGGGCGAGGCCGGCCAGCGTGCGGCTCCCCAGGAGCCGGCGCAGCGGGCCGCGTCGGGTGGGTGCCGGCAGGTCGACGGCGGACGTGTCGGTGGGCGGTACGCCCGGCCGTCCGGCTCCGGGCAGCACCGTGTCGGTGGAGCTCACTCGGCCTCTCCCCCTCCGGCCCGGGGCCTGGCGCCCCGGCCACGGACCACCGGCCGCGCACCTCTCGGCCGTACGCGGTGACCTGGCGCCCCGTCAGGACGGCGGCCCAGGGGGTGGGCGGCCTTCCGGCCACCGCACCGCACCGATGCTCCCGATCGGGACCCTACACCAATTCCGTCACTCAATGACACGCACACTCAACTTAGAGTAATGGTGGCGGGGTGGGTGGATGCACCCGATTCCGACGGATCGGCCCGGTTGGCGGCGGCGCGCGGACAGGGGCTCACGCGGCCGCGCACGGGAGCACGCGGCGGCGCCCACCCGCCCTGCCCGGGCCGCGCGCCGACCGTCCGGGCACGGTCGGCTTCCTGCGGCCTCAGCGGCCCGCGGGGGCCAGGTCGTCGGGGAACAGGCGCAGTCGGTGGGCCAGCGCGGCCGCCTCGCCGCGACCGCCGACCCCGAGCTTGCCCAGGATGTTGGACACGTGCACGCTCGCGGTCTTCGGAGAGATGTACAGCTCCTCGGCGATCTGCCGGTTGGTCCAGCCGCGCGCGAGCAACCGGAGCACGTCCCGCTCACGGGGGGTGAGGCCGAAGGAGTCTCCCGGGGAGCCGGTCGGCGCGGCCTCGGCGGCCGGGCGACCGGCCGGGGCCAGGTTCAGTCCGGCCCGCTCGGCCAGCGCGGTGATCTGCGAGCCCAGCAGCCGGTCGCCCCGGGCGACCGCCAGTTCGGCCGCCTCGCGCAGCAGTTCGGCCGCCGCCTCGCGCCGCCCGGCCTGCACCTCGGCCTCGCCGCCGCGCAACAGGGCGAGCGCCAGCGGGTACGGCAGTGCGGCCGCCCGCAGCGCGGTGACCGCCTCGGCCCACTGCCCGGGGGTGTCCGCCCCCCGGGCCCGGTCCAGTTCGGCCTCCAGCAGCCGGGCCCAGCCCTGGTGCAGCGGTGCCCGGGGGCGCAGTTCGGCGGCGGCCGCGGCGATCGCGGCCAGCGCCTCGGCCCGGCCCGCCTCGGCCTCGGGCAGGCCGCGGCTGTCCGCCTCCACCCCGGCGGCCTCCACCAGCAGCGGGTAGACGTCGGACTCGTGGCCGATCCGCCCGCCCTCGGCGAGCGCGGCCAGCAGTTCGGCCCGGGCCTCCAGCGGCCGCCCGCCGTACGCGGCGACCCGCACCGCCAACCGGCTGATCGGCACGCTGTGCTGGACCTGGCCGACCCGGTTGGCCGCCCGGGCCTGGGCCAGCATGGTCGCCGCGGTGGGCAGGTCCCCCGCCAGCAGGGCGAGTTCGCCGCGCATCCGGTCCAGGAACTCGGCGTGGGTGCCGCTCAGGCTGCTCAGCTCGCAGGCGGAGAGCACCTCGTCGGCCTCCTGCACCCGCCCGAGGTCGAGCAGCGCCTCGACCAGGTTGCCGGTCAGGATGGTGCCGATGTTGCGCAGCAGGCCGTTGCCGTCCGCGAAGTCCAGGCCCTCCCGGGCCAGCCGGACGGCCTCCTCCGCCCGGCCCAGCCCGCGCTGCACGCTGGCCAGGTTGTTGATGCCGCGCAGCAGCAGGTCCGGCACGCCCAGCCGGCGGGCCGCGTCGACCGCCCCGACCAGCTCGGCCAGCCCGCCGTCGGCGTCGCCCTGCACGTCGTGGCGCAGGCCGCCGAGGGTCATCCGGGCGTGCACCTCGACCGAGTGCGCGCCGACCTGCTGGGCGATCCGGATCGCCCGCTCGGCCAGCTCGATGTGCTCGGGGCCGGCCTTCTTGAGCATCGCCGTCCCGGCGGCCAGCGCGAACACCTCGGCCTGCACGGCGGACGGCGACAGGTGGTCGACCAGCGCGTACGCGCGGGCGATCTCCTCGTCGTCCCCGGAGCGGCGCAGGTTGCCCAGCATCCGGGCCCGGTTGATCCGGAACCAGGCCGCGCGCACCGGGTGCTCGTTCTCGTCGACCAGCCGGATCCCGCGCTTGGCCAGGCTCAGGCCGCGCTCGCGGTCGCCGCAGCGCCGGGCCGCGACCACCGCCTCGGCCAGCACGTCGACCAGCTGGATCCGGTCGCAGTCCGCGTCGGCGGAGCTGTGGTCGCAGGAGCCGGGCGGGTAGGTCTCGGCCCAGTCGTACGGGCGCAGGGTGTGCGCCAGCACCTCCTCGGAGACCATGTCCCACAGTTCCAGGGCGCGTTCCAGCAGGCCGAGCTGCTCGGCGAAGGCGTTGCGGCGGCGGGCCGCGCGGGCGGCGTCCAGGGCGGTCGGCAGGGCTCGGGCCGGGTCGTGCGCCTGGTACCAGTAGTTGGCCAGCCGGGCGGGCAGCGCGTCGCCGGGGACGAGGTGCGGCTGGGCCTCCACGGCGAGCGCGAACTTGCGGTTGATCCGGTGCCGTTCGCCGGGCAACAGGTCGTCCGAGACCGCCTCGCGGACCAGCGCGTGGCGGAAGCGGTAGCCCTCGCCCTCACTGTCCGGGCGCAGGATGTTGGCGCCGACGGCCGCCCGCAGCGCCTCGATCAGCGCCTCCTCGTCGTCCTCCAGGACGGCAGCCAGCAGGGCGTGTTCGACGTGCGAGCCGCCCTCGGCGGCGATCCGCACCACCCGCTGGGCCTCCTCGTCCAGGCCCTCGACCCGGACCAGCAGGATGTCCCGCAGCGAGTCGGTCAGCCCGGCGCCGCAGCCGTCCTGGAAGGCGGTGGCCAACTCCTCGACGAAGAACGGGTTCCCCTCCGAGCGGCGGTGGATGCGGTCCACCAGCTGGCGGTCGGGGGCGGCGGTGCCGAGGATGCCCGCCAGCTGGGCGGCGACCTCGCGGCGGCGGAACCGCTCCAGCTCCAGCCGCTGGACGGTGCGCAGCCGTTCGAGCTCGGCCAGGAAGGGGCGCAGCGGGTGGCGGCGGTGCAGGTCGTCGGTGCGGTAGGTGGCGACCAGCAGCACCCGGGAGCGGTGCAGGGTGCGCACCAGGAAGGCCAGCAGTTCGCGGGTGGAGCGGTCGGACCAGTGCAGGTCCTCGACGGCGAGGACGAGGGTACGCTCCGCGCCGAGCCGTTCGAACAGCCTCGCGGTGTGCTCGAACAGCCGGGCCCGGCTGTACTCGTCGTTGGGTTCGCCGTCCACCTCGCCGAACTCGGAGAGCAGTAGGGCGAGATGCCCCTCGCTGCCGGCCGCGGCGGCCTCCAGTTCGGCACCAAGCGAGCGGTGCAGCCGGCGCAGCGCGGCGGCCAGCGGCGCGTACGGCAGGCCCTCGGCGCCGACCTCCAGACAGCTGCCGAGCGTGATGACCGCTCCGCGGTCGCAGGCCCGCTGCAGGAACTCCTCCAGCAGCCGGGTCTTGCCGACGCCGGCCTCGCCGCCGATCAGGACGGCCTGGGGGCTGCCGGTGCCCGCCCGACGCAGCGCTTCGGTCAGTTCGGTGATCTCGCTGCCGCGGCCGACGAAAACGGGACTGACCGATATCTGCTGCATGGAGGCGAGCATGCCATAGCCGGTGGCGGCGGGAGGAGGGGTTATCTCCCCGGGCGAACGCCCGGACGCGGGCGTGAACGAGGGCGTGGACGAGGGCGTGGAGGAAAGCCCGGAGGGGGAGGCGCTCCCCTGCGGCGCCTCCCCCTCCGGAACTCCCTCGGCACCGTCACGGTGCCGGACCGTCAGCATTCGGTCTGACGCACGGGGCGCCGCTGGAAGCGGGCCGCGACCGGACGGCGGCGCGGGCGGCGCGCCTCCCTGGCCTCGCGTACCAGGCGCTCGTGTTCGGCGCGGGCCTCAAGCTCGTGGGCCTGCTGCTGGAGGATCTCGTACTCGATCACTTCGGGTTCCCCTTTTGGGCTTCACTGCGTTTCGCTGTCGAGTAAGAGCTTCCTCCCCCAGGCGGGGGTGCCACATCGGGAGCGTGCCCGATCTTCCGGGGCCCGGATGCCTTAGATCGGGCCTGGAAAAAGGTTTAAGGCCCGGTCTCACCCCAATACTGAGGTGAGACCAGGCCTTAGGCCTTACTTAGAGGGCCTTAGATGCCTTAGATACCTTAGGAAGGCAGGGCTGACGGGCCTAGGCGCCCCTCAGGACTCAGGCAGCGCCCAGCTTCTCCAGGATCAAGTCCTTCACGCGGGCGGCGTCCGCCTGGCCGCGGGTGGCCTTCATGACCGCGCCGACCAGCGCGCCCACGGCCTGGACCTTGCCGTCGCGGATCTTGGCGGCGATCGCCTCGTTCTCGGCGATGGCCTGGTCGACGGCGGCACCCAGCGCGGAGTCGTCCGAGACCACGGCCAGGCCGCGCTTCTCGACGACCTCGTCCGGCTCGCCCTCGCCGGCCAGCACGGCCTCGATGACCTGGCGGGCCAGCTTGTCGTTCAGCTTGCCCTCGGCGACCAGCGCGGCGACCCGGGCGACCTGCGCCGGGGTGATCGGCTGCTCGGTCAGCTCGGTGCCGGTCTCGTTGGCGCGGCGGGCCAGCTCGCCCATCCACCACTTGCGGGCCTGGTCGGCCGGGGCACCGGCCGCGATGGTCTCCTGGATCGGCTCCACCGCACCGGCGTTGAGCACGGACTGCATGTCCTTGTCGGACAGGCCCCACTCGGCCTGCAGCCGGGCGCGGCGCACCCGCGGCAGCTCCGGCAGAGCGGCGCGCAGCTCCTCGACCCACTCGCGGGAGGGGGCCACCGGCACCAGGTCCGGCTCCGGGAAGTAGCGGTAGTCCTCGGCGTTGTCCTTGATCCGGCCCGAGGTGGTGGTGCCGTCGTCCTCGTGGAAGTGGCGGGTCTCCTGGACGATGGTGCCGCCGTCGGTCAGCACGGTGGCGTGCCGCCGGATCTCGAACCGGGCGGCCCGCTCCACGCTGCGCAGCGAGTTGACGTTCTTGGTCTCCGAGCGGGTGCCGAACGTCTCGGTGCCGTTCGGGCGCAGCGACAGGTTGACGTCGCAGCGCATCTGGCCCTTGTCCATCCGGGCCTCGGAGACGCCCAGCGAGCGGATGACCTCGCGCAGCTCGGCGACGTACGCCTTGGCGACCTCGGGGGCGCGCTCGCCGGCGCCGGTGATCGGCTTGGTGACGATCTCGATCAGCGGGATGCCGGCCCGGTTGTAGTCGAGCAGCGAGTGGGTGGCGCCGTGGATGCGGCCGGTCGCGCCACCGACGTGGCTGGACTTGCCGGTGTCCTCCTCCATGTGGGCGCGCTCGATCTCCACGCGGAAGGTCGAGCCGTCCTCCAGCTGCACGTCGAGATAGCCGTTGAAGGCGATCGGCTCGTCGTACTGCGAGGTCTGGAAGTTCTTGGGCATGTCCGGGTAGAAGTAGTTCTTCCGCGCGAACCGGCACCACTCGGCGATCTCACAGTTCAGCGCCAGGCCGATCTTGACGGCCGACTCCACGCCCACCGCGTTGACCACCGGCAGCGAGCCCGGCAGACCCAGGCAGGTGGGGCAGGTCTGGCTGTTCGGCTCGGCGCCCAGCTCGGTCGAGCAACCGCAGAACATCTTGGTCTTGGTACCGAGCTCGACGTGGACCTCAAGGCCCATCACCGGGTCGTACGACGCGAGAGCGTCCTCGTAGGAGACCAGGTTCATGACGCTCACAGCGTCCCTTCTCACTTGAAGCTTGGGAGGTACGGGCCCGGCCCCCGCGTGGCGCGGGGCCGGGCCGGGGCGCTCAGCCCAGCAGCACGTCGTCGGAGCCAAGCTGACGCAGCTCGCGTACCAGCAGGGCGGTGCCGGTGATCAGCGCGGCGGCGCCGATCAGGGCGTTGACCAGCTTGAGGGTGTCGCTCTCCTCGCGGGCCTTGCGGACGTCCTTGACCACGGAGATGGCGCCGAAGGCGCTGGTGCCGATGGACAGCCACAGACCGGGCTTGGTGTGCTTGAAGCCCTTGGCCTTCTCGATCTTGCTCACAGTGCCGGTGCCTCCTCCAGCAGGGTGTGCCCCCACTTGTCGTTGAGTGCGGCCTCGACGGCGCCGCCCACGCGGTACAGGCGGTCGTCCGCCATCGCGGGCGCGATGATCTGCAGGCCGACCGGGAGATTGTCCTCCGGGGCCAGGCCGACCGGCAGCGACATGGCCGCGTTGCCCGCCAGGTTCGACGGAATCGTGCACAGGTCGGCCAGGTACATCGCCATCGGGTCGTCGGCGCGCTCGCCGATCGGGAAGGCGGTGGTCGGCGTGGTCGGCGAGACCAGCACGTCCACCCCGGCGAAGGCCGCGTCGAAGTCGCGCGAGATGAGCGTGCGCACCTTCTGGGCCGAGCCGTAGTAGGCGTCGTAGTAGCCCGAGGAGAGGGCGTAGGTGCCCAGGATGATGCGGCGCTTGACCTCGTCGCCGAAGCCGGCCTCGCGGGTCAGCCCGGTGACCTCCTCGGCCGAGCGGCTGCCGTCGTCGCCGACCCGCAGGCCGTAGCGCATCGCGTCGAAGCGGGCCAGGTTGGAGGAGCACTCCGACGGCGCGATCAGGTAGTAGGCCGGCAGCGCCAGGGTGAAGGACGGGCAGGAGACCTCGACGACCTCGGCGCCCAGCTCGCGCAGCAGCTCCACCGACTCGTTGAAGCGCTGCATCACGCCGGCCTGGTAGCCCTCGCCGGCGAACTCCTTGACGACGCCGATCCGCATGCCGCGGACGTCGCGCAGCTTCGCGGCCTCGACCACGGCCGGGACCGGCGCGTCGATCGAGGTGGAGTCCAGCGGGTCGTGCCCGGCGATGGCCTCGTGCAGCAGGGCCGCGTCCAGCACGGTGCGGGCGCACGGGCCGCCCTGGTCCAGGCTGCTGGAGAAGGCGACCAGGCCGTAGCGGGACACCGAGCCGTAGGTCGGCTTGACGCCGACGGTGCCGGTGACGGCGCCGGGCTGGCGGATCGAGCCGCCGGTGTCGGTGCCGATCGCCAGCGGGGCCTCGAAGGCGGCCAGCGCGGCGGCCGAACCGCCGCCGGAACCGCCGGGGATGCGGGTGAGGTCCCACGGGTTGCCGGTCGGGCCGTAGGCGGAGTTCTCGGTGGAGGAGCCCATCGCGAACTCGTCCATGTTGGTCTTGCCGAGGATGACGACGCCGGCGTCCTTGAGACGGCTGGTCAGCGTGGCGTCGTACGGCGGGATCCAGCCCTCGAGCATCTTGGAGCCGCAGGTGGTCGGGATGCCCTTGGTGGTGAAGACGTCCTTCAGCGCCAGCGGGACGCCGGCCAGCGGGCCCAGCTCCTCGCCCTTGGCGCGCTTCTCGTCGACGGCCTTGGCTGCGTGCAGCGCGCCCTCGGTGTCGACGTGCAGGAAGGCGTTGACCTTCTTGTCGACGGCCTCGATGCGGTCCAGGTGCGCCTGGGCCACCTCGACGGCGGACACCTCGCCCTTGGCGATGGCGGCGGCGGTCTCAGCCGCGGTGTAGCGAATCAGCTCGGTCATCTCGGTCAGTCCTCCCCGAGGATCTGCGGCACACGGAAACGCTGCTCCTCGGCGGCGGGGGCGCCGGACAGCGCCTGCTCCGGGGTGAGCGACGGCCGCACCTCGTCCGCGCGCATGACGTTGGTCAGCGGCAGCGGGTGGGAGGTCGGCGGGACGTCCTGTCCGGCGACCTCGGAAACGCGGGCGACCGCGCCGATGATCACGTCGAGCTGCTCGGCGAAGTGGTCCAGCTCTTCGGGCTTCAGCTCAAGACGCGACAGCCGGGCGAGGTGGGCGACCTCCTCGCGCGTGATGCCAGGCATGCAGCGATCCTCAGGGTGAGTTCTGGTGAGACCCGGCGTCGCCTGCGGCGGTGCCGGGCCCGGGCAGGAGCAGCCGGGTTCGGCGCTCCGTCCTCGTGGTCTTTGGACCCCATCCTATGGGGCCCGGCCCGGCCACCTTCCAACGAGTTACGGTGCGCCCCCGTCCCCACGGGCGGCGCGGCGCCCCGAGGCGCGGCTACTGCGGCCTGGTGCGGGCCCAACCCTGGGTGCCGGGCGCCTTGATCTCCAGCTGCGCGGCCTGCAACGGCTGGCTGCACGGCACGGCCCGGACGGCCGGAGGCAGTACGGGCGGGAGCGTCGGCGGCAGCACCGGCGGCAGCACCGGGGGCAGCGGGGTGGACAGCGGGGCGGGCTGGGCGATCGGCGGGGCGACCGGCTTGATGATCGACGGGAGCTGCGGCGGGGCGCCGAGGCGCTCCACCGGCGGGGCGGAGGTGGTGCGGTGCACCCGCAGCCAGGCGGTGGCCTGCTCGGCGGGCAGTGCGGCCGACACCAGCCAGCCCTGGACGGCGTCCACGCCCATGCGGTGCAGCCGCTCCCAGGTCTCGTCGTCCTCGACGCCCTCGGCCACCACGGTCAGGCCGAGCGAGTGGGCGAGCTCCACCGAGCAGCGCACCACCGCCGCGTCGTGGTCGTCGGCGACCATCCGGGAGACGAAGGAGCGGTCGATCTTCAGCTCGCCGACCGGCAGGCTGCGCAGCCGCACCAGCGAGGAGTGTCCGGTGCCGAAGTCGTCCAGGGACATCCCGACGCCGTAGCCGCGCAGCTCGGCCAGGGTGTCGGCGGCCCGCCGGGAGTCGTCCAGCAGCAGCCGCTCGGTGATCTCCAGCTGGAGCGCGTGGGCCGGCACCTGGTGGCGGACGAGGTGTCCGGCGACGCGCTGGGCGAAGCCGGGGTTGAGCACGTCGCGCGGCGAGACGTTGACCGCGACCTGCACCTGCAGGCCCATGTCGCGCCAGTAGGCGAGCTGGCCGACGGCCGCCTCCAGCACGTAGTCGGTGAGCCGGGGCATCAGGCCGCTGGACTCGGCGAGCCCGACGAACTCGTCCGGCGAGACCTTCCCCTGCCCGGGCCGCTCCCAGCGCAGCAGCGCCTCCAGGCCGACCACCCGGCCGTCGAAGGCCACCTTCGGCTGGTAGTGCAGCTGCACCTCGCCGGTCTCCAGGGCCCGGCGCAGGTCCCCGAGCAGCCCGATCCGGTACGGGGTGTCGGCGTCCTGGGTCTCGTCGTACTGGGCGACGCCGCTGCACTCGCGCTGGGCATGGCCCATCGCCACGTCGGCGCGGCGCAGCAGCGACTCGGCGTCCTGGGCGTCCTGCGGGTAGACGCAGACGCCGGCGCTGGCCTCCAGCACCAGCAGCAGGCCGTCCAGGCGGATCGGCGCGGCGAGTTCGGCGATCAGCGCCTTGGCGACCCGCTCCAGGCTGTCCGGGCAGTTGATGCCGGGCAGCAGCACGGCGAACTCGTCGCCGCCCATCCGGGCCACCATCGGACGGCCGCGCCGGTAGTGCCGGGGCAGGCCGACGAAGACGTCGTCGATGGACTCCCGGGTGGCGCTGCCGGCCGTGCCGCCGGAGCGCAGCGCGCGGTGGAGTCGGCGGGCGATGTGAACCAGCAGCCGGTCACCAGCCGTATGCCCTAGTGTGTCGTTGAGTGATCGGAACCGATCGAGATCGAGCAGGATGAGACCGACGCTATAGCCCTCCTCGCGCTCGGCGATCGCCTCCTGGGCGGCCAGCAGCAGGGCCTGACGGTTGGGCAGGTCCGTCAGCGGGTCGGTCAGCTGGTCGCGGGCGCGGTCCCGGGCGATCCGCCAGGCGGCCACCAGCACCGCCAGCGGCACCGCGAACAGCGGCAGCAGTTCGGGTTCGTACCGGTAGACCAGGACGGCCAGCGGGATGAGCGGCGCAGCTCCGGCCAGCAGCACGCCGAGCAGCAGGACCGCACCCGCCACCCCCTGCGGCGGGCGTGTGGGCGCGCCGCCGGTCGTACGATCCATAAGCCCTGTCCTCCGTCGGGCCCGCCCCCGTCAGGCCGCCTTACGGTGAGGCACCGCGCTGGTACCGACAGCTGCCGGGCATGGAGCGACCCCGAGGAGCCCCGGCTCAGCCGGTGCCCCCACCCCTGCTGACACTCTGTTGCGCTCCAGGGTATGCCGGGGTCCACCCGGTGGGCAGACTTTCGGACAACCGGAAACGCGCCACCGCGCCCGGGTGCCGCACAGTGACACAATGCCCGCTTTCACTGAACGACACCCGGTGACGCCGCATCAGGACGATAACAACACGCAGGGCACCGGCCGCTCGGGGCCGCCTCGAATCAGCCCTCGGCGGGCGCCTCCTGCGGCTCGACGGCCTCCTCCGGCTCCGGAAGTCCCAGGTGGGCGCGGGCGGCCGACGGCCCGTCGGCGAGCAGGACGGCGAAGCCCGCGTCATCCAGCACCGGCAGTCCGAGCTGAACGGCCTTGTCGTACTTGGAGCCCGGGTTGTCACCGGCGACCACAAAATCGGTCTTCTTCGAAACCGAGCCGGTCACCTTCGCTCCGCGCGAGGTCAGCGCCTCCTTGGCGCCGTCCCGGGTGTGCCCGGCCAGGGTGCCGGTGACGACCACGGTCAGGCCTTCCAGCGGGCGCTCCGCCTCCTCCTCGTCCGCGAACTCCTCGGTGAAGCTGACGCCGGCGGCGCGCCACTTCTCCAGGATCTCGCGGTGCCACTCCTCCTGGTACCACTCGACCACGGACCGGGCGATGATCGGCCCGACCCCCTCGACGGCGGCCAGCTCCTCCTCGGTGGCCGAGAAGATCCGGTCCAGGTCTCGGAACTCGCGGGCCAGTTCCTGCGCCGCGACCGGGCCCACGTGCCGGATCGAGAGGCCGTTGAGGAACCGCCAGAGCGGGCGGTCCTTCACCTTCTCCAGGTTCTCCAGCAGCACACTGGCGGTCTTCTTCGGATCGCCCTTCTGGTTGGCGAAGAAGGTGGCCTCCTTCTCCTTGCCGGTGCGGTCGTCCAGCTTGGGCATGCCCGTCTTCTGGTCGCGCACCAGCACCTTGATCGGCAGCAGCTGCTCCATCGTCAGCCCGAAGATGTCGCCCTCGTCCTTCACCGGCGCCTCGGCCGGCTCCAGCGGCTGGGTCAGCGCGGTGGCCGCGACGTAGCCGAGGCCGTCGATGTCCAGCGAGGAACGGCCGCCCAGGAAGGCGATCCGCTCGCGGATCTGCGCCGGGCAGAACTGGGCGTTGGGGCAGCGCAGGTCGATGTCGCCCTCGGACATCGGACGCAGCTCGGCCCCGCACTCGTGGCAGTGCGACGGCATCACGAACTCCTGCTCGGTGCCGTCCCGCAGGTCCTCCACCGGCCCGAGGATCTCCGGGATCACGTCTCCGGCCTTGCGCAGCACGATGGTGTCACCGAGCAGCACGCCCTTCGCCTTGACGACCTCCTGGTTGTGCAGCGTCGCGTACTGGACCATCGAGCCGGCCACCTTCACCGGTTCGGCCAGCACCGCGTACGGGGTGGCCCGGCCGGTGCGGCCGATGCCGACCTTGATCTCGGCCAGCTTGCCGGTGACCTCCTCCGGCGGGTACTTCCAGGCGATCGCCCAGCGCGGGGACTTGGAGGTGGAGCCGAGCCGGCCCTGCAGGGCGATCTCGTCGACCTTGACGACCACGCCGTCGATCTCGTGCTCGACCGAGTGCCGCTGCTCCCCGAAGTGCTTGATGAACGCCCGCACTTCGTCGAGGGTCTTGACCACCTTGTTGTGCCGGGCGGTCGGCAGGCCCCACTCGCGCAGCAGGTCGTAGGCGTGCGACTGGTTGTCGATGTCGAAGCCGACCCGGGCGCCGATGCCGTGCACCACCATGTGCAGCGGGCGGGAGGCGGTGACGTGCGGGTCCTTCTGGCGCAGCGAACCGGCGGCGGCGTTGCGGGGGTTGGCGAACAGCTTGAGAAGGGCCTGCGGGCGCTTGCTCTCCTTGGCGCGTGCCTCGTTCTCCGCCTTGCGGCGCTCGTTCTCCGCGGCGAGCGAGCCGTTCAACTCCTCGAAGGCCTCGGTGGGCAGGTAGACCTCGCCGCGGATCTCGACCAGCTCGGGGATGTCGTCGCCCTTGAGCCGGTGCGGGATCTCCTTGATGGTGCGGACGTTGGCGGTGATGTCCTCACCGACCCGGCCGGTGCCCCTGGTCGCGGCGAGCACCAACTCCCCGTGCTCGTACGTGAGGTTGACCGCCAGGCCGTCCACCTTGAGTTCGCACAGGTAGTGGTAGTCGATGCCCGCCAGCTCCCGGGCGACCCGCTCGGCCCAGGCAGCGAGCTCCTCGTCGTCCATGGCGTTGTCCAGACTGAGCAGGCGCTCCCGGTGCTCGACCTTGGTGAAGCCCTCCGCGACGTCGCCGCCCACCTTCTGGGTCGGCGAGTCCGGGGTGATCAGGGCCGGGTGCTCGGCCTCGATCGCCTCCAGCTCGCGCATCAGCGTGTCGAACTCGGCGTCGCTGACGATCGGAGCGTCCTGCTCGTAGTACCGGGCCCGGTGGTCGGTGATCTCCGCCGCCAGTTCGGCGTGCCGCCTGCGCACCTCCGCCGGGATGTCCTCCCAGCCCTCGACAGCCGTCACCGCAAGCCCTCCTACGTTCTCATTCCGGGTTGTCCACCAGGCTCCGTGCCGCCCGTTCGGCGAGCGACAGCGCCTTGCGCGCGTACGCCGGGGAGGCCCCGGCCAGCCCGCAGGTCGGTGTCACCAGCACGCGGCGGCCCAGCAGCTCCGGGGCGAACCCGAGCCTGCGCCACAAGGTCCTGACACCCTGGACACTACCGGCCGGGTCCGACACCGCCTGGTCAGTGGAGGGGACGACACCCGCGAGGATCGTCGTGCCCGCCTCGACCGCCTCGCCGAGGTCGTCGTCCTGGCGCTCGGTGAGGAGCGAGAAGTCGAGCGAGACCCCGGCGACTCCGGCGCGGCGCAGCAGCGGGACCGGGACGTCCGGAGCGCAGCTGTGCACGACCACGGGCGCGTCCAGGCCGCGGATCAGCTCCCGCAGCACCTCCTCGGCGATCTGCCGGTCGACGGCGCGCAGCCGCTGGAAGCCGCTCGCGGTCTTCACCCGGCCCGCGAGGACGGCGGGCAGCGAGGGCTCGTCCAGCTGGAGGACGAGTTGTGCGCCCGGGACGCGCTTGCGGACCTCCGCGAGGTGGCGGCGCAGGCCCTCGGTGAGCGAGCCGGCGATGTCCCGGCAGGCGCCGTGGTCGGCGAGCGCCTTCTCGCCGTGCTTGAGCTCGATGCTCGCCGCCAGCGTCCACGGGCCGACGGCCTGGACCTTGAGGGCGCCCTGGTGGCCCTGGGTGAACTCCTCCAGCGCGTCCAGGTCTTCGCCGAGCCAGGAGTGGGCGCGCCGGGTGTCCCGGCCGGGGCGGTCGGCGAAGCGCCAGCCGCTCGGCTCGGTCTGCGCGAACAGCTCGACCAGCAGGCCGGCGCTGCGGCCGATCATGTCGGCGCCCGGGCCGCGCGCGGGCAACTCGGGCAGGAACGGCAGCTGCTCCAGCGCCCCGGTGGAGGTCTTGGCGGCCTCGCGGGCGTCGGTGCCGGGCAGCGAGCCGACGCCGGTCGCGGCGCCGCGCAGGTCGGGGAAGGGGTGTGGAGTGCTCACCCGTCCGAGCCTACTCATGCGGACGGCCCCGGTGCCGAGCGCGGGGCTCGGGACCGGGGCCGTCGGGTGGTTCGGAAGCGGGATCAGTACCCCTGGCAGCCGAACTCGTCGACCACGAGGTGCAGCGGGGCGCCGCTCGCGTTGTAGAGCGAGACCTTGCCGTCCTTGCCCGGGACCACGACCTGGTCGGGGATGGTCTCGCCAGGCAGGAAGTCGAGGTTCGACGAGCCCTTGCCCCCGTCCTCGGGTGAAGGGCGCGACACATCGTGCCGTGGGCGGCCGGGTGGGACCAGGAAGTTTGGCTGGACTCCGTGGTGCGGGCGGTCGGCCGGGCCGACTGCCCGCACCACGGTGGCCTACTGCCCCGGGCGGACGGTGAGGTCGGTGATCTCGGCGTCCCGGGAGGCGTCCAGGGCGGCGATGATCGCCTTGGCCACGGACTCCGGGGCGATCCAGCGGCCGGCGTCGTACTCCTTGCCCTCCTGCTGGTGCACCTTGACCTGCATCGCGGTGGCGGTGCGGCCGGGGTAGACCGAGGTGACCCGGACGCCGTTCGCGTGCTCCTCCTGGCGCAGCGCGTCGGCCAGCGCCTTGAGGCCGTGCTTGCTGGCCGCGTACGCCGACCACTCGGCGTGGGCGGTGAGACCGGCGCCGGAGTTGACGAAGACCACGTGGCCCTTGGCGAGGCGGAGCGAGGGCAGCAGCAGCCGGGTCAGCTCGGCGGGGGCGACCAGGTTGACGTTGAGCGTCTCCTGCCAGGCCTTCACCGGCAGGTCGCCGACCGTGCCGAGCTCGACCGTGCCCGCGACGTGCAGCAGCGAGTCGAGGGTGACGGGCAGCTGCTGGTGCCCGAAGGCCCAGGACAGCTTGCCGGGGTCACCGAGGTCCCCGACCAGGGTGCGGGCGCCCGGGAAGCGGTCGCGCAGCTCGGCGGCCCGACGGGCGTCGCGGGCCAGCAGCCAGAGCTCGTCCCCGCGTTCGGCGAGCTTCTCGGTCAGGACGGCGCCGATGCCGGAACCGGCGCCGGTGATCAGATGTGCAGCCATGACTCCGATCCTCTCAGGCCTTGAGCTGCGCAAACACCTCGGTGGGCGTGTCGGCGAAGCTGATCAGCTCGGAGAGCGGCCGCGGCAGGAAGCCTTCGGCGTCCATCCGCTCCAGCTGGGTACGCAGGCCTGCGTAGAAGCCCTCGGTGTCCAGGACGACCACCGGCTTGTCGAAGATCCCGTGCTTCTTGAGCTCCAGCACCTCGGTGACCTCGTCCATGGTCCCCAGCCCGCCGACCAGCACCACGATGGCGTCCGCGCGGGCAGCCAACTCCCGCTTCCGCTCGGCCAGATCGGCGGTCATGACGAGCTCGTCGGCGCCGACGTAACCCTTGTGCTTGAGCATCTCGACCAGCACGCCGACCAGTCGGCCGCCCGTCGCCTTCACCTCGTCGGCCAGCAGGCCCATCAGCCCGGCGTCGGACCCGCCCCAGACCAGGGTGTGGCCGCCCTCCCCCAGGAGCCGGGCGAACTCGGCGGCGGGGGCGGTGTAGCGGTCATCGAGCGAGTACGCGGAGCAGAAAACGCAGATATTCATAATGCCGACTGGTCTATCACGCCCCACCGCCCCCGCTCACCCGGTTTGGCCGCCACCCGTCGTGCGTACCTGCGAGGTGCGGCATCCGGACCGCACCATCGCGCGATCCCCCAGGTCAGCCATGCCGGACCAGGTGTCGGGAAGTCCTCCGGCCGGGTGAGCCGACCGGCGAACGCTCGATGGCGGGGTGCCTTACGGGGGGCTAGTCATGTCCTTGACGCCCTGTCGGGCCACCGTGCGGAAACGGTGTCCAGGGGCTTCACGTGTCGGCTTCACTGAAAGGACATACACGACATGGCTGGCATCACGATGCGTCGGCGGATTCCCGCTCTTCTCGCGGCAACCGGGTTGGCCGTACTGGCCACTACAGGAGCGGCTCAGGCGGACACTCCGGTGAACCATGCGGCATCCGGCGGAGTGCCCTGCAAATGGGTCGACCAGGGCGCCACGGTTCCCGGTCCGGCCGCCGACCCCTCCGGACCGGACGGGAAGGAACACTGCAAGGTCGACGTCGGCGCGAAGATCGTCGCCACCAACCCGCAGATCATCCCGACGAACACCCAAACCAAGATCACCTTCACCCAGGCCGAGTTCGACACGGACTCGATGTTCAACCCGGTGAACTCGACCCTCGTGGTCCACACGCCCGGACGCTACTACCTCCAGGGGAAGCTCTTCTGGGGCTTCGTCCCGAACACGAGCGCCCTCCGTCAACTGGAAATTCTGGTCAACGGCGTTCTGGTCTCCGAGGCCGAGACGGACGCCGCGAACGCCAACGATGCTACGCAGGACACCGACACGATCGTCGACCTGAAGGCCGGTGACGTGATCGAGCTCGACGCCTTCCAGAACACGGGCAGCAGCGCCGACTCGGTGCTCTTCACCAACAACGCCGGGCAGACCATCTTCCCGCAGCTGGTGGCCGAGCGGCTCGCCCCGTAGCCCTCCCACGGCGAAGCGTCCCAGGGGCGCCGGCCTCCTCGCCCGGCGCCCCTGGGACGTCCACGGGGAACCCGCAGGCCCTAAGGTGCTGCGCGTGCGTCACCTAGAGATATCCGACCTGATCACGGCGGTGGATCCGCGCGACGGCCGACGGCTCCCGGTCCGGCGCGGCGAAGTCGTCCGGCAGCTGCGCGAGAACGGGGACGAACGCGCGGCCAGGATCGTCGCCGGGCTGCCCGTCGACCAGGACGGCGCACTCGACCCGGAGGCCGTGGACCGGTTGCTGATCAGCGTGCACACCGAGCTCCAGCAGCTGAGCGAGGAACTCCGCATCGGCGAACGCCTGGTCCACGTACTCGGCCCGCTCTTCGCCGCGATCCGGGCTGACAGCGGCCGGCCCGGTCCGTATCGCCTGGTCGACATCGGCTGCGGCCTCGGCTACCTGGTCCGCTGGCTGGCGGCCACCGACGCCCTCGGCCCCGACGTCGAACTGGTCGGAGTCGACCTCAACGCCGCCCTGGTCGGCGAGGCCGACCGCCTCGCCCGGGCGGAGGGGCTCAACTGCCGCTTCGTGCACGGAAACGCCTTCGCACTGCCCGAGGCCGCGACCGCCTACGTCTCCACCGGCGTACTGCACCACTTCCGCGGTACGGCCCTGACCGAGTTCTTCCAGGCCCAGGCCGCCTCACCCGCGCTCGCCTTCTGCCACTTCGACATCGCCGCGACCCGACTCGCGCCCGTCGGCGCCTGGATCTTCCACCTCGCCCGGATGCGCCACCCACTCGGCCGCCACGACGGCGTCGTCTCCGCGCTGCGCGCGCACAGCGACGAGGTGCTGCTGCGGGCCGCCGCGGCACCCGGGATGCGCGCGCTGGTGTACGAGCCACGCGGCTTGTCGAACCCGTTCTGCACCACGCTGCGCCCGGTCATCGGGGTGCGCCCGCCCCTGGAGGCGTCGCTCCGCCGGGCCCTCGGCCGGGCCGCCCGCCGCATGGTCGGCGCTGAGCACCTCGCCGAGGCCACCCGATGACGCCCGCCGTGCCCCTCGCCCTCCTCGGCCTGGTCGACGCGACGTGCAGCGGCTTCCGCGCCTACGCCGGACGCGACGCCCGCATCCGCAAACACCGGGCCGCCGTCCGAGCCGCCCTGCGCGGCCTGGCCACCGGGGCCGTCCTGCTGCTCGCCCCCGCACTGACCGCCGCCCTCCTGCTGCTGACGGCTCCCGACCAGGCCCGGACCTACGCCACCCTGGCCGCAGGCGGCAACGGGTACCTGCTCCCGCTCGTCCCCTACGCCGCAGCCGTACTGCTCTCCCTCGCCGCCTACTTCACCCTGCCGTTCCGCGCCAGCACGCTCGCGATGGTCATCGGCCTCGGCCCGCTGACCCTGCTGCGCCCGCTCGCCGTCGCCGTCGCCTGCCTCGGCGCGGTCCTGGGCGGCGGCGGCGCGTCCGGTCTGCTGGTCGGCGCGGTCGCGGGCGCCGCCATGCTGTGCGTCGAACCCCTGGTGCACCGGCGCTGGTACCAGCGGGCGCAGTAGGCAACTCCCTTGCCCGGCGGCCCGCTCGGCGAGCAGGCCGCCGGGATCGGGGGCGCTACGAGCGGGTTGAGCTCATCGGCCGGCAGTTCCCGAGCATCAGTCCTTGTACGGAACGAGCTTCGAGAGGCTCAGCGTGAAGCCGAAGGGCTCCGGAATGGTGATCGCGTCGCCGAACT
Organism: Kitasatospora sp. NPDC023118; assembly: GCF_055560875.1. Classification (NCBI taxonomy): domain Bacteria; kingdom Bacillati; phylum Actinomycetota; class Actinomycetes; order Kitasatosporales; family Streptomycetaceae; genus Kitasatospora; species Kitasatospora sp. NPDC023118. The sequence goes on from NZ_JBVHHW010000004.1 coordinate 140,575, forward strand.
TCCGGTCGCTGCGGGTGTGGTACCGGTCATGGTTCGGCTCGGAGAACAGCGTCACCGTCTGCTGGCGCGGGTCCACGATCAGATAGAGCGGGATGCGCATCACGGCGTAGTCGTGCAGCTTGTCCATCCAGTCGTTGCCCGGACTGGACGGCGAGACGATCTCCACAGCGATCAGGGCTTCCGCGGCGGGGGCCTTGTTGCCCGGCTCGGACAGGACGTCGATGGGAAGGTAGGTCAGGTCCGGCTCCCGCCCCTTGGAGACGTCCGGGCTGACGATCTCGCTCCGCTCGCTGGGGAGATAGCCGTCCGGAGCGTGCTGCTCGAACTGTCGGCGCACCTGGGCCACGTTGAGCTGATGGATGTTGGACGGCGATGCCTGCATGATCAGGGTGTCGCCGGACCATTCGATCCGGATGCCGTCCGGGGCGATCCGCTCCAGCTCCTCGATGAAGTCGCGATGCTGCTCGTAGAAGGTCATGCCGTCCCCTCCGGCTGGCGTCCAGGGCTGTCGTCGGCCGTGAGGCGAGGCCGGCCCCACGCGGTTCCACCCACTATGACCGACCGCACCCGCGTTCCCCGCCCGTGTCCATCTGGTCGAGCAGATTTCGGCCGTCGTGGTTCCGGATGCTCGGTGCCTTGTCGTCCCGAAGCGCATCCAGTAGGCGCACGGCGTAGACCTCGGCCATACGGTCGGAGACCTCGGCCGGTGTGAGCCAATCGACTTCAACCGACTCGTCCGAGAGCCGCTCGGCACCGCTCTCCGGTCGGCAGCGGAAGACGAGGGCGACGATCCCCCGGCTCACGTTCTTGTAGACGCCGGTCAGCCGCTCCACGCCGACCTTGATCCCGGTCTCCTCGTAGACCTCGCGGCGCACGCCGTCCTCAAACGACTCGGTCAGTTCCAGCACCCCGCCCGGTGGCTCCCAGGTTCCGTTGTCGGCCCGCCGGATCGCCAGCACCCTGCCGTCCTCGCGCACCACCGCCCCGGCGACGGACACCGAGTGGAGCGGCGTTGACTGGGGTTTCACGCTCGCGCCACCGGACGGAGCAGGTCGAGAACATGGGTCCAGCTGTAACTGTCACGGCCACCGCCGGACTTCGGCTTATGGGGAACGTAGTCGCCGATCAAAACGCCCATCGAACGGAGTCGAGCCAGGCTCTCCGCATACGCCGGGTGGGCTGCTTGGGCGGAGTTGACGTAGGGCTGAACTGCCACCGGGGTGCCGAGACCGCATGCCTCACAGAGGACGCCGAGCGCGAGCGTGTCGGAGATGCCCGCCGCCCACTTGTTGATGGTGTTGAACGTCGCAGGAGCAACCGCGATGGCGTCGGCCGGAGGCAGCGGCTGTGGGACGTTGGGGGTGCGCCAGGCGGAACGGATGGGATAGCCGGTCTGAGCCTCGATGGCTTGCGGGTCTATGAAGCCGAGAGCGCTCGGTGTGGCGATCACGCCGACCTTCCAGCCCTCGGCGTGGGCGGCGGTGATCAGCGCGCCCACACCGTCAGCGATTCCCGAGGCGCAGACGATGACGTAGAGGAACGGCTCGCGATGCTCGGTCAAATCTGGGCTCCCAACTCCTGGCAGAAACGGCGAAGTTCCGGAACGGTACCGCGCCGGTCGCGGGCGGCCATGTCGCCGACCAATTCCAGGATGCTGGGACGTCGGCGGATGTCCTCCGATGCACAGCTCTCCGCGACTCTGAGCGCTTGGTATCCCTCGGCCAGTCTGCCTTGTTGGCTGTACGCTCGTGCGGCATCCACCCACAGCGCGGCCCTCCGCTCCGGAACCGGGATGCGGCGACGCATCAGGGGTTGGGCAGCGGCCAGTGCCACACCAGCGTCACCGAGAACCACGGCGGAACTGACTTCATGGAGTGCGACGTTGGTCGGGCTGAAGTTTGCCCAGGAATCGGAGCCATCGAGATCGACGTAACGCGCGACATCCTGAGCCTCGGCCAAGAACTCCGCCGCCGTCGCACGGTCTCCGCCCGTACTCGCCGCCGTCACGCCACGAAGAAGCATGAGCCCCAATGCGGCGAGGTGTTCAGGCGATCGCCGATCATAACCGCCGGCGAGTTGGTCGGCGGTGTGGCGGATGAGGCTGATGGCAGGTGCGGTGTGCCTGTCACGGGCAAGAACGTGCGCCTGGACACGAACACTGGAAGCCATCACTCCCCGGACGACCCCGTTCCGCAGCGCTGAACGGGCCCGGCCGTCCGCACCGGACGGCCGGGCGGCGACCGATCACGGCTGTTGGAAGAGCACCTCCGGGTTCGCCGCCGACGGGCCGTCGAGCAGGGGCTGGTGGATGCCCTTCAGGGTCTGGTCGAAGAAGGCTCCGACGTACTCCCGGGTCAGCTGCATCCCGCGCTCCGGCGAGGTGGTCGTCCCCGGGGGGAGCGGCAGACCGGCCTCGGCGGCCAGGATCTCGACGTCCGTGAAGCTGGCGTGGTTGGTGCCCGCGACGGCCAGCCAGGGCTTGTAGCCCTCCCAGCCCGCCCAGGTCTGTCCCCAGGACGTCTCCCCGCCGCCGACGGCGTGGTCGCTCTGCTTGCCGAGCAGGAGGAACGAGCGCCCCTCCAGCTTGTCGGTCGGAACCGGCGGATCGAACTGTCCGTCCATGTTCACCCCGGCCAGGAATCGCTGGTCCTCGGCCATCGCGTTCAGCGTCGACGCGCCGCCTTTCGAGTGCCCGGCCATGCCGATGCGGTCGCGGTCGATCAGGTGCGCCAGGCGCCAGGCCGGGTGGTGCCCGGTCAGCCGGTCCAGGACGAAGGACACGTCCTTCGCCCGGCTGTCTGGGAGGGAGTCCGGCGCGCCGCTGTCGCACAGTGCGCATCCCGGGGTGGTGCCGTCGGCGAGCGTCTCGCCGGAGTCCTCGTAGGTGTGGCCGACCAGGGCCACCACGTAGCCGTGGCTGGCCAGGTCGGTCGCCAGGCCGGTCAGCGTGGCGCGGGGGTTTTCGAAGCCCGGGGAGAGGACCACCAGCGGGAACTTCCCGCCGACGGCCTTCGCGCCGGCGAAGGCGTGGGTGTCGGTGTTCACGAGGTCCTGCGGCTGGAGCCCGATACCGGCTGGAACCCTCGTCGCCACGAAGCCCTGCGCCTCGCCGAACGCCATGTACGGGGCGGGCTCGCCGGTGCCGGCGTGGGCCGGGTAGAACATCGACACCGCCAGCTGCCGCGGCCCGGCCGAGGGCACCCAGGGGTCGGTGCGACTCTGGTCGGTCAGGTGCAGCACCTCCTCCCCGGCCGCGTACGGCCCGGTCGGGCGGGGCAGCTCGCCGTGGAAGGCGACGGGGGCCGAGGCGGCGGCCACCGTGGGGGACGGCGACGGCGAGGCCATCGCGGCCCCGGCCAGCGGAAGCGGAAGGGCGAGGACGAGGGCTGCGATGGCCGCGATACGGCGGGATCGGTTCATGGCCTCGACGTTAGGTTCGCGGCCCGACCTCCCGAATCAGCCCGACGAATGCCATCTCCGGCCGTGGTCATCCGCGCGATTCAGCGGCGTCATCCCTTCGGATGACGCCGCCCTGGCCCGCTCAGGCGTTGACGGCCGGGCGCTCGGTGGTGGCGATGGTGGCGGAGCCGATGACGCGGGTGCCGTCGTACAGCACGACGGCCTGGCCGGGGGCGATGCCGCGCGCCGGGGTGTCCAGGCGGACGTGGAGTTCGCCGTCGACCATGGCGGCCGTGACGGGCACCTCTTCGCCGTGGGCACGCAGCTGGGCGGTGTAACGGCCCTCGACCAGCTGCTCGCTGCCGCACCAGCGGGGGCGGATGGCGGTCAGCGCGGTGACGTCGAGGCCCTCGACCGGGCCGACGGTGACGGTGTTGTTCACCGGGGAGATGTCCAGCACGTAGCGCGGCTTGCCGTCGGCCGCCGGGCGGCCGATCCGCAGGCCCTTGCGCTGACCGATGGTGAAGCCGTACGCGCCGTCGTGCTCGCCGAGCTTGGTGCCGTCGACGTCGAGGATGTCGCCGGTGGCGGTGCCGAGGTGCTTGGCCAGGAAGCCCTGGGTGTCGCCGTCGGCGATGAAGCAGATGTCGTGGCTGTCGGGCTTCTTGGCGACGGCCAGGCCCCGGCGCTCGGCCTCCTCGCGGATGGCTTCCTTGGTGGTGTCGCCGAGCGGGAAGAGCGAGTGGGCGAGCTGGTCGGCGTCGAGCACGCCGAGGACGTAGGACTGGTCCTTGGCGGCATCGACGGCGCGGTGGAGCTCGCGCTCCCCGGACGGCAGGTCGACGATCCGGGCGTAGTGGCCGGTGCAGACCGCGTCAAAGCCCAGCGCGATCGCCTTGTCCAGCAGCGCGGCGAACTTGATCTTCTCGTTGCAGCGCAGGCAGGGGTTGGGGGTCCGCCCGGCCGCGTACTCGGCGACGAAGTCGTCGATCACGTCCTCGCGGAAGCGCTCGGCGAGGTCCCAGACGTAGAAGGGGATGCCGATCACGTCGGCCGCCCGCCAGGCGTCCCGGGAGTCCTCGATGGTGCAGCAGCCGCGCGCCCCCATACGGAAGGACTGCGGGTTCGCGGACAGCGCCAGGTGGACGCCGGTCACCTCGTGCCCCGCTTCGACGGCGCGGGCGGCGGCGACGGCGGAGTCGACTCCGCCGGACATCGCCGCGAGCACGCGCAGACGGCCGGTGGACGGTGTGGTCGGGGCACCCGGGAAGTCAGTCATGGTGACTACAAGAGTACGGGGCCGTCGAACATGCCCGGCCCCGTACCGGAGCTACCGCCGGACGGACGCCAGACCGGCGTTTCGGGCGCGCTGGACGGCCGGGGCGATGGCCTCGACCAGCGCCGTGACGTCCCCGCGCACCGAGGTGTGACCGAGCGAGAACCGCAGCGAGGCACGGGCGAGCAGCGGGTCCACGCCCATCGCCAGCAGCACGTGGCTGGGCTGCGGCACCCCGGCCGAGCAGGCCGAGCCGGTGGAGCACTCGATGCCCTGGGCGTCCAGCAGCATCAGCAGCGCGTCGCCCTCGCAGCCGGGGAAGGAGAAGTGGGCGTTGGCGGGCAGCCGGCCCTCGGCGGCCGGGTCGCCGTTGAGGACCGCGTCCGGTACGGCGGCCAGCACCCCGGCCACCAGTTCGTCGCGCAGCGCGCCCAGGGTGACCGCGTGCTCGGCGCGGTGCTCGACGGCCCAGGCCGCGGCGGCCGCGAAGCCGGCGGCGGCGGGGGCGTCCAGGGTGCCGGAGCGCACGTCGCGCTCCTGCCCGCCGCCGTGCAGCAGCGGGACGGGCGCGGCGCCGCGGGAGAGCAGCAGCGCGCCGATGCCGAACGGGCCGCCGATCTTGTGCCCGGTGACGGTGAGCGCGGTGAGCCCCGACTCGGCGAAGGAGACCGGGACCTGACCGAGCGCCTGCACCGCGTCGGCGTGCACCGGGATGCCGTACTCGGCGGCCACGGCGGCGAGTTCGCGCACCGGCTGGACGGTGCCGACCTCGTTGTTGGCCCACATCACGGTGACCAGCGCGACCGAGGAGGGGTCGCGCTCGATCGCCTCGCGCAGCGCCTCGGGGTGCACCCGGCCGTACCCGTCCACCGGCAGGTAGTCGACCGACGCGCCCTCGTGCTCGGAGAGCCAGTGCACCGCGTCCAGCACCGCGTGGTGCTCGACCGGGCTGCACAGCACCCGGGTGCGGGCCGGATCGGCGTCCCGGCGGGCCCAGTACAGGCCCTTGACGGCCAGGTTGTCGGACTCGGTGCCGCCGCCGGTGAGCACGATCTCGCTCGGGCGGGCACCCAGCGACTCGGCCAGCGACTCGCGGGACTCCTCGACCACCCGGCGGGCCCGGCGGCCGGCCGCGTGCAGGGACGAGGCGTTGCCGACCACCCCCAGGTGCGCCGACATCGCGGCGATCGCCTCGGGCAGCATCGGCGTGGTCGCTGCATGGTCCAGGTATGGCATAACCATCCGATTGTAGAGGGCACCCCGGTACCGCGATCCAGGCCTGCGCACCGATCCGGCCACCGCGGCGCGGGCCGGCCGGAGGGCGGTGTCCGGGACTGGTTCGCACCACGGCGGTCCGGGACTGGTTTGTACCACTGCGCCGCCCAGCGGTTAGCCTGACGAACACTTCTCAAGCGAGTTCCAGGGGGGCGTCATGTCGCAGTCGGTCGACCGCGCGCTGACCCTGCTCGGCTCGCTCGGCGACGGACCGCTCTCGCTGGAGCAGGCCGCGAGCAGCCTCGGGGTGCACAAGTCCACCGCGCTGCGGCTGCTGCGCACCCTGGAGGAGCACGGCTTCGTCCGGCGCCAGCCCGACCTTCGCTACCGGGTCGGCGGCCGGGTGCTCTCGCTGGCCCACCGGGCGCTGGAGGACTTCGACGTCCGGCAGGTGGCCGCGCCCTACCTGGCCGCGCTCAACGCGCGCTGCGGCTACACCGTCCAACTGGCCGTGCTGCACGACGGCGAGGTGCTCTACCTGGACGAGGTGGCCGGGCCCTGGGCTGCCCGGCCGTCGCGGATCGGACGCCGGGCGCCGGTCACCGGGACGGCGGTCGGCCGGGTGCTGCTCGCCGGGCTGCCCGCGGACGGGCCGTGCGAGGAGGCCGAGCTGGCGGCGGTGCGCCTGCGCGGCTGGGCGGCCGAGTCGGCCGAGCACCGGGAGCCGGTGACCTGCGTGGCCGCGCCGGTCGCGGGCAGCGGCGGACGGACGGTCGCGGCCTGCGCGCTGAGCGCCCCGGCCAGTCAGGTGCGGCTGGCCGAACTGGCCCGGATGGTGCCGGAGCTGCTCTGCACGGCCGAGGCGATCTCGCTCGCGTACGGCGGCTCGCCTACTCCTCGCTGGTGCGAGAACCGTTGCGGTGCCAGGCCCGCGGGGCGCGCCAGCCGTACTTCAGGGCGAGCATCCGCAGCCCGAAGGCGGTGAGCGCGGCGGCGGTGCCGGTGACGCCGGTGAGCCGGTTCGCGCCGATCAGCACGGCCACCAGGGCGGCGCCGACCAGGGCCGGGACGGCGTAGATCTCCCGGTCCCAGCGCAGCAGCGAGGGGATCTCCCCGGCCAGCACGTCGCGGATCACGCCGCCGCCGGCCGCGGTCACCATGCCGAGCGCGACGGCGGCGACCGCGCCCAGCCCGTAGTCGTGCGCCTTGGCGGTGCCGGTGACGCAGAACAGCCCGAGGCCGAGGGCGTCCAGGGTCTGCACCGCCCGGTTGATCCGCTCGACCTCGGGGTGCAGGAAGAACACCACCAGTGCGGCGGCCAGCGGGGTGAGGAAGTAGCCGAGGTTGGTGAAGGCGGCCACCGGGGTCGCGCCGATCACCAGGTCGCGCATCACCCCGCCGCCCAGGGCCGTGACCTCGGCCAGCACACAGATCCCGAAGATGTCCATGTTCTTGCGGACGGCGAGCAGCGCTCCGGAGAGCGCGAAGACGAAGATGCCGACGAGGTCCAGCGACTGCTGCACGTCGGAGGGGAAGATCTGCGAGGTCACCACACAACTATGACCTGTCCGGAATCCTCCCCTCCGATGCGCCCGAGCTCAGCCCTCGTTCTCGGGGAAGTGGCAGGCCACCTGGTGCCCGGTCTTCAGCGCCGTCAGCGGCGGCTCCTGGGTGGCGCACACCTCCTGCGCCTTCCAGCAGCGCGTCCGGAACCGGCAGCCGCTGGGCGGGTTGATCGGCGAGGGCACGTCGCCCTTGAGCAGGATCCGCTCGCGCCCGGCCCGCTGGCGCCGGCGCGGGTCCGGCACCGGGACCGCCGACATCAGGGCGTTGGTGTACGGGTGCATCGGGCTGCGGTAGAGCGAGTCCCGGTCGGCGATCTCGACGATCTTGCCGAGGTACATCACCGCCACCCGGTCCGAGACGTGCCGGACCACCGAGAGGTCGTGCGCGATGATCAGGTAGGTCAGGCCCAGCTCCCGCTGCAGGTCGTCCAGCAGGTTGACCACCTGCGCCTGGATCGACACGTCCAGCGCGGAGACCGGCTCGTCCGCGACGATCATCTTCGGCTTGAGCGCGAGCGCCCGGGCGATGCCGATGCGCTGGCGCTGGCCGCCGGAGAACTCGTGCGGGTAGCGGTTGTAGTGCTCGGGGCTGAGCCCGCACAGCTCCAGCAGCTCCTGGACGGCCTTCTTGACCCCGCCCTCGGGCTGCACGCCCTGGAGCTTGAACGGCGCGCTGACGATGGTGCCGACGGTGTGCCGGGGATTCAGCGAGGAGTACGGGTCCTGGAAGATCATCTGGATGTCGCGGCGCATCGGCCGCATCGCGCCGATGCCCAGGTGGCTGATGTCGGTGCCCTCGAACTCGATCGTCCCGGCGGTGGGTTCGTCGAGCCTGGTGACCAGCCGGCCCATGGTCGACTTGCCGCAGCCGGACTCGCCGACGACGCCCAGCGTCTCACCGGCGTTGACCGTGAAGTCGATGCCGTCGACGGCCCGCACCGCGCCGGTCTGGCGCCGCAGCAGTCCGCCGCGGATCGGGAAGTGCCGGGTCAGGCCGGTCACCCTCAGCAGCGGCTCGCGGTCGGAGGCGGGCGCCGGGGAAGCCCCACTTCCACGCGAGAGGGGCGTGGCCCCCTGAGTGTCCGTCATCGGTTCTCTCCAGAAAGGTGGTACGAGGCCGGGCTCACAGCCGGGGCGCGATCTCTTCGGCGAAGATGCGGTGCCGCTCGTCGGCCGGCAGGTGGCAGGCCGCGAAGTGGCCGGCCGCGGCCTCGGTCAGCACCGGGAGCTCGCTCGTGGAGCGCCCGCCGGTCAGGGCGGCGTACGGGCAGCGCGGGTGGAAGGCGCAGCCCGACGGCACGTTGATCAGGCTGGGCGGGGTGCCCTTGACCGGCACGAGGCGGTCCTGCAGCTCCCGGTCCAGGCGCGGCATCGATCCCAGCAGGCCCCAGGTGTAGGGGTGTTCGGGCGCGTCGAAGAGGGTCTCGGCGGGGCCGCGCTCGATGCACTTGCCGCCGTACATGACCAGGATGTCGTCGGCGAGCTCGGCGACCACCCCGAGGTCGTGGGTGATGATGATGACGGCGGAGCCGAACTCCTCCTGGAGGTCGCGGATGAGGTCCAGGATCTGCGCCTGGACGGTGACGTCCAGGGCGGTGGTGGGCTCGTCGGCGATCAGCAGCGAGGGGTCGTTGACCAGGGCCATGGCGATCATCGCGCGCTGGCGCATGCCGCCGGAGAACTGGTGCGGGTAGTCGTCCACCCGGCGGTCCGGCTGCGGGATGCCCACCCGGTCGAGCATCTCGATCGCACGGGCCCTGGCCTGCTTCTTGGAGGCCTGGGGGTGGTGCACCCGGTACGCCTCCGTGATCTGCGCGCCGACCGTGTAGTAGGGGTGCATCGCGGTCAGCGGGTCCTGGAAGATCATCGCCAGTTCGCGGCCGCGCAGTTGGCGCACCCGGTCCGGTCCGGCCGCGATCAGCTCCTCGCCGCCCAGCCATATCTCACCGCTGATCCTCGCCCGCTTGGAGCGGTGCAGGCCCATGATGCCCAGCGAGGTGACGGACTTCCCGGAGCCGGACTCGCCGACGATGCCCAGGGTGCGGCCCTTGTGCAGGTCGAAGCTGACCCCGTCCACCGAGCGGACCAGGCCGTCGTCGGTGTCGAAGTGGATCCGCAGGTCGCGGACGGACAGGAACGGGTCGCCCAGGGGCGTCGGCGCGGCGTCCGCCGGGGCGGAATCGGCGTCCGCCGGAGTCTTCTTGAGCTCGGTCACGAGAGCCTCACGCGGGGGTCGACGAGGGCGTACAGGAGGTCGACCACGAGGTTGCAGACGACGATGAAGAAGGCGGCCAGCAGGGTGACGCCGAGGATCTTGGGCAGGTCGTTGTCGGTGATCGCCTGGACGGCGAACTGGCCGATGCCGTTGAGCGAGAAGACCTGCTCGGTGATCAGCGCACCGCCGAGCAGCAGACCGAGGTCCATGCCGAAGATGGTGACGATCGGGGTGAGCGCGGAGCGCAGCCCGTGCTTGACGACCACCTTGCGCTCGACCAGGCCCTTGGCCCGGGCGGTGCGGATGTAGTCCTCGCTCATCGTCTCCAGCATCCCGGCACGGGTGAGCCGGGCGTAGAGCGCGGAGTAGAGGAAGGCCAGCGAGATCCACGGCAGGATCAGGTTGCGGGCCCACATCAGCGGGTCGTCGGTGAAGTTGACGTAGTGCAGGTTGTCCAGGATCGGCCACTCGTAGCTGAACACCGTCAGCAGCAGGGCGCCGGTGAAGAAGACCGGCAGCGAGACGCCGGCCAGGGCGACGCCCATGGAGAGCCGGTCGAAGATCGACCGCGGCTTGAGGGCCGAGATCACGCCGGTGGTGATGCCGGAGAGCAGCCAGAGCACCGACGCGCCGATGGCGAGCGAGATGGTGACCGGGATCCGGCTGGTCATCAGCGGCCAGACCTCGAGGTGGCTCTTGAAGGAGTAGCCGAAGCAGGGCACGTGGCAGGTGGCCGGTTCCGGCCCGAACTTGTAATCGGCGCCTGCGACCAGCGCCTTCAGGAAGTGCCAGTACTGGGTGTACAGGGGTTGGTCGAGGCCGAGGTTCTGCTTGACCGCGGCGATCGCCGTGGGCCCCGGGTCCTTCCCGATGTACTGCGCGGCCAGCTGGTCGGTGGTCTCGCCGGCCAGGCGCGGAAGCAGGAAGAAGATCGCGAAGGTGACGGCGCTGACGACCAGCAGCAGCACCGCGGCCGCGAAGATCCTGCGGATGATGTAGGCAAACACAGTTGGGCGGCTCCGGCGGCCCGCCGCCGTCCGGGGTCTTCCGGACGGCGGCGGGCGCCGCTGCCTTCACCTGCCTTCAGGGATGCGGAGCCAGGCTCTTACTTGGTGGTGCCGATGTTCAGGTCGTCGTACTCACCCGAGAAGGCCGAGGTGGAGGCCACGTTGGTGGCGCTGTCCGAGCGGTACAGGAAGACCTTGAAGTCGGTCAGCGGGACGTAGGCCGCGGACTCCATGACCTTCTTGTCGATGTCGCCGTAGATCTTCTCGCGGGCCGCCCGGTCGGGGTTGACCGCGGCGTCGTCGATCATCTTGTTGACGGCGGGGTCGTTCAGCTGGGCGAGGTTGCTGTTGCCGGAGGGCTTGATCGCGCGGCCGTCGACGATCTGCTGCAGGAAGCCGTAGCCGGTCGGCCAGTCGGCGCCCCACTGCATCATCATCAGACCGATGTTGTGGTCCTGGGTGAACTGCGGCGCACCGGCCGAGTCGGTCAGGTACTTGCCCTGCGGGTACTGCTGGATCTCGACGTTGATGCCGATCTTCTTCAGCTGCGCCTGGATGGCGGTGGCCGCGGCGACCTCGGTGGCGCGCTCGGTGCGGGCGGACAGGACGGTGCTGAAGCCGCCGTCCTTGCCGCAGGCCTTCAGGGAGTCCTTGGCCTTGGCCTCGTCACCCTTGTTGTCCTTGGTCTCGTACAGGTTGAAGTCCTGGTGGCCCGGGATGTCCGGCGGGAGCACGGTGTTGGCCACCTGGCCGCGGATCGGGCCGCCGAGCGCGGTCTGCACCGAGACCTTGTCGATCGCGTACTGGACGGCCTTGCGGCAGTCGATGTTGTCGAACGGCGCGACCTTGGTGTTGATCGCCATGTAGACCAGGCGGCCGCCGTAGGCGTTGTCGGTCTTGGCCTTGAGCTTCGGGTCGCGCAGGATCTGCGCCTGGGTCTGCGGGTCGACGCCGCCGCCCACCAGGTCGACCTGGGCGTTGCCGGCCAGCAGGTCCTTGTCGATGGTGGCCTGGTCGATGTTCATCTTGAGCACGATCTTGTCCGGCAGCTGCTTCCGGATCGGGTCGGTGCTCTTGTCCCAGTTGGTGTTCGGCACCAGGACGGCCTGCTTGCCGTCCTCGTAGGACTCGAACTTGTAGGTGCCCGAGGACACGATGTGCTTCACGTAGTCGGCACCGGTGTCCTTGGCCTGCGGGACCGGCGCGGTCTGCGGGGCGCTGACCAGGTAGTCGAAGTCGGCGAAGGGGTGCTGGAGGTGGAAGACGATCGTGGTGTCGTCCGGCGTCTCGATCGACTTCAGGTCGCCGGTCTTGTCCTTGTACGGACCCTGGTACGGCGTCGGGTTGTCGACCAGCAGGTCGTGGAAGTACGTCGGGCCGTTGGAGTTCACCTCGGGCGCGTAGTTCGAGCGCTCCACGGCGTACTTGACGTCCTTGGAGGTGATCGGGGTGCCGTCGTCGTACTTCAGGCCGGCGCGCAGCTTGTACGTCCAGGTCAGGCCGTCCGCGCTGGGCTGGCCCATCGACTCGGCGAGGTCCGGGACCAGCTTGTTGCCGTCCGCGCCCGCGGCCGGGTTGAAGGTGGTCAGCGGGCGGGCGTACAGGCGCGAGAAGTTGTAGATGTACGCGTAGTAGGTGTTGCCCGGGTCGAGGGAGTCCGGGGTGCCCTTCATCTCGTAGGTGACCGTCCCGCCCTTCTTGTCCGAGGCGTTGACGATCTGCTTGGTTGCCGCGTCGGCGCCGCCGCCGCTCGCGTCGTTGGAGCCGGCCGAGGACGAGGAGCCGCTGTCGCCGCTCTTGGAGCTGGACGAACAGCCGGTGACGACCAGGACCGCGGCGGCGGCCGCGGCGGTCAGCGCGACGGTACGGGACCTACGCATGGGTGAGATCAACCCCTTGAGGATGTGGAGGAGGGAGTGTTCTGACGTGATGTCAGTTGCTCTTGGGATCGAGGGCGTCACGCAGCCCGTCGCCGAGCAGGTTGAACGCGAGCACGGTGATGAAGATCGCCAGACCGGGGACCACCATGTACTGGGGGTCGACCTGGTAGTAGTTCTTCGCGTCGGCGAGCATGCCGCCCCAGGAGGACTGCGGGGGCTGGATGCCGACGCCGAGGAAGCTCAGCCCGGCCTCGAAGAGGATGTTGGTCGGGATCAGCAGGGTCGAGTAGACCAGGATCGGGCCGGCCAGGTTGGGCAGCAGTTCCTTGAACAGGATGAACGGGCCGCGGGCGCCGAGGCTGCGGGCCGCGTGGACGAACTCCCGCTCGCGCAGCGACAGCGTCTGTCCGCGCACGATCCGGCCCATGTAGGGCCAGTTGAAGAAGCCGATCACGAAGATCAGCACCATGATGTGCAGCGGGAGGCCGTGCAGGCCGAACGCGCCGCCCTGGAGCGAGGCGGAGATCGCGATGGCGAAGAGCAGCAGCGGGAACGCCAGGAAGACGTCCATCAGCCGGCTGATCAGGGTGTCCACCCAGCCGCCGTAGTAGCCGGCCATCACGCCGAGCACACTGCCGATGGTGTTGGACAGGACGGTCGCGCCGAAGGCGACCAGCAGGGAGACCCAGGAGCCGTCGACCACGCGGGCGAGCAGGTCACGGCCCTGCAGGGGGTCGATGCCGAGCGGGTGGTCCGCGCTCATGCCGCCCCAGTCCCCGAGCGGCAGGCCGCCGAGGTTGGCGTCCAGCAGGTCCGGGTTCGGGTTGTCGGGGTCGAGCCCGAACAGGGCCTCGATCGGCCCGGACAGCACGGCGAGCAGGATCAGCAGGATCACCACGATGCCGCCGGCGACGGCGGCCTTGTCCCGCTTGAAGCGGGTCCAGGCGATCCGACCGAGGGAGCGGCCCTCGATCGTCTTGGCCGGGCTCGCGGTGGCTGGCGCCTCCGGTTCGTTCCCGGTGGTGGTCACGGATGCGGTCATGGTCAGTTGGGTCCCCTCGCCGACGGTGGCCGGCCCACGGGTGCCGGGCGCCGGCTTCGGCGGTGCGGCTGCGGACGTGCGGAGGTGCTTAGGAGGAGCAGGTGTTCGCGGCAGTGCTTCGTGCACAGGTACTGCCGCCACGCGGGATTGGGCGTCGCGTGGTGGAGCGGTCGGCGTGCGCGCTCACCTTTGTGGGGTATCCAGTACGCGCGGTGCGTTGCGCAGAACTCTCTGCCATCCGAACTGGCTTGCGCCAGCCCTGCCAGGCGACAGATGCCCAACTGTGATCTGCACGCATGCACCTCCGCGGTCATCGGCATATCCCTCTTCACATGGCTGTAACAGCCATGCCAAGATGTGCGGACCCCGACGGAGGGGTAATTCGTCCGGAAAACACCGAAGCCGACCTGATGGTGAATCAAGTCGGCTTCGCGGTAAAGGTTTTAGCTGGAAACGGGGTTTGGCAATCAGCGGCCGGGGTATCCGTGCCACGCCTGCGGGGGCTGCTGCCCCCAGCCCGGCGCGGGCGGCCGGGTGCCGTAGGCCCATCCCGGTGTCGGCTGCCCCGGCATCGGCTGACCCGGCATCGGCTGACCGGGCATCGACTGCCCCGGGTACGGCGGCGGCGCCGCCGTCGGGTACGGGCCGGCCGGCGGGCGGCCCGCCTCCCGATCGAAGAACGGCCGCGCGTTGGCGCGCATCCACAGCGCCACCGGGTCGTACTCGTCCGCCATCGCCACCGTGGACACCGCGAGCCCCTCCGGGGCCACCGCGATCGCCCGCTGCATCAGTGCCCGCACCGCCTCCACGGCCGGCGGCGAACTCTCGTACAGGTCCAGGCCGATCGCCAGGTACGGCTCCCCCACCGCCGGCTGCACCCAGGCCCGGCGCAGCGCCCGGACCGCGCGCACCTCACCGGCCTGCCGCTCCAGCAGCGCGAAGAACTGCTGGGCGTTCACCTGCGGCTCACTCAGCTTCAACGGACCGGCCGGCAGCCGGTCCAGGCCCGCGGCGATCCGCCGCAGGTCCGCCCAGGGCACACCGACCCCGCCGCCGGGAGCGTGCGGGTTGAGCCACAGACCCCAGCGGGTGCGGTACAGGGAGGCGGCGATCTCCCGCCCGGAGATGACCTCGTGGGCCCGGGCCCAGCCGGAGGCCGTCAGCTGCTCGGGCGAGGTCACGGCCGGCGCGTAGCCGTGGCCGCTGATCTCCATGTTCCCGTACTGCGCGTCCGGACTGCCCGGCGTACCGTGCCAGAGCAGCATCCAGACCTGGCCGTCGGCCAGCGCGTGCAGCAGCCGCTCGTACGCGTCGTAGCGCTCCGGCGCGACCTCGCGCAGGGCGTGCTCCATCGCGCCCGGATCCGCCGCCGGGCGCCCGGCCGGAGCCTGGCCCCAGGGCCCCGGCACACCGCCCGTTCCCGCTCCCGCACTCATGCGCCCACCTCGCCGCGCCTCTTTCCTCAACCCAGCCGGCCCGTCGGCCGTCTGCACGCACCCTATGGCGCGGCACCGGCCACCGCCACGGCGACGTGCCCTTGATGCGATCCCCGCTCACACCCGCGTGTAGAAAGGCAGTACCCGGGTGAGCAGCCACTCGACCACCGGGTCCTCGGCGAGGTCGAGCAGCACGAGGTGGACGCCACCCGGCAGCGGCGCGGTTCCCAGTGCCCGGCCGAGCGCCTCGTTCACCGCGCCCGGGTCGGCCGGGGCGGCCGGATCCAACTGGACGCCCACGAACATCACGGTCGGTTCGCCCTCGATGCTGGCCAGCGCCCGGCGCGCGGTCAACACCCCGGGCAAGGCCGACAGTTCGGCCCGGCAGGCGGCCAGGAAGTACTCCGGGTCCTCGCCCGGCACCGGCTCGCGCAGCGCCACCCGGCCGCCGGTCGGCGCCTCCGCGGCGTGCTCGGTGTGCTCCCAGCGGTGGCCGTCACGTGGCCCGCGGCGCAGCTCCGCCACGCCCTGTGGCGGCACCGGGATGCCCACCGCGGCCTCGGGGTTGACCGCGATGCCCACGCCCAGCGGCAGTCCGCGGGCGAACTCCCAGGCCGGCGCGATCGCGAAGGCCATCCCCGGCGCCTGCTGCAGGAACACCTCCTGCGAGGAGAACACCGGCACGTACGGGGCCCCGGCCAGCTCGATGGTCGGCAGGTCCAGCGACTGCCCGCCCGGGTCGCCCCCGGCCGGCAGCGGGATCCACACCTGACTGCGGGCCAGCACCTCGATCACCCGCGGCGTCGCGCCCGGGTCGCCGAGCGCGGCGGTCAGCACCTGCTCCAGCTCGTTGGCCGGCCACGCACCGCCGGGCGGCGCCGCCTGCGGCCCGTCCCACCCCTGCTGCTGCTCCACCGGGTACCCCATGCGCGCCTGAACCGCCCTCTGCCGGTCGGCCGCCCACTGCTGTGCCGACGCGGAAGAGTTTAGGGCTCGTGTTCGCCTCCATGTCGTGTGACCGGGTCCCCCCTCCCCTCGTCCGCGGGGACGTGCCATGATGTGCGCGTCCGACGGCATGCGCCGCGGGCCCCCACAACTCCACACCGGCCGCTCGAACCCGCGCGGGAGAGCCCGGAGTGCCGCTCAGGCGGTACAGCCGGCGCCGAAGGAGCAAGTCCTCCCCGGAATCTCTCAGGCCCCCCTACCGCACGGGTTAGGCACATCTGGAAAGCGGCGCACGGCCCTGTCGCGCGCCCACCCACGGTGCAAGCCGCCATGCTGTCCTGGATGCTGGAAACAGCTGCGGGCGGCCGCGGTGAAGCTCTCAGGTCCGACGACAGATGGGGAGACCCACGCCGCCGCATGCCCGCGCGCAGGGTCGGTCCCCAGCGGGTCCGGTCCCGGCGCGTGCACCCCTGAGTGCCCCGACCGAGGAGTTCCTGGCCATGTCGTCCCTCCGCCTGACCGCGCTCGACGCGCTGCACCGCGCCCTCGGCGCGACCATGACCGACTTCGCCGGCTGGGACATGCCGCTGCGCTACGGCAGCGAGCGCGAGGAGCACCTCGCCGTCCGCACCAAGGCCGGCCTGTTCGACCTCTCGCACATGGGCGAGATCACCGTGACCGGCCCGCAGGCCGGCGAGATGCTGGACCACGCGCTGGTCGGCTTCGTCTCCGCGCTCGGCGTGCTGCGCGCCCGCTACACCATGATCTGCGCCGAGGACGGCGGCATCCTGGACGACCTGATCGTCTACCGCCTGCGCGAGGACGCCTTCCTGGTCGTCGCCAACGCCTCCAACGCCCAGCTGGTCCTGGACGAGCTGATCGCCCGTGCCAAGGGCTTCGACGCCGTCGTCACCGACGACCGCGACACCTACGCGCTGATCGCCGTCCAGGGCCCGGAGTCCACCGCGATCCTGGCCAAGACCACCGAGGCCGACCTGCCCGGCCTGAAGTACTACGCGATCCTCCCGGCCCGGGTGGCCGACCGCGACGTGCTGCTGGCCCGCACCGGCTACACCGGTGAGGACGGCTTCGAGATCTTCTGCCACCCGGGCGACGCCGAGCAGATCTGGCAGGCCCTGACCGCCGCCGGCGAGGGCCACGACCTGGTCCCGTGCGGCCTGTCCTGCCGCGACACCCTGCGCCTGGAGGCGGGCATGCCGCTGTACGGGCACGAGCTGTCCACCGACCTCACCCCGTTCGACGCGGGCCTGGGCCGGGTCGTCCGCTTCGACAAGACCACCAACGACGGCGCCTTCGTCGGCCGCAAGGCCCTGGAGCAGGCCGCCGCCGCGGCCGAGACCAACCCCCCGAAGGTGCTGGTCGGCCTGGTCTCCGAGGGCAAGCGGGTGCCGCGCGCCGAGTACACCGTGGTCTCCACCGAGGGCGCCCCGATCGGCCGGATCACCTCCGGCGCGCCGTCCCCGACCCTGGGCAAGCCGATCGCGATGGCCTACGTCGACGCGGCCCACGCCGCCCCCGGCAGCACCGTCGCGGTGGACGTGCGCGGCAAGCACGAGCCGGTCCAGGTCGTGGCGCTGCCGTTCTACAAGCGCGCCCGCTGAGGCCGTCCGGCCGGGGCCCCCGTTCCTCCCATACCCGCACGTCGAAGCCGTCCGCGCGGCGGCCCGCTTCGTCGTACCCGCTTCCCATCCTGGAGAATGACGCCATGAGCAACCCCCAGCACCTGAAGTACACCAAGGAGCACGAGTGGCTGACGGCCGCCGAGGACGGTGTCTCCACGGTCGGCATCACCAAGCACGCCGCGGACGCGCTCGGTGACATCGTCTACGTGCAGCTGCCCGAGGTCGGCGACGAGGTGACCGCCGGCGAGACCTGCGGCGAGCTGGAGTCCACCAAGTCGGTCAGCGACCTGTACTCCCCGGTGACCGGCGAGGTCGTCGAGGTCAACCAGGACGTCCTGGACGACAACGCCCTCGTCAACAGCGCCCCCTTCGAGGGCGGCTGGCTGTTCAAGGTCCGGGTGGAGTCCACCGACGAGCTGCTCAGCGCCGCCGAGTACGACGCGCTCACCCACGCCCAGGGCTGAGCCACCCGCCGGGACGGGCCGCAGCACGGCGGTCCGTCCCGCCCCCACCGTCCCTCCGCTCTCCTCCTCCCGGGAAGACCACACCATGACGGTTCTCAACCAGTCCCTGCACGCCCTCGACCCGGAGATCGCCGCCGCGGTCGACGCCGAGCTGCACCGCCAGCAGACCACCCTGGAGATGATCGCCTCCGAGAACTTCGCCCCGGTGGCGGTCATGGAGGCCCAGGGCTCGGTGCTCACCAACAAGTACGCCGAGGGCTACCCCGGCCGCCGCTACTACGGCGGCTGCGAGCACGTCGACGTGGTCGAGCAGATCGCGATCGACCGCATCAAGGCCCTGTTCGGCGCCGAGCACGCCAACGTCCAGCCGCACTCCGGGGCGCAGGCCAACGCCGCCGCGATGTTCGCGCTGATCCAGCCGGGCGACACCATCCTGGGCCTGAACCTGGCCCACGGCGGTCACCTGACCCACGGCATGAAGATCAACTTCTCCGGAAAGCTCTACAACGTGGTCGCGTACCACGTGGACGAGAAGACCGGCCAGGTCGACATGGCCGAGGTCGAGCGCCTGGCCAAGGAGCACCAGCCGAAGCTGATCATCGCCGGCTGGTCCGCCTACCCGCGCCAGCTGGACTTCGCCGAGTTCCGCCGGGTCGCCGACGAGGTCGGCGCCCTGCTCATGGTGGACATGGCGCACTTCGCCGGCCTGGTGGCCGCCGGGCTGCACCCGAACCCGGTGCCCTACGCGGACGTGGTCACCACCACCACCCACAAGACCCTGGGCGGTCCGCGCGGCGGCGTCATCCTGTCCAAGGCCGAGTTCGCCAAGAAGATCAACTCCGCGGTCTTCCCCGGCCAGCAGGGCGGTCCGCTGGAGCACGTGATCGCGGGCAAGGCCGTCGCCTTCAAGATCGCCGCCTCGGAGGAGTTCAAGGAGCGCCAGCAGCGCACCCTGGAGGGCGCCCGCATCCTCGCCGAGCGCCTGCTGCAGGACGACGTCGCCGAGGCCGGCGCCAGCGTGCTGTCCGGCGGCACCGACGTCCACCTGGTCCTGGTCGACCTGCGCAACAGCCAGCTCGACGGCCAGCAGGCCGAGGACCGGCTGCACGAGGTCGGCATCACGGTCAACCGCAACGCCATCCCGAACGACCCGCGCCCGCCGATGGTCACCTCGGGCCTGCGCATCGGCACCCCGGCCCTGGCCACCCGCGGCTTCCGGGCCGAGGACTTCCGCGAGGTCGCCGACATCATCGCCGAGGCGCTCAAGCCCGCCTTCGACGAGACCGTCGCCGCCGCGCTCAAGGCCCGCGTCACCGCGCTGGCCGAGAAGTACCCGCTCTACCCGAACCTGGGCAACCAGGAGTAAGGGCCGGCAGTAGGTGACCCGCCGGTAAGTTACCGACCGGTAGGGTGATCGGCCTCACCCCTGGAACGTCCAGGGGACTCCGGGGCACCCCGCACACTGGACAGTGTGCGGGGTGCCCCGTTCCGTGCCCGCCCCGACCGCAAGTCCTTCCACGAGACCAGACAAGGACGTCCCCGTGGCCATCAGTGTCTTCGACCTCTTCTCCATCGGCATCGGCCCGTCGAGCTCCCACACCGTCGGCCCGATGCGCGCCGCCCGGATGTTCGCCCGCCGCCTGCGGTCCGAAGGCCTGCTGACGCAGGTGACGTCCGTCCGGGCCGAACTGTACGGCTCGCTGGGCGCCACCGGCCACGGCCACGGCACCCCGAAGGCCGTCCTGCTGGGCCTGGAGAACAACTCGCCCCGCACCGTCGACGTCGACCAGGCCGACAAGGACGTCGAGCGGATCACCGCCGAGAAGCGGATCAACCTGCTCGGCGAGCACGCCGTCGACTTCGACCCCGACAGCCAGCTGGTCCTGCACCGGCGCCGCTCGCTGCCGTACCACGCCAACGGCATGACCCTGTGGGCGTACGCGGCGGACGGCTCCACGCTGCTGGAGAAGACCTACTACTCGGTCGGCGGCGGCTTCGTCGTCGACGAGGACGCGATCGGCGCGGACCGGGTCAAGCCCGACGACACCGCGCTGCGCTACCCCTTCCGCACCGGTGAGGAGCTGCTGCGGCTCACCCGGGAGACCGGGCTGTCGATCTCCGGCCTGATGCTGGAGAACGAGAAGGCCTGGCGCAGCGAGGAGGAGATCCGCACCGGGCTGCTGGAGATCTGGTCCGTGATGCAGGAGTGCGTGCGGGCCGGCATGAGCCGCGAGGGCATCCTGCCGGGCGGTCTCAAGGTCCGCCGCCGGGCGGCCGCCGCGGCCCGGGCGCTGCGCGCCGAGGGGATCGGCCCGGCCAACGCGATGGAGTGGGTGACCCTCTACGCGATGGCGGTCAACGAGGAGAACGCCTCCGGCCGCCGGGTGGTCACCGCGCCGACCAACGGCGCGGCGGGGATCATCCCGGCCGTCCTGCACTACTACCTGAACTTCATCCCGGGCGCCGATGAGGACGGCATCGTCCGCTTCCTGCTCGCGGCCGGCGCCATCGGCATGCTCTTCAAGGAGAACGCCTCCATCTCCGGCGCCGAGGTCGGCTGCCAGGGCGAGGTCGGCTCCGCCTGCTCGATGGCCGCGGGCGGCCTCGCCGAGGTCCTCGGCGGCACCCCCGAGCAGGTCGAGAACGCCGCCGAGATCGGCATCGAGCACAACCTCGGCCTCACCTGCGACCCGGTCGGCGGCCTGGTCCAGATCCCCTGCATCGAGCGCAACGGCATGGCCTCGGTCAAGGCCGTCACCGCGGCCCGGATGGCGCTGCGGGGCGACGGGCGGCATCACGTCTCGCTGGACAAGGCGATCAAGACGATGAAGGAGACCGGCGCCGACATGAAGATCAAGTACAAGGAGACCTCGCGCGGCGGCCTCGCCGTGAACGTCATCGAGTGCTAGGGAAACCGGCTCTGACCTGCATGTTTCTCCCTTTCTGAGCTGTTCTGTCGACATC
This sequence comes from Kitasatospora sp. NPDC023118, assembly GCF_055560875.1. Classification (NCBI taxonomy): domain Bacteria; kingdom Bacillati; phylum Actinomycetota; class Actinomycetes; order Kitasatosporales; family Streptomycetaceae; genus Kitasatospora; species Kitasatospora sp. NPDC023118. Next base: position 161,626 of record NZ_JBVHHW010000004.1, read on the forward strand.
TACTGGGGGCGAGGCCGACGGACGGGTCCTCTGACGACACCTCCCTGGGGCGGATGCGACCGCCGTGGAGAGCGCACATGCCCGACGCGGGCACGGCCATGCGGCCGAGGGCGGTGGAGTCAGCTCAGGAGGTCGTCGCGGGAACGAGGTGATCGAGTCCCCGCGCGCTGCCCGTCGCGGCCTCGATCGAGCGCGGCACCATGACGCTCTCGTAGGTGCGGACGGCGCCGTCGACGCTGGATTCGGTGACGAGGGCGCGGGCGAGGTCGGCGCCGTCGAGCATGGCGAGATTGGCGCCCAGCCCAACCGGAGGCATCAGGTGCGCGGCATCGCCGAGCAGCGTGACACCGGGAACGTGCTCCCAGGTGTGCGGGGCGGGCAGGACGAACAGGGGCCGGTTGATGAACCCGGTGTCACTGTTGCGCAGGATGTAGCGCAGGCTCTCGTCCCAGCCGTCGAACATCCTCAGCAGGTGCGTCCGCACGGCTCGCTGGTCGCCGAGGTCGATACCGGCGGCTTCGTGCCAGTCCTGCGGCGCGCGGAGCGCGATGTAGGCGCGGATGTGGCCGTTGCTGTTGCGCTGGGCGACCAGGGACCGGCCTGCGCCCTTCGCCAGCATCGATCCGTTGCCGACCAGCCGCGCGAGGTCGGGATGGCGGGTGTCGCAGTGGTCGAATCCGGTCTCGACGAAGGTGACACCGGTGTAGCCGGGTGCGGCGTGCGACAGGGCCGGGCGGACGCGCGACCAGGCGCCGTCGGCGCCGACCACCAGGTCGAAGTCCTCAGCGATGCCGTCACCGAAGAGCAGTCGGCAGGTGCCGTCCGCCAGCGGGGTGACCTCGCTGACGGCGCGCCCCCACCGCACCGTGCCCTCGGTGAGCGAGTCCAGGAACAGGCCACGCAGTTGGCCTCGATCGATCTCCGGCCGGCCGCCGGCGGCGGAAGGCCCCTGGTGCGCCAGGAGGGCGGCGTCGGCGAAGTCGAGCACGCGCCACTCCTCTCCTTCGGGGCGGGCCAGGGCTTGGAATCGGCCGAGGAGCCCGGCCGCCCGCAGGGCGGCCTGACCGGTGTCGGCATGCAGGTCGAGGGTGCCGCCCTGCGGGCGGGCGTCGGCGGAGGCCTCGCGTTCGAAAACAGTGACGGAGCGGCCGTGTTGCTGCAGGACTCGGGCGCAGGTGAGGCCGCCGAGGCCGGCGCCGACGATCGCGATGCGGGGAGCACGAGCAGAGTTCATGGGAGTGTCCCTCGGGAGGTGGATGAGCTGCCGGGAGCGCCCGGCAGCACCAAGAAAGCACACTCATGAAATAAGTGCAACGACTCAACTTTCATAGTCGCTGCACCCTGGGGTATGGTGAGCGGGTGACCGAACCGACCGGGCGCCGCGAGCGCAAGAAGGCCCAGACCCGCCAGTCCCTGGCCGACGCCGCACTCGAACTCTTCCTCGACCGCGGCTACGACCAGGTCGGCGTCAAGGATGTCGCCGATGCCGCCGATGTCTCGGTGACCACCCTGTTCAAGCACTTCTCCGGCAAGGAAGCCCTGGTCTTCGACCAGGACGACGACCTGGAGGCAGCGCTCGTCGCCGCCGTGCGCGACCGCACCCCCGGCCAGTCGATCCCGCAGGCGCTGCGCGATCACATCCTGCTGAACCAGACCCAGTTCGCCGTCCATGCCACGGACCCGCGGTTCGCCGACTTCACGCGCATGGTGCAGGAGACCCCTGCGCTGCGCGACTACGCCCACCGCATGTGGACGCGCCACGAAGCGGCCCTGGCGCGGGCCATCGCCGAGGCTGTCGGCGCTCCCGAGGACGACGTCAGCTGCGCCGCCCTGGCCCGTTTCGCCCTTGAGGCCCGCGGCCTCATCCTGCGGCACACCGAGCCGAGCCGCGCCGCGGACGAGGCCTTCGCGTTGCTCGAACACGGCTGGGCGGCCTCCCACCCGGGCAGCTGACCCGTCCTCCGGACGGGCCGAGCCGACCTGTGCCCGCCGCCGCGCAGTCGCGCTTCGCGGCCCGCAGTTCCACCGTGAGGTCTGCTACGTCGCGCAAGTACAAGGAGACCTCGCGCGGCGGCCTCGCGGTGAACGTCATCGAGTGCTGATCACGGCGGTCTGAGCGGGCCCCGGGCCAACTCGTCTTCCGGGACGGCGAGTTCGATCCCCTCCAGGCGGCGCAGCAGGGTCGGGAAGACCAGGTGGCCCTCCAGCCGGGAGAGCGGCGCGCCCGGGCAGAAGTGCGGGCCGTGGCCGAAGGTGAGGTGGCGGTTGTTCTTGCGGGCGATGTCCAGCGCGTCCGGGTCCTCGAAGACCTTCGGGTCGCGGTTGGCGGCGGCGATCAGCAGGTGGACGAAGGCCTCCTTGCCGATCTCCACCCCGCCGATCTCCATGTCCTGGGCGGCGACCCGGAGCGTGCCGCGGTAGCTGGGCGCCTCGTAGCGCAGGAACTCCTCCACCGCGGAGACGACCAACTCCGGCTTCTCACGCAGAAGTTCCAGCTGGTCGGGGTGGCTGAGCAGGGCCGACAGGCCGTTGCCGATCAGGTTGGTGGTGGTCCGCTGGCCGGCGATGATGACCAGCGACATGGTCGAGGCGATCTCGTCGGTGGTGAACACGTCCTCGTCGGCCGCGCGCAGCAGCTGGCTGACCAGGTCCTCGCCGAGGTCGGCGCGGCGGGACTCCAGCAGGTCCAGGAGGTACTGCTCGTACCTGGCGCTGACCTCCTTGAGCCGGCGGTTCTCCTCCTCGGTGTGGTAGGGGGCTCCGCCGAGGATCGGCGCCCAGCTGTAGAGCATCGCCCGGTCCTCGATCGGGACGCGGAGGTACTCGAAGATGGGTGCATGCACCCCGGCCGCAAGGGCGCGCTCACCAAGGAGCTGCTCGCCGTCCTCGACCTGCTGCTGTACGGGGCCTTCTCGGAGCCCGAGCCCGGCACCATCCGGGCCTGAGCGGCGCCGCCTCCCCGCAGGGGATGGAGGCGGCGCACCGCTGCGGCTACGCGTCCGCCGGGCGCAGCCGCCCGAAGAAGGCCCTGATGTCGGCGGCCAGCAGGTCCGGCTCCTCCATCGCGGCGAAGTGACCGCCCCGGTCCAGCTCCGTCCAGCGCACGATGTTGTTGGTCCGCTCCGCGATGTGCCGCAGGACCAGGAAGTTCTCCTCCGGGAACAGCGCCACGGCGGTCGGGGCGGTCGACGGCTCGGCCGGCTGGCCCCAGTAGTCGGCGTGGGTGCGCTCGTAGTAGAGCCGGGCCGAGGACCCGGCCGTCCCGGTGAGCCAGTAGAGCATCACGTTGGTGAGCAGCTGGTCCCGGTCGACGGCGTCCTCGGGGCGTTCCGCGGAGTCCGTCCACTCCTTGAACTTCTCGGCGATCCAGGCCAGTTGACCGACCGGCGAGTCGGTGAGGCCGTACGCGAGGGTCTGCGGCCGGGTGGTCTGGATGTCCGCGTAGCCCTTGCGCTCCCGGTTCCACTCGCGCATCCGCTCCCAGGAGGCCAGCGTCCGCGCCCGCTCCGGCGCGGAGAGCCCGGCGAGCTCCTCCTCGGTGGGCTCGCTCTCCGCCGCACCCCCCGGGATCAGGTTCAGGTGCACCCCGATCACCCGCTCGGGGTGCACCCGGCCGAGCTCCCGCGAGATCGCGGAGCCCCAGTCGCCGCCCTGCACCCCGTACGAGTCGTAGCCCAGCCGTCGCATCAGTTCGGCGAAGGCCGCCGCCACCCGCCGGTACTCCCAGCCGGTCTCCCGGGTCGGACCGGAGAAGCCGAAGCCGGGCAGGCTCGGGATCACCAGGTGGAAGGCCGGCGAGGGGCCCGCCCCGTGCGCCCGGGGGTCGGTGAGCGGTCCGATGAGCTCGGCGAACTCGACGATCGAACCGGGCCAGCCGTGCGACAGCAGCAGCGGCACCGCGTCCGGCTCCGGCGAACGGACGTGCAGGAAGTGGATGTTGGCGCCGTCGATCGTCGTGGTGAACTGCGGCCACTGGTTGAGCCGCGCCTCGGCGGCCCGCCAGTCGTACTCGTGCCGCCAGTAGTCGGCCAGCTCCATCAGGTAGTCGCGCGGGATCCCGTAGGCCCAGCCGACCCCCGGCAGCTCGTCCGGCCAGCGCGTTCGGTCGAGGCGCTGGCGCAGGTCCTCCAGGTCGCTCTCCGGAACGGCGATGCGGAACGGGTGGATGCCTTCATCGGGCGGCGTCGTCATATCCGCTGATCGTAGTCGCCCGAACACGGTCAAGATCACGGAACGGCGCCATCCGACCGCCCCTCAGCCCCGCTCCTCCAGCCGCGCCGCCACGGCGGCCAGCCGCCCCATCGCACGGGCCACGGCCAGGCCGTCCATGTAGTCCCGGACGTGCACCAGCCGGCCGTCCCGGACCCGCAGCACGAGCAGCCCCGGCAGGCTGAACGGCCTGCCGGTGGCGACGTCGGTACCGATCACGCACTGCTCGACGGTGAGCACCTCAGGATCGGTGCTCGGGTGGACGGCGACCTCCCGGATCTCCTGCGGCCGCGCGGTGCTCGCACCCCACGCCGCCCGGTACCCGGCCCGGACCTCCTCCCGCCCCCGGTACCGCTCGGGCATCCCCGGGAACAGGAACGGGAACTCGTGCACCCCGTCCTCGGCGTACAGCTCGGCCAGCGCATCGGCGTCGAGGTCGAGCATCGCCCGACGGTAGCGGGCGAGCACCTCCAACGGACCCGCGAACTCCGCCATGACCAGTCCCCCGTCCTAGACAAGCCGGAACGCCAAGAGCCCTGCACCACACGCGACATGGCCCCCGACGATCACACGATCACCTCACCCTAGCCACCGGGCTGTTGCTGCGCAGGAAGTCGGCCGGGCCGACTTCCTGCGCAGCAACTGAACTACCGGCGGCCCGGAAGCGTCAGGAACGCCAGCCCGCCCGCGAGCACCGCGAGCCCGCACCAGGAGACGGCCGGCAGCCGCTCCCCCAGCGCCGCGACGCCGAGGACTGCGGCGACGGCGGGTTCGGCGAGCGTCAGCGTGGTGGCGGTCTGGGCGGAGGTGTGCCGCAGGCCGTGGCCGAACAGGCGGTACGCGAAGAAGGTGGTGATCACCCCGAGGTGCAGCACCACCCCCGTGCCCCGCGCCGAGGCCAGCCACTGCACCGAGCCGCCCAGCAACACCGGCAGCACCAGCAGCGCCGCCCCGCCGAACATCGCGCCCATCACCCCGCCGGACGGGTGCCCGGCCGCGATCAGCCGGCCGGCGATCAGCGAGTACACCGCGTACGAGAGCCCCGAGAGCGCCGCCAGCAGCACTCCGACGGGGTCCACCGCCGCGCCGCCACCGGCGAGTTCGGGCCCGAGCACCAGCACCCCGCAGCCCAGCACGGCCAGCGCCGTGGCCCCGGCCCAGCGCCCGCCGGGCCGGCCCTGCCGGGCGAGCCAGCCGAGCAGCCCGGTGAACACCGGCGCGCTTCCCAGGGCGATCACGGTGGCCACCGCCACCCCGGTGCGGGTCACCGCCGGGTAGAAGGTGAGCGGGTACCCCGTCACCGCGACGGCCCCCACCGCCAGCAGCCACCGCTCACGCGTGCCGCACCGCCGGGGCAGCGACCAGGCGGTGCGGTCGGTGAGGAACAGCAGCAGCCCGCCGAGCACCAGCGCGGCGGAGCCGATCCCCGCCGCCGGAGCGCCCACGGGCGCCAGCGAGCTGGCGGTCCCGGTGGTGCCCCACAGCAGCGCGGCGGCCAGGATCGGCAGCGGCCCGTCGATCAGCCGGGCAGGGCGAGCAGCCGGGGTCGGGCGAGTACGGGCAGGCGCAGACAAACGATTCGGCACAGTCGTGAACTTCCGTCGTCGAAGACCGTCAGGGGAACTGGTTCCGAGAACGGGCGCACGCCACAGCCCCACGGCAGCCACACCAGGCTGAACCGGGGGTCTCAGGGATCAAGCCACCGAAGCGCGCGCCCGATCAGGCGCTGAGCGGTGGCAGCACGGCGTGCCAGTAGAGCTTCACGGGCCTGATGCTATCCGCTCGCCCAGGAAGTCGACAGGGCCGACTTCCTGCGCAGGCGCCCCACCCGCTTCCGTGGCCCGGCATCGAGGAGACGCCGATGGCGCTGTCCGGCAGCCGGCACTCCGACGGCGTGCCGTACTTCGCGGGCGCCGAGGTGAGCACGTCGAAGGCGTCGTTCAGATGGGCTTCTCACTGGGCTGATACGCGGCGGAGAAGGAGGGGGGAGAACGAGCAGGAGCGCGAGAAGTCGGCCGGTCCGACTTCTCGCGCGGGCATGAGGGGAACGGAAGGCCGAGCAGCGGTTGGCGTCAGCACGGTAGCGTTGGTGACCATCCGTCATGTCAGCGCGAAGGAAGCGATGTTCACCATGGCCAAGGTGCGAGTTCCGGTGACGGCGGGGGCCCTGCTCGCCCTGGCCGCCGTGGCCGGGTGTTCCAGTGAAGGTTCACCGAAGGCGGTCGGCCCGACGGAGGCGATATCCGTCGCCCCGACAGTCAAGGTGACTGTGACGGACTTCCCGACCCGATACCCCATCCTGCCGGCCCCGACGCCCACGCTGACCGCCCCGGTCGTGGATCCGTCGATCGTCCTCGGGAGCGTCCTCAGGGCGTATCTGCCCACCGAGGAGACCGTCCCGTCGGGTTGGACCCTCAACAGCAAGTACGGCCCCAGCACCCCGTCGGACAGCGGATCGCAGGTGCTCTCCGCCACCACGGGGTTGGGGCCCACGGCGCCGTGCAGCGTCATGAACAACCTGACGGTGCTGGACGGCTACGCGGCGTACGCCCGCCAGAACATATGGTCCACCGACGGCGAGCACGCCGGCGGGGTGACCGTGGCCTCCTTCCGCGCCGGCGACGCGGCGAAGCAGCTGGGTGTGATCAGGGACTTCGCGGCGCGCTGCCCGTCGTTCACCGAGAAGGGCACGGGCCAGGGCCACAGCGATATCGAGATACGCCTCGTCGCCAAGCCGGTGGCCGGACTGGGCGACGAGGCACTGGACTTCAAGATGCTCCCGGAGGGGGGCTACCTGGGCACCGAGACGATCCTCGTCCGCATCGGCGACCGAGTGCTGGAGCTCCTGGTCAACGCCGACAAGTCAGGTGAGTTCCCTGACGACGCGGTGTCGCTGGCACGGGAGTTGGCCAAGCCCGTGAAGTAGCCGGTCAGTCGCCGTGGGGGTTGGCGGGGGTGGGGAGGGCGAGTTCGCACCAGGTGGTCTTGCCGATGTGGCCCTCGCCGCGCGGGTGCGCGCCCCAGGAGGCGGCGAGGGCTGCGACGAGTTCGAGGCCCCGGCCGGACTCGTCGTTGGGGGAGGCGTTCCGGATGGTCGGGAGAGTGGAGTTGGCGTCCGAGACCTCGATCCGGAGGAGGGAGGAGTTCGGGAGGAGGACGCGGACGCCGATCATGCGGTCGCGGGGACCCCGGGCGTGACGGCAGGCGTTGGTGACGAGTTCGCTGAGGAGGATCAGAGCGATCTCGGTGGACTCGACGGGCACCTCCCACTCGAAGGCCTGCCGCAGCAGACGGAGGCGGGCGCGGCCGGCGCTGCGGGGGTGGCGGGGGAACGTCCACTCGACGGCGTCGACGGGCTGAGTGATCATCAAAATCCTCGGGGTGTACGGAATGCTTCACTCACAAGGGCCGAGTTCGGCCATTTCACCCTTCAAGAGTCGGGAGCCAGGCATACCCTCAGTAGTCACACCGTCGGTACAGCGCGAGAGTTGACCGCTGCGTGACCAGGGACGATGAGGGGGCCGGGATGACGACGTCGAAGCAGAACCCGATGGCCTGGAAGTACTGCGGCGATCAGATCAAGCGGTGGCGCGAACAGGCCGGGGTCACGCGGGAGGAGTTGTGTAAGGCGTCGTGCTACGACTACGAGAGCGTGCGGTCGATGGAGGCGGGGAGGCGGAAGCCGTCGCTCAAGTTGCTCACGGTGGCGGATGAGTTGTGCAACGCGCGGGGGATGTTGCTGGGAGCGGCCGACTTCCTGAAACCCGAGAAGTTCCCATCCTTCTCACAGGACTTCATGAGATACGAGCCCGAGGCAACCGTCTTGAGCTCGTACGAGAACCAACTCGTTCCCGGCCTCCTTCAGACAGAGGCCACAGCCCGCGCCCTACTCCATGCACACTGGCCGCCGCTGGACGATGACACCGTCGAGGAGCGAGTAGCGGCACGGCTGGCCCGCCAGGAGATCCTCAGCAAGCAGACGAAGTCGTTCAGTTTCGTCATTGACGAGTTCGCCCTCATGCGCCAGGTTGGCACTGCCGCAGAACACAAAGAGCAGTTGGAACATCTCGTTGAAGTAGGCAAGCCCAGGCACATCGACGTTCAAGTGGCGCCTGCCACGTGCGTTCACCCGGGAGTCAACGGCCCGTTCGTTCTGCTGGAGACCGCCGATCACGAGCGTCTCGCATACGAGGAAGGCCAGTCCATGGGCTTCCTGTATGCCGACCCCGAGAAGGTTAATCTGCTGTGGCAGCGCCATGCGATGATCCTCCGGCAGGCCCTCGCCCCCGAGGAGTCGGCTCGTTTCATCAACAAGTTGGCGGAGGAGCTATGAGCACCAACCCAGTCTGGGTGAAGTCCAGCTACAGCGGCACCGAGGGCGGCAACTGCGTTGAGGTAGCCGCTTCCCCCTCCGCCATCCACGTCCGCGACTCCAAGGACAAGGCCGGCCCGACCCTCACCTTCTCCCCCGAAGCGTGGACCGCGTTCGTCTCCTTCGCCCCCGAAGCTCAAGCGGCACCGGTCGAGTGACCCTTTAGTTGAACGGGTGGGTAACTACCTTCCAACCACCCCTGCACGCAGCCGATATGACTTATCGTCACGACTACGCCACAGCCGGTTCATCCGTGTAGCGTGCGCACTAATGAATCAGCCCCCGCTGGTGCTACCAACACCGAACGGGGGCCTGACCGGCACGATCGACTGACTCTAGGAATCGATCCTGTGGCTGTTCACGACTTTACCGCCATGGCCGCGCCCGGGTACGGAAAGCAGTCCGCCCCGGAGCAACTTCCTCGCTCCGCCCGAGACTTCTCGCACCTCCCGGCGCGCGAGGCGTACGTCGCCTCGCTCATCGACCACCTCCCCGACGGCGCCGCCATGGACGTCAAAACGCTCGCCGCCCTCCAGCCCCACTACGGGCAGATGGCCTGCCGCACGGTGCTCAACAACCTCTCCACCGCAGGCCACCTGCGTCGCGTCCGCGAGCGCGTCGGCGACAAGCAGTGCCGCTGGGTGTTCCGCACCTACTTCTCGCGGACACCCCGCTCCGACGCCTGGTGGACCCGCTTCCTCACCACCGGCGAGGCGTCAACGTCCGGAGCGCCCGATCCCCCCAGGGAGCGAACGCTCAACCGCACCTCCCCCACCTCGGCCGCCTACGCGGCCCTCGCCGGCCTGGGCCTCGCCGACGCCCGCCTCGCCCTCTCCGCGGCCGACTGCACCGCCCTGGAACCGCTCGCCGCCGAGTGGCTGGCCCGGGGCACCACGCTCGCCCTCTTCACGGCCGCACTCACCGCAGGCCTCCCGCCGGACGGCGTCCACAGCCCGGCGGCCTTCACCCGCCGCCGCCTGCTCGACAAGATGCCCCCGGAGCGCCCGCTCTCCCAGCAGCAGCCCACCCGCATCATCGAGTGCACCGGCTGCCGCGCCCCCTGCCGCCCGCACGCCCTCCTCGGCGGCCTCTGCCGCACCTGCCGTGGCGCCCTCAAGGCCCCGCCAACCCACCGGCACCTCTCCCCCACCGCCGTTCACCGCCACGCCGCCTACATCCGCGAGAAGCTGCAAAGCCGCAACACGTCGTCGCTGCACAGCACTGCGGCGAGGCTCGGCGTCGATATGCCGATGCTCTCGCTGCGGAATCCCCGGAGGACGGCCGAGCAGGCGTCGAACGTGCCGGGATCATGAATATTCACAGGTGGCGGCGTTAACCTATGCAAATTCCAAAGGTGAAGTAGGTTACAAACCTTGTAATCCAAGCCGCCCGGTTTGCCCACATGTTGAGATCCGTGCGATAGTCAAGGCATCGAACTTCGGCGGGCCCGACCTGGCACTGCCGACGCCCATCGCGCGGCACGCACCCCCTTGGCCGGCGCGATGACTTGCAGGGGCCCCCATCCGCCGGAACACGGCGAACCCGGGGGCCCTGCGCGTATCCGGAGACGAATCCGGACCCGAGAGCGCGCCTCAGTGCCGCTCGCGGACCCTCAGCTCGAACCAGACGCCCTTGCCGCGCGGCAGCAGGTCCGCGCCCCAGCGGTCGGCGAGGTCGTCGACGATCTTCAGCCCGCGGCCGCGCTCGTTCACCGGTTTGGCCTCGGCGAGGATCATGCAGGGCAGCGCCCGTGAGGAGTCGCGGACCTCGATCCGCAGCCACCCGGGCTTGCGGCTGACGTGGAGGCCGATGGTGCGCCCGGCGGCGTGCCGCACCGCGTTGGACACCAGCTCACTGGTGAGCAACTCCCCGGCCTCCAGGAGCTGGTGGAGGCCCCAGGACTCCAGGACGTCCAACACCAGCTTGCGGGCCACCGGGCCCGACTCCGGCCGGGACGGCAACCGCACCTCGTTCGGCGCGGACTGATCGCACAACCTGCCCGCGTACATCTCCCGCAGCTCCCGGGAACTGAGCCGCTCCAGCGCCGAGAGCGCTCCCTGGACGTCGATCCAGGGCGCTTCGGCCACCACGCCGGCCCCGGGAACCGATGACTGATCTGCTTCGCCCCAACCCGCCATGCGGACCATCATTGCGGAACGCAAGCAGCCGCGTACGGACAATGAGCAAACGATCTCCCTCGGATCGGCATATGCCGGGAGCAAGGAGGGGCCAATCCGGACCGACCGGAGTCAAGCCCGGGTTGACCCCGACGCACCCTGCCTGGCGATTACCACTGGCTCCACGGCACGTTCCAGCCACTCAGCCCGTTCGACGGGTCGAGCGTCTCCTTCTTGGTGGAGTTCTTCACGATCACCACGTCCCCGACCATCGAGCCGTCGTAGAACTTGCCCATCGAGGTGCCGTCCCCGCCGCCCTTGACGTCCCGCAGGCCCACGCAGCCGTGGCTGACGTTGTCCTCCCCGAAGGCGTCGCTCCAGTAGTTGCCGTGCACGTACGTCCCGCTGGTGGTCAGCCGCATCGAGTGCGGCACCTGCAGGTCGTACGGCGAGCCGGTCATGCCGGGCAGGGTGCTGGACTGCATCCGCACCGTGCCCTCCTTGGACATGACCACCATCGTCCCGTTCCAGGTGGGGTGTTCGGACGAGCCGGAGGTGATGTCGATGTCGCTCGACTGCCCGTCCCGGACCACCGTCATCTTGTGCGCGGCGGCGTCAACCGTCGAAACCTGGGATCGCCCGATCGTGAAGGGCTCGTCCCGGTCGCTGCCGTACACCCCGGGGGCGATCTCCACGCTCTTCAGCCGGTAGTGCACCGTCACCTTGGTGCCCGGCTTCCAGTAGTTCTCCGGACGGAAGTCCAGCCGGCGGTCGTCGAACCAGTGGCCCTTGACCGCGGTGCCGTCGCTGGCCTCGAAGGAGATGCCCTTCGCGACCGCGTCCTTGTTCTTGACGTCCTTGCTGAAGTCCACCGAGACGATCATGCCGACGCCGTACGTGGCGTTGTCGTCCACGTTGTCGGAGGCCTTGGCCAGCGTCTCCGGGGTCAGCGTGGTGAAGCTGCTGTCCGCCGTGGCGACCACGCCGTCGGCGTCCGCGGCCATCGCGCTGACCTGATAGGCGGTGCCCACCGAGAGGCCGGTGGACGGGGTCCAGCTGGAGCCGTCCGCGGCGATGGTGCCGGCGACCTCCTTGCCGGTCTTGTCGCTCACCTTGACGGTGGTGAGCTTGCCGCCGGTCGCCCCGATCTTGAGCGCGCCCGGCGCCACGTCCACCGCGCCGCTCTTCGGCTCGATGCTCACCGTGGCCGCCGACACCTTCGGCGCCGAACTGGCAGGCGCCGAACCGGCAGGAGCCGAAGCGTTCTTGGAGGCGGCCGCGCCGGCCCCCAGATCGGCCTTCGCGGCGCTCCCGCCACCGCCACCGCCGCCGCCACAGGCCGCGGTCAACGCCATCGCCCCGCCGACCAGACCGGCGGCCACCACCCTGCGTATCGACCTCACGTCGACTCCCTCCCTCAGAACTCCCCGTGGACCCGACGCACCCGACGGACCGGCGGACCCGACGCATCGGCGGACCCGACCCGTATACGCGCCTGGCCACCGCAAAGGTTGCGCCATTCGAGGGGCTTCTTGCCCCAAAAACCGAGCGGCCCGAACCCCAACGGGTGAGGATCGAGCCGCTCGGTGACAAACCCGCCGGGCCTACCAGTTGGCCCAGGACACGTTCCAGCCGCCCAGCCCGTTGGAGGGCGAGACGGTCTTCTCCTTGGTGTTCACGATCTTCACGACGTCGCCGACCATCGAGTCGTTGAAGAACTTGCCCGCGACGGAGCTGTCACTGCCGCCCTTCTCGTCCTGCATCGAGACGCAGCCGTGACTCCCGTTGGTCTTGCCGAACGGGTTGGACCAGTAGTTGCCGTGCACGAAGGTGCCGGAGGTGGTCAGCCGCATCGCGTGCGGCACGTCCTGGATGTCGTACTCGCCGCCGAGACCGACGGTCTGCGAGTTCATCCGGGTGACCTTCTCCTTCTCCATGATCACCATGGTCCCGCCCCAGGACGGCGTCGCGTCCGCGCCCAGGGTCACCGGCAGCGTGGTGGTCTTGCCGTCCCGCTCGACGGTCATCTGGTGCGACTTGGCGTCCGCGGTGGAGATCATGGAGCGGCCGATGGTGAACGGCTCGTCCTTGTCCACGTCCCCGTAGATGCCCGGCGCGACCTCGACGCTCTTCAGCCGGTACTTGATGGTCACCTTGGTGCCCGGCGCCCAGTACTGCTCGGGACGGAAGTCCACCCGGCGGTCGCTGAACCAGTGGCCCTTGACCGTCGTGCCGTTGCTGGTCTCGAAGGAGATGCCCTTGAGGACGGCGTCCTTGTTCTTGACGTCCTTGGAGAAGTTCACCGAGACGATCATGCCGACACCGTAGGTGGAGCCGTCGCTGATGTTGTCGTTGGTGGAGGCCTTCTTGTCCGGCGTCAGCGTGGTGAACGAGGTGGTCGACGCGGACACCAGCCCGGCGTCGTCCTTGGCCTGCGCGTTCACCTTGTACGCCATCCCGACGGCGAGCGCCGCCGAGGGCTTCCAGCCGGTGCCGTCCGCGGTGATCGCGCCCTCGACCGGCTTGCCGTTCTTGTCGGTCACATCGACCGTGGTGAGCTTGCCGTTCGAGACCGACACCTGCAGCGCGTTCGGCGCGACGTCCTGGGCGCCGTCCTTCGGTTCGACCGCGAGCACGGCCGCCGAGGCCTTCGGCGTGGCCCCGTTGCCCCCCGGGGCGGCCGTCCCGTTCGCGTCCGCGGACGCCGTCGCGGCGGCGTCCCCTGAACTGCCGCCCTTGTCGTCGTTGCACGCCGCGGTGAGCAGCAGCACCCCACCCATGACCAACGCCATCGCACCCCTGCGCCCGTAGCGGTTGCTGGTGCGTATCGCGGCGCCGACCGTCTTACCCGTCTTCACGGAATCTCCCCTCCCGGTATCCACTCTCTTGACGCGTTGAGTGCCTCCATGAGTTGCACCGGGCGCCGATCTTTCGCGCCGGGGCCCGGCGCGCCGGAGCAGGATAGCTGGGCCGTCTGAGTGAAAGCCCAGGGGAGGTGGGTGGAGCGGGAGGTGAACCGTACGTGAAAGCCGGTCAGGGCCGCAGGGCGCTCCCGGCCACCCACTGGTCCCACGGCACGTTCCAGTCGCCCAGCCCGTTCGACGGCGGCACGACGTCCCCGGCCGAGGCCTTCACCTCCACCACGTCCCCCGGGACGGTGTGCTCGAACAGCCAGCCCGCCGGGGTGTCCTTGCTCGTGCCGCCCTTGGCGTCGGCCAGGCCGATGCAGCCGTGGCTGGTGTTGGCGGTGCCGAACACCCCCGGGTCGGCCCAGTAGTTGCCGTGCAGGAAGGTGCCGGAGGCGGTCAGCCGCATCGCGTGCGGGACGTCCTTGATGTCGTACTCGTCGCCCATCCCGACGGTCTGCGAGTTCATCCGGGTCACCTTGTACTTCTCCGACACCACCATCACGCCCCGGTAGGTGGAGTGGTCGGGGCTGCCGCCGGACACCTTGAGCACCCGGACCACCTTGCCGCCCTGCCCGGCCCGGACGGTCAGGGTATGCGCGTCCAGGTCGACGGTGGAGACCTGCGCCCGGCCGACGGTGAAGTGCAGGTCCCGGGTCTGGGAGCCGAACACGCCCGGCGCGCCCTGCACGTCCTTGAGCCGCAACGCCACGGTGACCTTGGTGCCGGCCGCCCAGTACTGCCGCGGGCGGACGTCCAGCCGCTGGTTGCCGAACCAGTGCGCGGCCACCGGCACCGGCGGGTCGGCGGTGACCTGGACGGCCTTCTCCACCGCGGCCCGGTCGGCGATCGGACGACTGAAGCGCAGCGAGACCGGCATCCCGACGCCGACCGTGGAGCCGTCCTCCGGGGTGAAGAAGGCGACGAAGGTGTGCGCCCGGGCGACGGTCGAGAACGCCGAGTGCTGGGCCGCCCGCTGTCCCTGGTCGTCCTCCGCGACGGCGTCCAGGGTGAAGGCGGTGCCGAGCGGCAGCGGGCCGTCCGGCGCCCAGGCGGCACCGTCCGGGCTGATCGTGCCGGGCAGCTCGGCGCCCTTGCCGTCGGCCAGCCGGACCGACACCAGCCGCCCCTGGGCGGCGTTCACCCGCACCGGGCCCTCCGGCGGCACGTCCTGAGCGCCGTCCGCGGGCAGCGCGGTGAGCACCGCCCGGGACGGCGGCGGGGGCGGGGTGTACGAGGCGCCGGCCGCATCCTCGGCAGGCGCGCCCGCCGAGCCACCGCCACCACACCCCGTGAGCAGCATCAGGCACCAGCCCGCCACTCCCACCCGCCGCGCCCACACCCCAACTCGGCGCCGCATCCCGGGGCCTCCCACTACTCGGCTCCGACGTCTGGAGCGTCCGACGCCGGGAACAACGAGGACCGTCCCAGCAGGGACACGCCGAACTCCCGGGATCCACTCATGGGCGCGCGGGCTCCGCCCCGCGCGCCCGCCCCCGAACGCCCGCGCCCTCGCCCGCGCGCGGGGCGCCCGCCCCCCCCGGGACGGCGCGCCCCCCCCGGGCACGGGCCCGGCCCACGGGGCGCCGGCGG